>JBFFXF010000176.1:0-14883 GCA_041569895.1 Planctomycetota bacterium | reverse complement strand
GTTCCCGTTCCCGTTCCCGTTCCCGTTCCCGTCCCCGTGCCCGTTCCCGTGCCCGTGCCCGTGCCCGCTCCTCTCAAACTGTACGAACGGTGACCGCCATGCCATAATCCGAGCAGAGAAGCCGAGAAGGACCAAGAGGACATGCCGCCGCGGTTCAAGCCAGACGTATCGACGGAACTCCTGGTGTGGGCACGGGAAAGCGCCCGCCTTTCCGTCGAGGCGGCGGCCAAGAAAGCAGGTTTAAAGGCGCATCGTCTCGAGGCGTTCGAAGCCGGGGACGACCGCCCAACACTCAAGCAGCTCGTCAAGCTCGCGCGAACCTACCAGCGACCTCTCGGGGTCTTCTGCCTCTCCTCACCACCGAAGGATTTCGACACCAAGCTCAGGGACTTTCGCCGCCTGGCCACGGCCGAAGCACGGGCTCATTCGTCCGAGCTCGAGCTTCAGATTCGCCGTTCCCTGGCGAGACGCGAGCTCGCTCTTGAGCTCTACCGCGAGCTCGAGGACGAAGACCCGCCGAAGTTTCCGCTTCGAGCAAGGCTCTCCGACGACCCGGAACAAGTCGGTCTTCGTATCCGCGAACACCTCGCGGTGACCACCGAGAAACAACAAGGCTGGTCTTCGACAAGTGACGCGCTTCGGAACTGGCGGATAGCGCTCGAGCGAGCAAACGTTCTCGTGTTCCAGGCTGTCGGAGTCGAACCGAACGAGGTTCGCGGCTTTTCAATCAGCGAGCAGCCGTTCCCGGCAGTAGTGACCAACACCAAGGACGCTCCGGCCGGCAGGATCTTTACGCTCTTTCATGAGCTGGCCCATGTCATGCTGAACGACGGCGGTCTTTGCGATTTCTATGACCGAGGCAGCTCCCACGATCGCCGCATAGAAGCCTTCTGCAACCGAGTTGCCGCGGCAACGCTTCTCCCGCGCGACGCGTTTCTTTCTGACCCCCTCGTCGTCGCGAAGGCCGGGCCGCGGACCTGGACCAACGAGGAGCTTACAAGGCTCTCTCGGCGCTTCCGCGTAAGCCGCCAGGCAATCCTCATACGCCTTATCACCTTCGGTCGCGCGACGCAGACCTTCTACGACCGAAAGAAGCGCGAGTTCGACGAGGACTGGCTGAAATACCGTGAGGAGCTCAAGAAATCCGAAGGCGGCCCGAGCTATCCCGCCAGAACCGTCGCCCGGGACGGTCGCCTTTTCATCCGACTGATTCTCAGCAGCTACGACGCTGAAAACATCACGTCGAGCGACGTTTCAGACTACCTTGGCGTCAAACTCCGGCACCTGCCGCAGATTCGAGAAGAAGTGTATGAGACGAGTTCTTGACCAGCTACAGCATCGACACCAGCGCGCTCCTTGACGGGTGGGCGCGTTACTACCCGAGAGACGTTCTTCCGGACCTCTGGGACAAGAATCTTCCCCGTCTGATTGCCGACGGGAATCTCGTCGCGTCCGAGGTTGTCCGCGAGGAACTCGAGAGAAAGAGCGACGAGCTCCTGGCGTGGACGAAGGACCAATCAGCCTTCTTTGTCCCAGTGGACGCGGAAATCTGGAAGGCCTCCCAAGAAATCACCGACGCGCATACCGAGCTCCTGAAGACGACCAGAGGAGGTCTTCGCTCGGGAGGTGACCCCTTCGTCATTGCCCTTGCTCAAGTCCGGGGCCTCACTGTCGTCACCGGGGAGAAGCGAAAGGCAAAGCGCCCGACGATTCCGGTGGTCTGTGACGACCTCAGAATCCCGTGTATCGATTTCCTCCAGCTCATTCGTGATCAGGGCTGGAAGTTTCGCGCGTAGGTGAGCATCCCCGCGCCGACTGCGGTTTCGAGACCGCGGCGAATCTGGTAGGCCGACCTGGCAACTCTGGGCAAGCGATCGTTCTGCCGGTAGGCGGGTCGGCGGGCATCGAGTCATGAATGTGCGTCCAGCCCATGACGCCCAGGGGGCATGCGTCGTAGCCACGGCAGCCACGGAAGTCCGCTCCGCCTACGGCAAAGGATGAAACGCCGGCCGAAAGCCGAAGAATTCCTTCTTCCTGTCAGGAAACGTTCCCCACCTGAAGCCACATTTCGACGCCTCGGCGGCACTCGTCCAGGATCCTCCTCGCACGACTCGCTTGCCATCGGCGGGATCACCAAACCGGTCAAAGCACCACTCGAACAAGTTGCCATGCATATTCTGAAGACCGTAGGGATTGGCAGGAAAATGGTCCATCCGAACCACTCTGGGCAGCGGGTCGCCCTCCCGGTAGGCAATCTTCTCCTGAAACATCGCGTGCTCGCGGGTAATCTCCTCGCCGAAGGAATACGACGTGGTTGTGCCCGCCCGGCACGCGTTCTCCCACTGTGCTTCGGTCGGAAACATCAGGCCGGTTCTCTCACAGAACTCCTGACACTCGTACCAGGACACACTGTCGACCGGGAGCGCCTCGCAATCCTCCCCGATCCGCAGCAAATGGGAATTTGCGCCGTTTGGCCGAAACGTAGCCGGATTCGACCCCATGACAGCGGTCCACTGGCGCTGTGTGACTTCCCTTTTCGCCAGGAGATAATCCCCCGCATCCCAGGGGATGCGAACGAAAACGATGCCGGTCTTGCGATGTCTGTACTCCAACAGGCCCTGCGAGTTCCTCTCGAGCGTTTCGAACGCCAGTATGAATCGAGCTGCTGGAACGAGGCGCGGCAGACAGAAGAGAAGCAAAAGCAACAGGGCGACGGACAGCCAAACGAGGAGCCTTCTCTGGTTCATGGATCCCTACGGTCGAGAGTCGTTTCGAATTCAGGCGGAATGAGAAAGGCGGAGGGGTTGATCACTTGAGTGTCCCCGTGCCGGTGGTGTACCTGGCTTAGAGTGGTTTCACAGACTTGTCCCCCGCAGCCTCCTCCAGCCGCCCACCCGCGCCGGTCGGGGCTCGGTGGCGGGTGAGGAAGTAGATGCAGCTCGCGACCAGGGTCACCGCGCCGACCGCGGCCATCAGGTAGGTGAAGCTGCGGAAGAACTCGTATCTCGTGGTGCCGCCGCTGGCGGACTCCTTGAAGACGAGGGCGCTGATCGAGCCGGCGTAGCCGATGAAGTCGGCGACGTAGATCGCGAACACCGCGGTCGCGACGACGCGCGTCGAGGCGATCAGGCGATCGAAGAGGACCGAGCCGTACGGGACGTAGGTGAGGTACGAGCCGAGTCCGACGAGCGTCATCCACCAGAAGCCGCTGATGACGCCCGCGTCGAGGAGCAGCGTGGCGCCGGCGAGGAGCAGCGTCCCCGCGGTCATGATGGCGTAGGCGCCGATGAGCCCGAGGCGGTTGTCGCGGATCAGGTTGAGCAGGGCGAGCGCGCCCATGACGCCGAACGCGACGACGAGCTCGGCCTTCGTGAACAGCGCCGGTTCCGTCTCGTAGCCGAGCGCGGCGAAGATCTCGACGCCGAAGTTGTCGCGGTAGTCGCGGTACGCGGTGAGGAAGAAGTACGCTATGAGGAGGAGCACGAGCCCCGGCAGGAAGTGCCTGATGAACGCGACGCGGTGCCGCCCGTCCATCGTCTCGCGCTCGACGCGCGCCTCGACGTCCT
The DNA here is from genome assembly GCA_041569895.1 of Planctomycetota bacterium. GTDB lineage: Bacteria > Planctomycetota > UBA8108 > UBA8108 > JACQVS01 > JBFFXF01. The sequence goes on along the minus strand of JBFFXF010000176.1, from coordinate 11,317 downwards.
CCTCGTCGGGCTGCGGGATCTGGTTGAGGAGCCAGACCGACAGCAGGTAGAGCGGCAGGAAGATCGCCCCCGTGGCGGCCGGCATCCACCACTCGCTGACGCCGCGGGAGGTGAGCTCGCGCCCGACGTCCTTGACGATGCCGCTCGAGATGATGAACGAGCAGCTCAGCCCGGCGAGCAGGAGCTCCGACGTGCGTCGTCCCTCGAGGTACCACACGACGAGGCCCCAGATCATCCCGAGCGGCAGCCCGTTGAGGAAGATCGCCGCGACCTTCCACGCCGGCGGCACGATGGCGAACAGCACCAGCGCGCCCTCGGCGGCGAGGATGAAGAACACCAGGGCGGCGGCCCGACGCTCGCGCGTCACCTCCGAGCAGAACTTGATGCCGATCAGCTTCGAGAGCGCGTAGCCGATGATCTGGCTGATGACGAAGACCTCCTTGATCGGCCAGCCCCCGAGCTCGACGCCTTCGTAGTGCGCGGCCGCGAACGGCTTGCGGAAGGCGTACATGCAGAAGTACGTCGTGAAGGAGACCGTGACCGCGAAGAGGACGAACACCGCGCCCGGGGCGCGCTCGAGGAAACGCGTCAGCGGGCCACCTCTCATCGGCGCGCCTCCCCGGTCGCTGCTGCCTCGCGGGGCGCCCGCAGCGAGACGCGCGCGGCGCATCGCTCGCCCGCGACGTTGACCTCCCATCGGCCGATGGTGAACGCGTCGCCGTCGAGAGTCGGTCCGACGCCGCGTGGCAGTCCGACGACGCCGAGCGCCACCGACGCGCCGACCGTGTGCCCGTACGCGCCCGACGTCGTGCGACCGGCGACCTCGCCGTCGCGAAGGATCGGCTCGTTTCCCCAGAGGACCGGACCGGGATCCTCGAGCACGACCGAGACGAGACGGCGCGTGACGCCGACGGCGCGCCGGCGCTCGAGCGCGTCGCGGCCGATGAACCCGCCCGGCTTCTCCCACGCGATCGTGCCCGACAGGCCGGCCTCGAGCGGCGTCTCGTCGGGCGTCAGGTCCGCTCCCCACGCCGGCTGCGCCGCTTCCAGCCGGAGCGACGCGAGCGCGTAGTGTCCGGCGTCTCGCGCACGGAGCGACTCGTCGCCGGCTTCCACCAGTCGCTCGTACGTTGCCAGGGCGTGCGGGGCAGGCACGTGGAGCTCCCAGCCGGGCTCGCCGACCGCGTCGACGCGCAGCGCGAGCGCCATGGCGGGACCGACGTCGATCTCGCGCGCCGTGCCGCGGGGGAAGCGATCGTCATCGAGCGGCGCGTGGGTCACGCGTCCGAGCAGCTCGCGTGAGCGCGGGCCGACGAGCGCGATGACGCCGCACGACCCGGACTCGTCGTCGATGTCGACGCGCGCGCCGTGCGGGATGTGCCGTCGGATCCAGTGCATGTCGCGCACCGTCCTCCCCGTGCCGGTGAGCACCTCGAAGCGATCGGCATCGCGGCGCAGGACGATGACGTCGCTCTCGAGGCCGCCACGCTCGTTGAGCAGGCCGGTGCGCGCCATGGCGCCCGGCTCGACGTCGACGTCGTTCGCGCACAGATGCTGGAGCGCCGCGCAGGCGTCCGCGCCGCGCACCGCGATGCGACCGAGCGAGCTCAGGTCGAAGAGCGCCACCCCATCCCGCGCCGCGCGATGCTCCGCGGCGGCGTGCTCGTGCCAGTTCTGGCGGCCGAAGGTGTATTCGACCAGCGGCTCGACGCTGGGCTCGACGCCGGGAGGCGCGAACCAGTTCGGCCGCTCGTGGCCCGCCTTGCTGCCGAAGCACGCGCCGGCGCGCTTCAGGCGCTCGTAGAGCGGCGAGGTGCGCAGGTCGCGCCCGGTCTCGAGCTCGCGGTTCGGCCACGCCATCAGGTAGTGCAGGCCGACCGTCTCGCTGACGCGCTGGCGCAGGAAGCCGGCGTCGTTCTGGAAGGACGCGAAGCGCCGCACGTCGACGCTCCAGAGGTCCTCGGGGGGCTCGCCGGCGATCATCCACTCCGCCAGCAGCTTCCCGGCGCCGCCCGCGCAGGCGATCCCCGCCGAGTTGAACCCCGCGGCGACGAAGAGCCCGTCGACCTCCGCCGTCTCGCCCAGGATGAACTCGTTGTCGGGCGTGAAGCTCTCGGGTCCGTTGACGAAGCGCTCGAGTCGGCAGCGCTCGAGCGCCGGCAGCCGCCAGCGTCCCTCGCGCAGCCCGGGCTCGAATTGCTCCCAGTCGGGCTCGAGGAGCCGGAACGAGAAGTCGTCCGGCACGCGCTCCACCGGCCACGGCCGCGACCGGCGCTGGAACGCGCCGAGCACGACCGCGTCGCCCCTCGGTCGCAGGTAGATGCACGCGTCCGGATCGCGGACGAGCGGCAAGTCGTCGTGCACGCCGTCGATCGGCTCGCTGACGACGTAGTGGTGCTCCACCGGCGCGAGCGGGATGCACGCGCCGGCGCCGAGAGCGAGCTGGCGCGACCACATGCCGCAGCAGAGCGCCACCGACTCGCACTCGATGACGCCGCGGCCCGTGCGTACGCCGGTGACCTGGCGGCCGCGTCGCTCGATGGCGTCGACGCGCACGCCCTCGATCACCTCGACACCGCGCCTCCGGGCTCCCTCGGCGAGCGCCGCGGTGACGCCCTCGGGCTCGACCTTGCCGTCGCCCGGCACCCACACGGCGCCCGCGAGGTCATCGGTGCGAAGCAACGGCCACCGCCCGGCGACCTCGGCGCCGTCGATGCGTTTCACCTCGACGCCGAAGATCTCCGCCACGGCGCGGGCACGCTCGAGCTGCGTGACGCGCTCGCCGGTGCGCGCGAGCATCAGGCTGCCGACCTCCTTCCAGCCGGTGGCGACGCCCGTCTCCGACTCGAGCGAGGCGTAGAGCTCCGCGCTGTAGCGGTTGACTCGGGTCATCGCGTTCGATGCGCGCAGTCGGCCGACCATGCCGGCGGCGTGCCAGGTGGTCCCGCCCGCGAGCCGTCCCTGCTCGAGCAGGACGACGTCGCGCACGCCGGCGCGCGCGAGGTGGTACGCGACGCTGGTTCCGACGATGCCGCCGCCGATGACGACCACACGGGCGGCCGTGGGCACGGCGCGCTCTGCCGCGGCGCTCATCGCGCCCCGCCGGTGTCGACGCCCATGTCGGCGAGCGTGGCGCCGATGGCGGCGAGCAGCGCGCGCACGTCGGACTCGAAGAGACGCCCGATGCTGCCGATCCGGAAGCAGTCTGCGTCGGAGACCTTGCCCGGATAGATCACGAACCCGCGCTCGTTCAGCCGCGCGTAGAAGTCCTCGAAGTCGAAGCGCGGGTCCTCCGGATAGCGGAACGACGTGATAATCGGGCCCTGGAGCTCCGGCGCGAGGTACTCTCGAAAGCCGAGGGCGCGCATCCCCCCGACCAGGCAACGCTGGTTCGCCGCGTACCGCGCCCCGCGCGCCGCGACGCCGCCCTCGGCCTCGAGCTCGGCGAGCGCCCGCTCGAAGGCGAGGATGGCGTGCGTCGGCGGCGTGAATCGGAACTGGCCGTTCGCCTCGAGCCCGCGCCACTGCGCCAGCAGGTCGAGGCTCAGCGTCCGCGCGCGCCCCTCGCTCGCGAGCAGTGCCTGGCGACGGCAGATCACGAAGGAGAAGCCGGGCACCCCCTCGATGCACTTGTTGGCCGAGGAGACCAGGTAGTCGACGCCGGCCGCGTCGAGGTCGAGCGGCAGCGCGCCGAAGGCGCTCATCGAGTCGACGTGGTACGTCACGCCATGCTCGCGGACCGCCTCGCCGATCGACTCGACCGGGTTGAGGATGCCGGTGGTCGTCTCGCAGTGGACGATGGCGACGTCGGTGACGCCGTCGTTCTTCCGGAGCGCCGCCTCGACGTCCGCGCGCCGTGGCGTCGTGTCCTCGGCGCACCGCAGCGCCACCGTCTCGATGCCGTGGACCGATGCGATCCGCGCGATGCGCTCGCCGTACGCGCCGTTGATGACGACGAGGAGCTTGCCGTCGCGCGGGACGACCGACGAGATCACCGCCTCGATCCCGAACGTGCCGCTCCCCTGCATGAGCACGGCCTCCCAGCCGGCGTCTCGCGAGACGCCGGCGACGCGCAGGAGCGACTCGCGCACGCGGCGGACCGTGTCGATGAACTCGGCGTCGCGCGAGCCGAGATCGCGCAGCATCGACTGTTTCACCGTGCGGCTCGTGGTCAGCGGCCCGGGAGTGAAGAGCGGCTTGTCGCCGGCGCTCGGCAGCGTGTCCACGTCGGATAGTCCTCCTCGATCAGCGCGGGGAGGCGCCGGTCCGCATGCGGCGCGAGACCTCCTCCGCGGCGCGCATGGCGCGCAGTATGTTGAGCCCGGCGATCTTCCGGATGGCCTCCTCGTCATGGCCACGCCGGAGGAGCTCGGCGAGGAGGCGCGGAAAGTGCGAGACGTCCGAGAGGCCGTCGACCGTGCTGCTGATGCCGTCGAAGTCGGAGCCGACGCCGACGTGGTCGATCCCGGCGATCTCGATCACGTGCTCGACGTGATCGGCGACCTGCGCCAGCGTCGCGCGCGGTCGTGGGTGCTCCCCGCGCCAGCGCTCGAGCTCCTCGCGCCGCCGTTCCGGGTCGCCGGGGTGCATCGCGGCGAGCCGGCTCTCCTCGGCGTCCTCCGCCGCGTGCCAGGCCCGCACCTCCTCCGAGACGAAACCCGGAACGAACGTCACCATGACGACGCCGCCGTTCTCGGGGATGCGGCGCAGCACGGCGTCCGGGACGTTCCGCGGATGCGCCGTCAGCGCCCGGGCGGAGGAGTGCGAGAAGATTACCGGCGCGCCTGAGACGTCGAGCGCGTCGTGCATCGCCTGCTCGGAGACGTGCGAGAGGTCGACGAGCATGCCGAGGCGGTTCATCTCGCGGATGACCTCCTCGCCGAGGCGACTGAGCCCGTCGTGCTCCGGGTCATCGGTCGCCGAGTCCGCCCAGCCGGTGTTCCTCGAATGCGTGATGGTCATGTAGCGCGCACCGAGGGCGTACAGCATGCGCAGCACCGCCAGCGAGTCGTTGATCGAGTGGCCGCCCTCGAGGCCGATCAGCGAGGCGATCTTTCCGGCGCGGTGGATGCGCACGACGTCGTCGGCGCTGAGGGCGAGCTCGAGCGAGTCCGGGTACCTCGCCAGCAGGCGATGGACGATGTCGATCTGCTCGAGCACCGCCTGCACCGCCGTCGCGCCGGCGAGGTCGACGGGGATGTAGACCGACCAGAACTGCGCGCCGACGCCGCCCTCCCGAAGCCGAGGCAGGTCGGTGTGGATCGGCGGATCGAATTCCCCTGTGCCGCGCGCGATGTCGATCGCCTCGATCGAGATCCGACCGGGCGTGACGGCGCGCCTGCGGTACTGCCACGGGAGGTCGTTGTGCCCGTCGACGAGCGGCACCTCGCGGAGCAGCCGTCGCACGGCGTCGAGACGATCCTCGCCGGCCTCGCCGGCTCCGGCGGGCCCGGCGCACGAGAACGAGCTCGAGGTCGAGATGACCAGCGCGAGCAGGGGCGTGCTGATCCGTGGCGTGGCGCGACGCATCGAGGACCTCTGTGCCTGAAACGGGGCGCTGCCCGGTCGCGAGGTCGCCGAAAGGGCGATTGCGACGATGTCGGCGACATGATACGGGAAGGCGGGAGGCGGTTCAAACCCCGGCGCGCCGGGCCGCGAGCGCGTGCCGTCCGCGGGGGGGTTCCAGTGCGTCGGCGTTCTCAGTATGATTGGACTCCGTCGCCGGGGAGGCGTTCCGGGGTGACCGCTCGAGCGGCGCCGGCCTGCCCGCCGACAGGAAAGCGGAGCCCGTGCGAATGGCCGACGAGAAGTACCTGTACGTCATCCTCTACCCGAACTACGCTCTGGTGGCCTCGATGCTGCCGCCGGAGCAGTTCGGCCGGCATTACAACCTCGGCAGCTCGAGGTACTTTCACGGGCAGGTGCTGTTCGCCCAGGTCGACACCGACTACCGCAACGACTACTTCCGGCTCGATGCGGCGCTCGCCGACGTCAAGCCGAAGCCGGACGGCAGCCCGAAGCGGACGAAGTTCATCAAGTCGTACCGCGTGCTCGAGCACATCGATCTCGAGGCCTTCAAGAACCTCTACGTCACGTCGCCGATCGGACGCGTCCTCGAGCTCGAGCAGCAGCCGTACACCAAGGAGCACCTCCCCGGCTTCATCCGCACCTTCCAGGAGATCTGTCCGCTGTCGATGATCGTGCTCTCCTACATGAGCCCGCCGGAGTTCGGGCGGTTCATCACCGATCCCGATCAGCCGAAGGGCGCGCCGAAGGTCTTCTTCACGCAGATCGACTTCGACATCGACAAGTTCCTCGCCGACCTCCACGAGGATCCCTTCCTCGCCTCGCCGATCCCCAACGTCCATACCCACAAGCTGCGCGACCAGATCCTCGAGCTGCGCGCCAACCCGTACAAGAAGGTCAAGGGGATCAGCCTCGACTCCGCCCTCGGCCGCATCTCGTTCCTGCAGCTGCGCACCGGCTTCTGGCTGGCGAGCAAGGACGAGTTCCTCTTCTATCCGATCCCGGATCGGCCGACGCTGGAGAAGGATCACTACGACTGGTTTCGGTCGCTGTCGCAGTGACGTCCGGGGGTTGATCCGCGGATTTCGCAGAGTGGGGGGAGGGGACGATCCGCAGATTACGCAGATTACGCAGATTGGAGTTGGGGGCTCCGCGCCCATCTCGTCCTCGTCCTCGTCCTCGTCCTCGAACGCCGGGGGGCAGCGTCGACGAGCACGGCAACGCAGACGGCGCAGAGAAGACGGTCCGCAGATTCCGCAGATCGGAGCTACCGCTTCGTCGCCGCTCGCCGCCAGGCGCTGGCGTGCTCCGCGAGGCCCGCTTCCCAGGGGCGGCCGGCGTGCGAGAGGATGCGATAGCGCACGCGGAGCGGCTTGCCCGCGGCGATCGAGAGCGGCTCTGCGCGGGTGAGGCCCGGGCCCATCCAGCCGTCGTCGCGGACGTGCCAGAGGACATCGTCGCCGGGGTTGCCGGGGTGATCGATGCAGGCGATGCCGACCGTCACCGACGCCAGCCGCGGTCCTTCATCGCCGGGGCTGGTGCCGAGCGTGCGGCCGCGGAGCGGGACGGGACCGCTGTAGTCGCACCAGAGCGCGTGCTGGCCGAAGCAGCCGGTCTCGTTCTCCGCCTCGTTCGAGTTGAAGATGAGGCCACCGAGCCCCTCGTGGACTCGAATCGTGCGCGCGACGCGGACGCCGAGGATGCCGAAGTTGGTGACGCCGAGCTCGACGGTCGATTCCGGCGCCTCGAGGCGCACGTCGAGGTCGAGCGCCAGCGCGCCGCCGCCGAGCTCGTGGAACTCGAGTCGGCGCTGCTCGCGGATGACCTCGCCGCCGTCCGGCTTCCGCCAGGAGCACGCGAGCGTCACGTCGACCTGATCCCCCCCGGTCGCGCCGGGCTCGACGCCGGCGACGGCGATGTGCCCCGCACGGTTCGACTCCGACCAGAAGTCGACGCCGCCGACGTTGGCGTGTCCGATCCAGATGCTCTTGTGGTGCGAGTGGCTCACCGGGTCGCCCGGGTGATCGAGCCGCGTGACCTCGACGTCACCGGGGGCCAGGAACGGATAGACATACGGCCGCCGCACCCACCTCCCGAACCAGCACGCCGCCACGACGGTCTTCCCGCGCGTCACGGTGACCGCCTTGTCGGGAACAACGGAGAGCTTGAGCGCCATGGCGTTTACTCAGCAGGGCGTTCGAGGTCAAGGACGCATCTTTCACTCTGCGGAATCTGCGTCATCCGCGGATCGTCTTCGGACTCGATTATAATCACCGCCCGAAAGTGATCCACCCATCGAACCCCCGCCCGCGTCCGTCCGACGAATACGTCGGCGTCCACTCGCTGCGGGCGCGCTCCTCGCGGTCGTTGCGGAGGATGTTGAAGCGCAGCGGTTCGGTGGGTGGCCCGTCGAGTCCGAGCACGCGCCAGGGGATGCGCGCCTCGGCCCGCCAGCCGCCGGTGGTCGCCCGCGGGCGGAACTGCCAGTCGGGGTTCCAGGCGGTGTCGCCGTTCCTCGAGTCGTGATAGGCGCCGCTCGAGTCGGCCGCCAGCACGTGCACCACGGGCTTCTCGCCGGGGACGGTGATCGCGACGATGAGCGCCTCGTCCCTCGAGAGGATCCGGTCGCGGTCGCGCAGGAACGAGTTCACCCGCAGGCGCACCAGGCGTTTCCTCCCCGAGGTCATCGTCGCGCCGATCACGACGCCCCGCGGATCGTGGGCGACGCGGACGGTCTCGCGTTCGGAGAGACGCGTGCCCCCGTCCCGCGTGAAGGACTCGAGGACCTTCGCCTCGCGCCAGATCGGCTCGTCGAGCCGGCCATCGACCGAGATCGACCGTGCGGAGGCCGGCGCCGTGACCTCCCGCCCGCGCGCCAGGCGGAGCGGACTCAGGGTGACCGAGCGGTTGACCAGCCGGCGGCCGGGCGGCGGATCGTCGGCGAGCGTGAGCTCGAGCTCGGGAAGCGGAAACGTCGCGGCTCCGGGCGCGCGCGCGACGACCACCGGCACGCGGAAGGTCTCGCCCTCGACGCGCACCGAGCCGCGGCGGCGGTCGGTGTCCCAGAGCTCCGAGCCGCCCGACCAGTGGTAGTCGATGGTGAAGGGACGCTCGAAGAGAGCGGGCAGCTCGAGCGACTCGTCGGAACGGCCGTCGAGAGCGACGACGCCGGGCCGCGAGTCGATCGCCTCGCGCAGGCGCCGCTCCCAGAGGATCATCTCCCAGCTCGCGAAGGTCGCGTCGGTCCACGTCGCCTGATCGAGCGTGAAGCGATCGATCTCCTTGCCGTCGACGTCGATCGCACGACACGACACGGTGCCGCCGTCAAAGCCGAGCACCAGGAAGTGGTGCGCCGAGAGGGCGCTTGCGGTGTAGTCGCGCGCCTCGACCGGATAGAGCGGCGCGCCGCCGCCCGCCGTCGTGATGTGAAGCACGCCGCGGCGCTCGGAATCCCACGCGCGGCCGATCAGGTGCGTGCGATGGTAGTAGTGGTCGTGTCCGGTGAGGACGATGTCGACGCCGTGACGCTCGAAGAGGTCCTGCCACGCCCAGCGGTTGCCGTTGATCGGCCGCGTCGGATGGCACGAGAACATCGGATGGTGGAAGAACACCACGCGCCACTCGGCGTCCGGCGTCTGCAGCTCGCGCTCGAGCCAGCGGGTCTGCTCGCTCTCCTCGTCGTAGGCCAGCTGCGACGCGAGCACGATGAAGTGGACGTTGGCCCAGCGGTAGGAGAACCACGCCTCGTTGTTCGGGTAGTGGAAGTAACGGTAGTAGTGATCGGCGTTCTGCTCGTGGTTGCCGAGGCACGTGATCACCGGCGTCGAGCGGACCAGCGGGAACGCGGGATCGAAGAACTGCGGTTTCCACTGACGCTCCTTGCGGCCGTCGTCCACGAGATCGCCGGTGTGGATGACGATGTCGGGAGACTCCGCGACGATGCGCTCGACGATGCGGCGGTGCACGTCGGGATCGGACCGCGAGTCGCCGTAGGCCACCAGCGTGAACCGGCGCGTGCCCTCCGGGGGCATCGTCCGGAAGCGATACGCGGCAGAGCTTCTCCCGGCCCAGCGCACGCGATAGGTGTACTCGACTCCCGGCTGCAGGCCGTCGACCAGCACCTCGTGGCGGATCGTGTCGCCCCCCTGCTCCTCGACCGTCCACATCGTCCCATCGCGCTCGACCTCGACCGCTCCGCGGCAGGGTCGCCGGGACTCCCAGCGGATGCGAACGCTGGTGGCGCCGAGGTCCTGCAGGTAGGGGCCGATGTGGGGCGGTCGCTCACCCGACGCGTACGTGGCGCGGATGAACGCGACGGTGGTGATCGCCGCCGTCGCGATCACCGCGGCGATGCCGATCATGGCGATCCGGGTGAGCGCTGCTGTCCGATAACGCGTGCTGAGCTTCATGGTGTCCGTCGCATTGTATCGGAGAAACCGGCTGCCGGCCGTCGCGGTTGCCGGGTCGGACTGGCGGTGTATCCTACTCCGGCGCGCCAGACGCGGACATGATTATGAATCGTCCTTTTCTTTCCCGTTCCCGGCCCCGGTCCCGGTCCCGAAACTCTTCAAGGGGAAAGATGAGTGGCAACGCCAGCGCGGGCGACTCCGCGTCCTGCTGCCTTCCATCCTCCACCCCGAAGCACTGATATCGGTGAACGCCGTGCATCTGCTGATCTCCAACCCGCCGCACGTCGAGGGCTGGGAGGCCCCACGGGCCGCCGCGGCCCTGGGAATGATCGCGGCGGAGATGCGCATGAAGGCGAACTATCCGGTGCCGGAAATCTGGGTGGCGCGCGAGAGCGCCGAGGAGATCGAGGCGACGCGCGCGGCGCTCGTCGAGTCCGGCATCCGGTGTTTCAACGCGACCGTCGACGACCTCGCGGGCATCCCCGCGTCGAGCGCCGCACGGGCGTTCGACGTCACGGCCGATGGCATCGTCTGGCGCCTCGACGAGGGTGATTTCCCGGGGCCGCCCGACGCGCGCGTGCTGCTGGTCTCGGTGCGTCCGAAGCAGACCGTCGAGTTCTTCCGCGGCGGCCCGGGCGCGATCGGGCGCGGGCACCGCGCCGGCGCGCTCAAGGGCCACGCGTACCGTCACGGCATCTTCGGCGCGGCGCTGGTCGCCTCCGAATCCTTCCGCGACCAGGTCAATGACGCGGTCGACGCGACCTCCGGCAGCCACCTCCAGAACCAGGGCAGCGCGTTCATCGACGCGTACTTCATGCGCCCCGGCCAGCTCAAGCGCATCACCATCGCCCAGGGCACCGTGAGCTTCGCCGGCCTCGGACCGGAGATGCGCGGCACCGCGCAGGAGAACTTCCAGGTCCTGATCCAGCTCGTCGGCCAGGCCCACGCCGACGCGTGGCTCGACGAGCGCCTCGTCGACATCCAGGCGAGACAGACCCCCGTGATCGGCATCGCGATGCCGGCCATCCTCGACGCCATCGCCGCGGGCGGCCCCCAGCCCGACCCCCTCGAGCTCGCCTCCCGCCTGGTGTTTCTGAGCGCGGTCAGGCAGAGCGAAACGGTGGCGTGACCTCTCGGGGGACTGCTCGACCTCGCGGGCGAGACTCTGCGACGGATCCAGCAGGGTCGGTCTCTGACCTCTGACTCGGACCTCGGTGTCGGATGTCGGACTCGGACTCGGAGTCGGAATCGGAGTCGGAATCGGAATCGGCATCGGAATCCGCATCGGAATCCGCATCGGTTTCGGTCTCGGCCTTCGATCGCTCGGCCCCGACGGTGACCAGGCGATCGACCTCGATGGCTTTCGGGCACGGGCCCGGGAC
>JBFFXF010000175.1:0-14954 GCA_041569895.1 Planctomycetota bacterium | reverse complement strand
GAACGCGTCGCGGGCGGAGTCCGTCCGGCTGTCCCGGTGAACCCGGACCATGTGGAGCGAGTCATGAACGGGAACCCTCTCACCCGGTGGCGGCGCGCCTCCCTCCCGGCGGCGCTCGCGCTCGCCCTCTCGTGCGCTGGCGGCGCCCATGGGCAGAGTGTCGACGACCTCATCCGCGACCTCATCGGCGCCGAATCCGCGCGCCGGGCGGCCGCCCTCGAGAAGCTCGCCGCGCTCGGCGCCACGGCCGCGCCGCGACTCACCCGCGTCGCGCAGAGCGCCGGGGACGACGAGGTGCGACTCGCCGCACTCGACGCGCTCTCCCGGAACCCGTCGTCCTACGCGTACTCGTACCTCTTCTGGGAGTCGCTTCCGCGCGACGATGAGCGGGAGACCGGCGATCGCCGTCGCATCTGGGCGTGCCTCGTCCGGGTCGGCGACGCCTTCATCGCCGTCGGGGAGCTCGGGGCGGCGTCCGACCACTACTGCGACCTCCTCGAGAGCGCCGCGAGCCCCGCCGAGCGCTCGGTGGCGATCCGCGGCCTCGGTCGCGCCGGACGCCGCCGCGCCGCCGAGGAAGTCTTCGCCGCCCTCGAGGACGATGACGCGTCGGTGGTGGCGGCGGCGGTCGCCGCGGCGGCGGAGATGCGCTGGGGTCAGGCGCTCCCGCACTTCGAGCGCCGCATGAAGACGGCCGGTGCCGCGCTCCTCGTCTCGCTTCTCGAGGCGCTCTCGATGCGTGCGGAGCCCGAGGCCGCCGCGCTGGTGGCGCAGTTCACGGACGACGACACGGCCGCAGTCCGCGACGCCGCACGGCGCGCTCGGGCGCGGCACGCCGGCTTCGTCACCGACTGGTGGGTCGTCGGGCCGCTGTCTGACCCCGATGGCGCGCTGCGCGGCACCGACGTCGTGAGCGCCGACGTCCGTCCGGTCAGGGGCGCGACGGTCGAGAGCGGCGGACGCACGTTCACGTGGCGGGTTCATGCGACGAGCGACCCGAGGGGCATCGTCGACCTCGGGCACGCGCTCGAAGCGCGGGGATGTGGCGGCGCGTACGCCTACGCCGAGGTGTGGACGTCGAACGCGCGGACCGTCCGGTTCACCGTCGCCGCCTCGGGCGAGACCGTCGTGTGGTTGAACGGGAAACGAGCCCGGTCCGCCGGCGACGAGGCGGCGATCGACGCGACACTTGCCGCCGGCGCGAACCGGATTCTGGTCAAGTTTCTCGGCCGGAGCGACGCGTGGACATTCCGCGTGCGCGCGACCGACGAGCGCGGCGCGCCGATCGTCTCCGGACCGCCCCGCTGACCTCGGAGCGGGCGTCGTCAGGCGCCCGGAGCCTTCACCGCGGTCGGCCGCGACGGCACCAGCTTCCGACAGGGCAGTCCGGGCACGTCGACGCCGCGCGCCCGCAGCGACTGCGCGATGTTCGTCTTGAGCTCGGCCGGCGCGCTCTCGAGTCCCTTCTGCAACGCCGCGAGCGACTCCTCGCCCGGGATGCGCTCGAGGGCCATGCGTGCGTCCTCGCAGAGCTCCGGATCCGAGAGCAGCCCCGCGACGCGCCGGACGGCGCGGCCGCCGACGGCGAGCTCGGAGAGCATCCAGAGCACCTCACGGCGCACGGTTGGTGGCCGCCTGGCGCCGAGGAGCTTCGTGAGCGCCTCGACCACCGGTGTCCGCTCGTCCCCGGCGCCGGGCCGACCGACGTGCCGGACGATCTTCCAGAGCGCGCGCTTCGCGGCGCGGACGATCTCGAAATCGCCGCTCGCCGCGAGTTTCGCGAGGCCGGGGATGACCGCGGGCCCGGCGTTGCCGGCCCCCTGCCACGCCTCGCCCCGCACTTCCGGATCCTCGCTCCCGATCCGCTCGATGAGGTCTTTCTTCGACATGGCCCGGAACCTCTTCAGCCGTTCGCTGTCTTCGACTCGGGTCGCGGCGACACCGCCGCGATCACAGATGGTACGGATGCCGCTGCGGGCGACTCATCAGACGCCGCGCCTGCTCGTCGCCGACGATCTCCTGCTTCCCTGCGTCCCACCGGAGCGCGCGGCCGAGGACGAAGGACAGGTTGCCGAGGATGCACAGGAAGGCCACGCCGACTCCAGCCTCGATGTTCATGACCGTCTTCGCGCCGGTCCTGATGCCCGTGAACCAGTCCTCCTTGTGCCCCGGGCTCCGGAATACGTCCTTCGCGCCCGGTCCCGGCTTCCACTCGCGTGCCTTCCGCTCGGCCCACGTGCCGCCGTCGCCGCCCCAGTGGACGAAGGTCCCGTGGTCGCCGCGATAGACCGCGCCGTATCCGGGCCGCACGATGCGCGCCTCGTCGCTCGTGCGCTCCTCCGGCGGCGCCGGCTCGCCCGGCTGGCTCCACGTCAGCACCCAGTCGGGGTCCTTGAACGTGTACACGACGTTCATGAGCACCGCCGAGTCCCACAGGCCGCCCTTCGGGGCGACGCCGGTCGCCTCGACGGTGACCGGTCCGGTGCCGTCGGCGCCCATCCACCACATGGCGCAGCTCATCACGTGGGCGCCGCGGTCGCGGATCTGCCCGCCTCCCGACTCCATCACCCACCGGAAGGTCCCGTGACAGTAGCGCCGGTTGTACGGTCGCCAGCGGAGCGGGCCGAGCCACAGGTCCCAGTCGAGCTCGGGCGGCGGCGCGCTGTCGGCCACCGGTCTCCTGTCGACCGGGCTCGGGTAGTGGAAGCAGTCGACTCGGCGCACCGTGCCGATGGTGCCGTTGACGAGGTAGCGGTGCGCGAGGTACGCCTCCGGCTGGCTGCGCCCCTGCGAGCCCACCTGCACCGAGACCCTGTGCTTCTTCGCGGCGGCGACCATCGCCTTCCCTTCCTCGATGGTGCAGCAGGCCGGCTTCTCGACGTAGACGTGCTTGCCTCGCTCGGCGGCGTGGACCGTCTGCACCCCGTGCCAGTGGTCCGGCGTCGCGATGACGACCGCGTCGATGTCCTTGCGATCGATCAGGTAGCGGTAGTCGCGGTAGGGACTCGCCTGTCGGCCGGCCGTGCGTGAGGCCCGCGCGAGGCGCTTCTCGTCGACGTCGCAGACCGCGGCCACGTCGACCTCGCGGCGCTTCATGCGGGCGACCATGTCGCGCAGGTGGCCGCCTCCCATGCCGCCGACACCGATGTGACCGGTGACGATCCGCTCGTTCGCGCCCGGTCTGCCGGCGGCGCCGAGGACCCCGGCGGGCACGAAAAGAGGTGCCCCGATCGCCGCTCCCGCCGCCGCGAGGAACCGTCTTCGTCCGATGGTGCGCTTTCGCATCGCACGTGCCTCCTTCAGCCGCGAGCGCGCAATTCTCCCCTCTGCCGGGGGATTCTCCGTGCTCGGTGTCCGTTGACGAGTCCGCTGGCGAAACCTGCAAACGAGTGGCCGTGAGCGAGGGGGCGCTCGGTGTTCGATGGCGTGCGCCACCAGGCGACGGACCGCGGTATGTCCTTTGCTCCCTCTGAAAGCCGGTTACCGAGATCCCCGGCGTCGGAGATTGGAGAAAAGCGCCATGATCCGCAATCTCGCCCTCGTCTCCTCGCTCGGACCGATCGTTCTCCTCCTCTGCGCAGCTCCGGCTCATCCGGGCGAGCGCTCCGAACTCCTCGATCTCGCGCGCCGCGAGGCCGACACTGTCCGCTTTTCGACGCTCTTTACCGCCCAGAACGTCCGCGACCATCTCTCGAACCCGCAGGGCATCGATAAAGCCATCCGCTGGTGCCGTGAGACTGCCGTGACGCGCGTGTACCTCGAGAGCTTTCGCGGCGGTTACACGGCCGATCGCGACGCTCTTCTCGAGGCGAAGCAGCGCTTCAGCCGGGCCGGTGTCCTTGTAGGCGGGTGCATCACGACGACGGGTCTCGGGCGAAAGGCCGTGCGGGGATGGATTTTCCCGTGCTTCACCGACGAGGCCGCCCTCGAACGGCTCGAGCAGGAGTCTCGCTACGCGGCGAGCATCTTCGACGAGATCATGATCGACGACTTCTTCGCCACAGCATGTGAGTGTGACGACTGCGTGCGCGCCCGCGGCGAGCGCTCGTGGAGCGAGTTTCGCTGCGATCTCCTGCTCGAGGTCTCGCGGCGGCGCATCCTCGAGCCCGCGCGCGCGGTCAACCCCGACGTCGAGGTCATCATCAAGTACCCGCAGTGGTACGAGGACTTTCACGAGCGCGGCTACGACGTCGTCCGTCAGACGGCGATGTTCGATCGCATCTGGGTTGGGACGGAGACGCGCGACCCCGACAACGAGCGGTGGGGAAGGAAGTCTCAGTACGAGGCCTACTTTCTCATGCGCTGGCTCGGCGGCATCGGCGGCGAGAAGTGCGGCGGTGGCTGGTTCGACCCCTTCGGCACGACGCCGCCGACCTATCTCGAGCAGGGGCGTCAGACTGTGCTCGCGGGCGCCCGGGAAGTGTTGCTCTTCTGCTACGGCGCGCTCCATCGCGACACCGGCCCCGCGAACGTCGCGGCCCTGCGGAACGAACTGCCGGGGCTGTTCGAGCTGGCCCGGCTCGTTCGCGGTCGCCCGGCGCGCGGGATCGCGGCGCCGCGCCCACCGTCGAGCGATGCCGGCCGCGATCGCTACGTCTACGACTTCGCCGGCCTCCTCGGGCTGCCGCTCGTGCCCGACACCGAGCTGCGCGACGATGTCCCCGCCGCCTTCGTCCCGGCGCACCTGCTCGGCGACCCGGGCCTTCGCGCGAAGCTCCAGCGCCTGGTCGCGGCGGGCACGCCGATTCTCGTCACCGACCGGCTTGCCCGAGCCGTCGGCTGGAGCGAGGGTGCGCCTGGCTCCATTCTCACGCTCGCGATTCCTGACGATCTCTGGAAGCTCCTCGACATTCCGGCAGGTGAGCTCCGTGCGCTGCGGCGGGCGCTCCTCGCGCCGCTCGGCGTCGAGCTCGTCGCGCCGCCGCGGGTCGCGCTCGTCCTCCTCGGGGACGACGTCGCCGTCCTCGAGAACTTCGCCGACACTGAGGCCGAAATCGAGCTGCGCCTGGCGGACAGGCCCCGCGTGGAGCTCGCCCTCGCGCTGCCGCGGGCGCCCCTGACGGTGAGCGCGAACCACGGAGCGGCGCACCTCGCATTGCCGCCGCGCTCTCTCGCCGCGCTGCGCTTCGTCTCCGCGCCTGCCGGCGACATGACCGCGCTCCTCGCGCCGAGCGACGGGCTCGATACAGCGATGCTCCAGCCGCATGACGCGCGGCTCTCGCTCGTCGAGCACGGTGGGCGTCGCGTTCTGCGCGTCGAGACCGGCACGCGCGAGCGCTGGCCGGGCGTGACGGTGAAGGCGCCGGGCGGACGGTGGGACCTCTCGTCGCGCACGTGGCTGTCGGCGGACGTCGCCAATCACGGCGAGCGGCGGGTGCGCGTCCACTGCCGTGTCGACAACCCCGGCGCCGATGGGCGCAAGAACTGCGTCACGGAATCGGTCGACCTGGCGCCGGGCCGGCGAGGCACCATCGTCGTCGCGCTGCGCCCGCGCCTCTTCGCGCCAGGCGAGATCGAGCTCTTCGGCATGCGCGGCAACCCGCCGGTGACCTCGAAGCTCGACCCCGCGATGGTCACGCAGCTCATCTTCTTCGTCAGCGACCCGTCGGGGGAGCACGTCTTCGCGATCGAGGACGTACGGGCCGGCGGGAACCGCCACCCCGTCGCCTCGCTCCGCCGCGAGGATTTCTTCCCGATGATCGACGAGTTCGGCCAGTACGCCCATGGGGAGTGGCCCGGCAAGACGCGCTCGGTCGAGGAGCTCCGCGCAGCGGTCAAGACGGAGGACGCGGAGCTCGCGGTGTCACCGGGGCCGGGCGATCGCGACCGCTGGGGTGGCTGGACACGAGGGCCGCAGCTCGAGGCAACCGGCTTCTTTCGCGTCGAGAAATTCCGGGACATGTGGTGGCTCGTCGATCCCGACGGTCGACTCTTCTGGTCGCACGGCATCGACTGCGTGCACCCGCGCGCCTGGACGCCGATCACCGACCGGGAGGACTGGTTCCGTCGACTGCCGGCGCCGTCGGATCCCGCAGCGGCGTTTTACGGCGCCGGGAGCTGGGCGCCGCACGGCTACTACGCGGACCGCACGCCGTACCGCACCTACGACTTCTTCGGCGCGAACCAACTGCTGAAAAGGGGTGAGGGCTGGGAAACGCGATTCGCCGACCTCACGCACCGCCGCCTGCGCAGCTGGGGCCTCAATACCATCGCCAACTGGTCCGACCGTCGAATCTACGAAATGAGACGGACGCCGTACACGGTCAACGCGTCGAGCGTCCGCAGCGCCCGCATCGAGGGCTCGACGGGCTACTGGGGCAAGTTCCCGGACGTCTTCGACCCGAGCTTCGCGGCGAGCGTGAGCGAGAATCTGGCACGCGAGAGGGGCCGGAGCGCCGGGGATCCGTGGTGCATCGGGTACTTCGTCGACAACGAGCTCGGCTGGGGCGACGAGCTCTCCCTGGCCGAGGCGGCGCTCGCGAGCCCACCCGGGCAGGCGGCGAAGCGGGCCTTCGTCGACGCGCTGAAGGTCAGGTACGGCGGTTCGATCGCGACGCTGAACGAGGCGTGGGGCACGGCGCACGCTTCATGGAACGCGATCCTCGATTCTCGCGAGCCTCCGGACCGCGAGAGAGCGGCGGTGAAGGGTGACCTCCTCGCGTTCTACACGACCATCGCCGAGACCTACTTCCGCACCGTGCGAGCAGCCGTCAAGGAGGTCGCTCCCAACCAGCTCTATCTCGGCTGTCGCTTCGCCTGGGTCAATGACCGCGCCGCGAAGGCGGCGGCGAAATTCTGCGACGTCGTCTGCTACAACCGCTATACCGACTCCGTCGCCGACCACCGCCTGCCCGACGGCATCGATCGGCCGACGATCATCGGCGAGTTCCACTTCGGGGCCCTCGACCGCGGCATGTTCCACACCGGACTCCGCAGGGCGCGCGACCAGGAGCATCGCGCCGAGCTCTACCGGGAGTACGTCCTCGGCGCGCTCCGCAACCCGCAGATCGTCGGCACGCACTGGTTCCAGTACAAGGATCAGCCCGTCACGGGCCGGGGCGACGGCGAGAACTACCAGATCGGCTTCGTCGACGTCTGCGACCGGCCCTACCCGGAGATCATCCGCGCGTGCCGGGAGGTGGGCGATCGAATGTACCGGGAGAGGTCCGGGCGGACTCGGTGAGGAATCACCGGCCAGGCGAATCTCTCGGAAATCATCACCGACCATACGGAGTCGCGCGTCTCATCCCCCCGTCTCTGGAGGCCGTCGCCATCCCCGCCTCAATGCCCGCCGGCGGCGAGGTCACTCGCACGGCGGGAACGAATCGCACCCGAGGTCGGACGGTGAGTCCGGGCGGTCGGGACCGCAGTTCTCGTGACCGGGCGCCTCGGGGGGCGGCTGGCCGAGGAAGAGGAAGCCGAGGACGCGGATACCGTCCGTGATGTTGATGTCGCCGTCGTCGTTGACGTCCTTCGCCTCCTGGCAGGAGATATCCGGGTCGCCGAGGAAGAGGATGCCGAAGATCTTCACCGCGTCCGTGATGTTCAGGACGCCGTCCATGGTCGCGTCGCCGCGGAGGAACCCCGGCACGGCCGTCGTCCCCGGCGCGAGGCACGCGATGACCGAGCCGTCGGCGACCGGCGCCAGGACATCATCGAGAACGAGAAGCCGGACGCCGGTGCCCCCGCCGCGCTCGACGACCGCGATGAGGACGGTGTTGATGCCCGGTTCCAGGGTGACCGGGACGATGTCACCCAGGCCCCGCGCCGGAAGCGCGCGGCACACGGAGTTGATGTGCGCCAGCTCGCCGTTGACGACCACCTTGACCGCATCGTCGCTGCCGACCTCGAGATTGACCGGCAGCTCGTCCCCGGTGGTGTTCTCCAGGTACGTGAGGCTGTAGATGATGTAGTCGTCCAGCGGGTTGCCGAGGTTGTCCGCGTCGTTGAAGTCGATCGCTCCGTCGGCGTTCGCGTCCGCGAGCCAGACGGTGAGGATGCCCTCGAAACCGCTCGGGTTGATGGCGGGGTTCGGAGCGAGCGCGACGCCGACACCCCCGGCCTCGCCGCCGAAGTCGGGCGCGATCTCGTCTCCGAAGACGACCGCGATGTCCGTCTCGTCGACCGGTTCGCCGCTCGTCAGGTTCTCCCCGGCGATGTAGTCGGTGACCTCGAGCCGGCCGTTGTCGTCGCACAGTCCGTTCAGGCTGGTGTTCCCGCCGGCGTCGATCGGTCCGATGATCAGCATCTGTCGGACAGCGCCGGACTCCTGGAGATCGCTGCAGCCGAACACGCAGGAAAGCACGGCCGCTCCGGTCACCTCACGGTCGCACCCGCCGGCGCCCGACAGCTCGCCACGGAGCTCGGCCGCCTCGCAGAAGTCGCCGGGTATGGTCAGCTCGTACGAGACCTCCGCGTCGCCATCGAGATCGAAGGCGATGCTGTTGTCGGTGACGGCGCCGCTGTCGGGGTTGTCGCTGACGTTCCATCCTGCCGGGAAGGTCTCGGTGAGCGTGGTCGGTCCCGTGACGTTCCTCGCGCTCACGGTGACCGTGATGCTGTCCCCGGGCCGGAACAGGGTCGACGACAGCGTTCGACTCGCCGTGCACGGGCATGGCGCGTCGTCCAGCTTCTTGAACGCCAGGTTGTCGAAGAAGGTGGGGTTGGTGTTCTGCCCGAAGCCGATCGCGCCGCAGCCCTCGAGCGGGTCCGGGTCGATGAACGGGTCGAGCCCCGGCACCGGCACGCCGTTCTGCGTCACCAGGATCTCGTCGCCGTCGGCCTGGATGGTGAAGGTCGCGGTGCCCCCCTGATTGACCGGGATCGGCTGATCGACCGTGGGGACGGCCTCTTGCTCGAATCCGTCCTTCACCCTGTGGAGGACGATGCCCCTGTTGTCCGCGTAGATCTTCAGATAGTAGTAGCTGTTCTCGAAGGGGTCGTCGCTGGTGCCGGTGAATCGGAAGTAGATGCCGGCCCAGTCGTTGTCGTCCCACGTGATCGTGGCCGCGACGAAGACGTTCTCCGCCTCGAAGATATCGGGGCGGAGGATCGCCACTCGACTGAAGAAGGGCGGCAGGACCTCGCCGTTGCTGCCGATGTGCAGCGCCTGACTCCCGTCGGCGCGGTTGACGGTATTGGGCACGATCTCCCAGCCGGGAGGCCCGACCAGAGTATCGACGCCGAGGAACAGGAAGAAGTCCTCCAGGTCCTCGTTCGAGGTCGGCCCCGGCTCCTCGTCGAACGTGTACACCTCGGTTCCGGGCGGGAACAGGACGCAGGTGAGCGACGAGTCTCCCCGCACGTCACCGGAGCACTCTCCGGCCCCCTCGACCACGCCGCTGAACTCCACCTGCTCGCACACGTCCGGCGGCACCGTCAGGCCGTACGTCACGTTGGCATCGGCCGTGATCTCGAAGGAGATCCGGTTGCCGGCGACGTCGCCGCCGTCGGGGTTCCTCGTCACCATCCAGTCGTCCGGGAAGGTCTCGGTAATGGTCGTCTGTCCCGAGATGTTCTCGGCGCTCAGCCTCACCTGGACGAGGTCCCCCGGATCGTACCTGCCGGCGCCGCTGATCGCGCGCGTCACCCTGCACCTGCGGACCAGCTCTCCCTCGAGCTCGTCCTCTTCCGGTCCGATCGTCAGGGTGAAGAGCTGGTGCCCGCTCTCGCCCTTCGAGTTGCACGGGAACGAGCGCAGATCACCGGTGTCGATGCGCAGGACGTTCTCCCCCAGCACGAGATCGAGCATCACGGTGACCGTGGTGGCGACGCCCGTCTCGCCCCCGACGATATCCGTGGCCCGCGTCGCATTGGCGTCGGCCTGACCGATCGTCGACCAGATATCGACGATGATGTCGAACCCTTCATCTCGATCGAGCAGATCGAGGCACGCATCGAAGGGCTGCTCCCCGGTGCCGAGCGCGAAGATCTCGTTGATGTTCTCGCGGATCATGATCCCCGCGAAGCTCGCCTGGAACTCGAAGGGAACGAGGTCGTCGATCTCGGACACCGTGAGGTTCCTGATCACCATGCCGCCGATGCTCGTGTGACGGGCCTCGATGGAGATCGGGAACCTTCCCTCCGTCGCGCCGCCCGGGAGCTGCGTGACGTTCAGGATGTAGGTCGCGAACGCCATGTTGTCGTCGGGATCCCCCGAGAAGTAGAGCGACTTGCGGTCGTCATCCGTCGTCACGACGGTCGGCGGCGGCGTCAGAGGACTGCCGAGGCCGGGCTCCGTGCCCACCTCGACGAACTCCTCCCAGTCATCGCCCGTGATGACGATGCCGCCTCCCTGGTCCTGGGACTCCAGCGTGGAGACGGAGGGGAAGAAGAGGACAAGAACAACGAGAGCCCACGAACGGTTGACAGAATGCCGCTGCGACATCGGATGACCCTCCCCGGCAGAGACAAAAGCTTCGAAGGCGTTGCACCTCCGAATCGTTCCGACTGTCCGAAAGAGAACGGACCCTTTGACCCGAGATTCTCTGCGCAGCCGAGCTCGGCCGGCACTGCGATAATAAACGCGTGGGATTGTCCACTCAACAGTTTTTCGCGACTCCGCTCGCGAGGCGCCCTTGCGTTTGCGGGGACGCGCGCATCATCATGGTCGTCAGCAGAGATCCAGCGGGGACGAATGCATGTCGTATGACAGGCGCGCCTTGATGCTGCTCGCCTTCCTGGAGGCCGGTTCCAGGCTCGCCGCGCAGGAAACGCCGGACGTCCCGGGGGCCGGTCACCCGACTATCCAGCGACAGGTGGACTACACGGGACTCTGGCCCTTCTACTCGAGGGAAGTCTTCGAGGGCGGGCGCACGCGGACGTCGGTGCTCGCCGGGCTGATGCGCACGACGACCGGGCCGCAGGGCGAGTATCACCATCACCTCCTGCCCTTCTACGACGTATCGGTCGCGGACGCGGGCCGTGACCGTCGCCTCGCCATCTTCCCGCTCCTCTACTTCTCGCGCCGCTCTCCCGAGATCTCCTACGACCACGTGCTGCCGCTCTTCTCCCGCTGGCGCGCCGGCGCCTCCACCCACGTGCTCTCGTGGCCGCTCTTCCATGTCGCGCGCAACCCCGAGGAGACGCCGTACTTCTTCATCCCGACGCTGCTGCGCCTGGGAGTTCGCGAGCACCGCAGCGACCAGCGGCTCGGCGTGCCTTTCGTATTCAGCGCCTTCGAGCACGCGAGCGAGGCGCGATCGAGCACGTGGGCGATCGGGAACTTCTTCAACTGGGGGGAGACCGCCGAGCTCGGCCTCGCCCTCGGGAAGCTTGCGCGCCAGGACTCCGGCGCGTGGCGGTCGCACCTCTTTCCGCTCTTTGCCGCCGGACGCGAGGGGCGTTCCTGGTACACGCACACGCCGCTCCTCGGGCTCTGGAGGAATGAGGAGGGGGCGGGCGACGGGTCGCGAGGCCTCGTCGTGCCGCCGCTCCTGTTTCTCGCGTACGCGGGAGGAGACGAGGACTTCACGGCCGGTCAGTTCCCGACGTTTCTCCGTTCGCGACGCAGAGGGGGCGATGTTCTCTTCATTCTGCCGTTCTACCTCAACCGCAGGGTGCGCTCGCCGCCGAGCTCGATGACCTTCTACTCTCTCCTCTACGGTCGCACCGAGAACGCGGGCCGAGAGAGCTCCTTCCACTGGTTCCCGCTCCTGCTGACTCGGGTCGGGAGAGTGGAGAACCGACCGGACGTCGACGTCCTGTGGCCTCTCGGTCATTACGCCCGCCATCCGGACGGGTACAGCCTGCGCGTCCTGCCGATCCTCGACCGAAGGGTGCGCGGCCCCGAAAAGGAGATCGGCGTCGGAGGCATCCTTTTCCGGCGCTTCGCGGACACGGCCCTCGGGGTGCGAAGCACCTGGGCGCCGATGCCGCTCGTCCACTGGAAAACCTCGCCCGAGGGCCTTCTCGCCTGGGCGATACCGGCCTTCTACCACGAACGCTGGAACGAAAGAGAATCGCGCGGTCATGCCAGCTTCGGCTTCCCGACCTTCTACTCGCGCGCGGATGAGGCCTGGCTCGAGGACGGGGGGTGGACGATGGCCTCGCGGTCCCTCCACGTGTGGCCGCTCTTCGGCTTCGAAGCGTCGAACGAGTTCGAGTCTGTCGAGATCGGCGAAGAGCCAGTCGAGGCGCCGTCCGGTGAGCCATCCGGCGTGCCACCGGAAGACAGTGGCGCGCGTTCGGTCCTCAAACGGCGCTCGAGCGGGCCGGGGTACGACTCACGCTCCTACGGCGCCCTGCTCCCCTTCCTGCGGGTCGACCGTCGTGGCCGTGACGCCGATCCGGACGGCGTCGAGACGGGGGTGCACGCTCCCTGGCCCCTCGTGCTCTACCGGCGCGACCGCAGATCCGCAGAGGCGCGCGTCTGGCCCCTCCTCTTTACCGGCGCGCGTCCGGAGCGCGCCCACTTCCGGCTCTACCCCGCAGTCTCGGTGGAGACCGGCACCCAGGCGGAGAACGACTTCTGGACCGGCACCTCGGTCGTGCAGTGGCACCGCGGAGTCTCGGAACGATTCCTGCGGGTTTTCCCGCTCATCTTCGAGTGGTACGCCGCGCCGGACACGCAGGGCACCGACGCGGCCGGCGACCCCGTGACCCGCCGCCGCGTCGCGGGGCCGCTCTACTGGTTCCTTTACAGCGGCTCGTCGCGGGAGGGGTGGTTTCACCTCGCGCCACTCGGTTTCGGGAGCTGGAGCGAGACCGGATCGAGCGTCGGTGTCTTCCCGTTCTTCTACCGCCGTCGTTTCGCCGACGACCTCGACTACTGGACGGCCGGCCGCTTCTTCTTCCTCTGGAACAGCCTCGAGAGCGAGCGGGAGTCCCACAGGTCCTTTCTCTGGAAGCTCGTCGACTGGACGTCGACGCCCGAGGGCGACTTCGACTTCCGCATCCTCCACCGCTTCGTCGTCAACCGTGCGGTCGGAGGGCAGCGGGAGTTCACGCTGAACCCTTTCTTCACGATTTTCCGCGACGATGACACCGGGACGCGCCGCCTGAGCATCTTCAAGTTCGTCTACCGCAGCGACGTCGCCGACGGCGTCGAGACCCGCCGCCTCTTCTTCATCCCGTTCTGGAAGGGTGAGGCCGATGAGTGAGCCGAGCGCGTCGGTCGATGCACAAAAAAACGCCGGAAGCCCGGCCGCGCTGGCGGCGGGCTCCCGGCGTGTGTCGAGCGCGCGGGGGTGATCGCAGCGGGTGCGTCACCCGGAACCGCGGCTCAGTCGCGCTCCGCCTCGACGCGATCGGCGATGGCTCGCAGGAGCTCGTCGGCTCGCGTCCGGCCGGCGATCGATCCGACCACCAGACCCGCGTCGACGGTGTTCACGGTGATGTCGCCGACGTCGGTCCAGTTCGCCAGGCCCTTGAAGCCGCCACCGTAGCCGGCGTAGCTCGCCCCGACGTCCACGCCGGCGGCCGCGGTGCGCCGGTCCTTGCGGGTGATCGTCGCCGAGACGCCCAGGAGCGCATTGGCGAGCGGCGCGCCGTCGCCGTCGAGAAGACCCCTGACGATCTCCGGCATCTGGTCCGCCATCTGGAAGAGGGGGAACTCGATCTCGATGTTGCGGCCGATGCCGCGCTTGCCGACGAAGACCAGGCCCTGGACGAGCTCGCCGTGCGCGTCCAGAGTCATCTTGACGCTCGACTCGACCTCGTCGAACCACCCGTCGCTCTTGGCGAAGACGACGTCGTGGGTGGTCTCGACGAACGCCTTGCCCTCGACGACCCCGAGCTGCGCGCCGTAGGTGCGCTTGTAGGTCCGCGACAGCGTGAACTTCTCCGGGCGTGAATCGGTGGCGAAGTCCAGCCGACCGCCGATCGTCCGCTCCGCCTCGACGGCGGCGCCGAAGTTCGCGCCGCCCGCCTTGACGCCCGGGAACGGCGAGAGCTGGGCCTGGAGATCGCCGGTCACCAGGAAGCGGAACTGATAGCCGCCGAAGCTCGCCCCGATGCGATCCTGGGCGCCGATCAGCGCCTCGATCACCTGCCTGGCCTCCCCGACCACTCGCTCCGCCTCCTCGAGCGCCGCCTCGGCGGCCTGGACACGGTCGCGCGCCCGGCCCACGGCCTCACGGGCCGCCGCGAGCTGGTTCTCCGTCTCCGTGATCTCCCGGACGATGTTGTTGCGCCTGGTCCTGGCCTCGTTGAGCTCCCGGTTGATCGCATTCTTGGTGGCGTTGAGCTCGTTGCACAGCGAGGGGACGAGGTTGCACGCCAGACCCGCGAGATCGTTGTTGACCCTCTGGAGCCAGCCGTTGAGGTCGGAGATCTCGTTGTTCACCGCGCGCAGCGCGCCGTTGAGCGAGTCCAGCTCGTCGGCGAGGCGCGACTCCTCGACGAGGGCATCCTCCAGCTCCGCCAGCGCTTCATCGCGCTTGCCGGCGAACTCCGCCGCGCGGCCGAAGAGGGCCTCGATCCGGTCGCGGATGGGCTCGACGATCAGCGACAGCGCCATGTCCTGTATGGCGCGCACCGTCTCGGCGAGGTCCTCGAATCGAAACACCGTTGTCGTCGCGACGCCCGCCCGCGCGTTCGCCTCGATGCCGTCGACGATCTCGACGCCGAGACCACTGGCCTGGGAGTAATCGACCGACACCTCGTGCGCTCCATCGTCGGCGACGGTGATCGCCACCTTGTAGGTGACCTTGCCGTTGCCGTTGACGAGGGCGATGATCGCGATCGAGACGCTCGCCTCGACGTCGAGATCGATCGAGTCGCCGGGCGAGTTGAGCACGCTGTCGAGCGCGCTCTCGAATCGTCCGGACTGGAGACCGGCCGCTTGCTCCTCTGAGTTGTCCTCGACCAGCCGCAGGTTGACCGGGACGAGCTCCGTGAAGACCTCGGTTCCGGGGCATGACCGATCCGTGCACGGGGTGAGACTGTCCTCGGACGCGTCGATGCCGCAGTCGAAGGGTCCCGGCGCCGGCATCGGGTCGCCGCCGAGAAAGAGG
>JBFFXF010000174.1:0-15190 GCA_041569895.1 Planctomycetota bacterium | reverse complement strand
GGGCTGAAGGAGAAACGGACGCAAGACTTCGGACGCCAATGCCTGCTGGCGCGGCGGCTGGTCGAGCGGGGCGTCCGCTTTGTGCAGATCTACTCCGGCGGCAACCACAACGACAACAACTGGGACGCCCACGGCGACCTCGTGAAGAACCACACCTATCACGCGGGGAACACGGATCGGCCGATCGCGGGGCTCCTGAAGGACCTGAAGCAGCGCGGCCTTCTCGATGAGACTCTCGTCATCTGGGGCGGCGAGTTCGGCCGCCAGCCGACCGCGGAGTACGCCAAGGGCACCGGACGCGACCACAACTCCTACGGCTTCACCATGTGGATGGCCGGCGGCGGCGTCCCGGGCGGCATCAGCGTCGGCGAGACCGACGATCTCGGCAGCCGGGCGGTGAAGGATCGATTTCACGTCAAGCGCCTGCATGCCACGGTGCTGCACCACATGGGCCTCGACCCGAACAACCTGACGTACTTCTACGGCGGCCTCGACCAGAGACTCGTCGGCGTTGAGGGAGCGGAACCGATTCCGCAGTTGATGTCGTGAGGGGGGCAGGCTTGCTGGCAGTCGATTCATGAGGAAGGCAGGAAACTCAGGAAGGCAGGAAACGGAAAGAGGGAGTTGACGTCCGTCAGCTTCGCTTCTTTTCCCTTCCTGCCTTCCTCTTCTTCCTGCTTTCCTTATAGATGCGTGCAGGATCTCGCGTGCGAAGTCGAGCAGCCTTTCGGGGACGGGACCGGGGACGGGGATGGGATGGAGGCTTGACGGACGATGGCGACTTTTCGGGCGTACCGCGCGCATGAGGTGGATGGCGCGGTTCGGGCGCGGATCGAGGAGATCTCCCTCGACGACCTCTCTCCCGGTGAGGTCGTCATCGCCGCGGCGTACTCCGGGGTGAACTACAAGGACGCCCTGGCGATGACCGGGCGGGGCAAGATCATGCGCCGTCTCCCGCTCGTCGGCGGGATCGACGTCGCCGGCGCAGTCCAGTCCTCGACGGACGAGCGCTTCCGTGAGGGCGACGAGGTGCTGGTCACCGGTCACGGGCTCTCGGAGGACCACGACGGCGGCTACGCGGAGCTCGTCCGCGTCCCGGGCGACTGGGTCGTGCCCCTGCCGGACGGGCTCGACGCGCGTCAGGCGATGGCCCTCGGGACGGCGGGCTTCACGGCGGCGATCGCCATCGACCGCATGGAGCTCAACGGCCAGCGACCCGACCACGGCAAGGTGCTGGTGACCGGAGCCACCGGCGGCGTCGGCAGCTTCGCGATCGACATGCTGGCCGGGCTCGGGTACGAGGTCGCGGCCCTCACCGGCAAGTCGGACGCACGCGAGTACCTCGAGTCACTCGGCGTGTCGGAGATCGTCGCGCGCGGCCAGGTCGAGATGGGGACGCGGCCGCTCGAGCGCGCGGTCTGGGCCGGCGCGATCGACAACGTCGGCGGCGATGTCCTCGCGTGGCTGACGCGAACGACGAAGCCGAACGGCAACATCGCGTCGATCGGCCTCGCCGGCGGTGTCGAGCTCCACACGACGGTGATGCCCTTCATCCTGCGGGGCGTCAATCTGCTCGGCATCAACTCGGTCTTCGTCGAGCGCGATGTCCGGCTGCGCCTCTGGGGGCGCCTCGCCGGCGATCTCCGACCGCGTCACCTCGACGGCATCGTCACGCGTGAGGTCGGGCTCGATGAGCTTCCCGGCATCCTCGATGGCTACCTCGAGGGATCGGTCACCGGACGGACGGTGGTGCGGCTGCGGGAAACCACTTGACCGCCGCGCCGACGCGCGGCGAAGATTGTCGGGCACACGCTCCGGATGCCGGGTCTCCCCGGGCTCACCTCCGGAAGTCGTCAACGAGCATGCCATTCAGAGGAGCGATCCCATGAAGCGACTGTCCGCGTTCGCCGTTCTTCTCGTCTCCGGGCTCGTGATCGGGCTTCTCGCGGAAGCTCGACTCGCCGCGGACGATCACTTCGTCTCGATCTTCGACGGCAAGAGCCTCGAGGGCTGGAAGGGCGAGGAGGGCGTCTGGTCGGTGCGCGACGGCGCCATCGTCGGCAGCTCGCTCCCCGACGGCATCCGCCACAACACGTTCCTCGTCTCGGACGGGAGCTATGAGAACTTCGTGCTGCGGCTCAAGTTCAAGCTCCTGAGCGAGCGCGGCAACAGCGGCATCCAGTTCCGCAGCAAGCCGGCCGGCGGCCGGTCCGTCAGCGGGTACCAGGCCGACATCGGCCCCGGTTACTGGGGAGACCTCTACGACGAGCATCGACGCAACCGGGCGCTCGTCAAGGCCGACGGCGCATGGGTGGCGCCGTTCATCCGCAAGGACCGCTGGAACACCTACGAGATTCGCGCCATCGGCAAGCACATCACGCTGAAGATCAACGAGCTGGTCACCGCACGCTACTCGGAGAAGGACGACGACATCGCGCGCGACGGCATCATCGCCCTGCAGATCCACAGCGGACCGGGGATGGAGATCGCCTTCAAGGACATCCAGGTGCGCGCCATCAAGCCGAAACGCGTCCTCTACACGACCCACGCGGCCGGATTCGCGCACAGCTCGCGTCCGGTCTCGCGGGAAGTGATCGAGAAGCTCGGTCGCGACAGCGGCTGGTTCGAGGCCGTCGTCACCGACGGCGTCGAGATGATCAACCCGGAGGACCTCGAGGGGTTCGATTGTGTGGGTTTCTACACCACGGGCGACCTCAACAAGTTCCCGCTCTCGAAGGAGAACCGAGAGCACCTGATCGAGTGGGTGAAGCGCGGCAAGGCGTTCTTCGGCACGCACAGCGCCACCGACACGTACAAGGACTGGGAGCCGTACTGGGAGATGATCGGCGGCAGCTTCGCCGGCCACCCGTGGAACGCCGGCAGCCCCCCGGTGACCATCGACGTCGAGGACCCGTCGCACCCGTCGGTCCATCACCTCGACTCGCAGTGGGTGATCCAGGACGAGATCTACCAGTTCCGCAACTGGTCGCGAGACCGCGTCCACGTCATCCTCAGCCTCAATCCGAAGGAGCACGCCAAGGGCAGCCGGCCGCACGGCGACTATCCCGTGGCCTGGTGCCGTGACTACGGCGATGGCAAGGTCTTCTACACGTCGCTCGGCCACCGCGAGGACGTCTGGACGAATCCCGTCTACCAGGAGCACCTCCTCCGCGGCATCCTCTGGGCGCTCGGCATCGAGGGCCACGAGGGCGACGCGACCCCGGGCCGCCCGAAGCCATCGAACGAGTGGGTCGATCTCCTCGCCGGAGGCATCGACGACTGGAAGCGCACCCGGCGCGGGACCTGGAAGCTCGAGGACGGCGTGCTCTCGGGCTCCGGGCACCAGGGCCACCTCTTCGCCCCGGGAATCTACAGGAACTTCCACTACCGGGCGGATGCGAAGGTGGGCGACGACTCGAACAGCGGCATGTACTTCCGCACGCGCTACGATGCCGAGGTGTCGTGGCCGCGGGGCATGGAGGCGCAGGTCAACAGCACGCACGGCGATCGCAAGCGCACCGGAACGCTCTACGGCTACGAGGACGTCTACGAGCAGCTCGCCAAGCCGTACGAGTGGTTCACGCAGGAGGTGATCGCCGTCGGCGAGCACATCGTCATCAAGGTCAACGGACGAGTGACCGTCTCACGCCGGGTGCCGTTCGACGAGCGAAAGCACTTCCGCGAGGGCCACTTCGCCTTCCAGCAGCACCATGAGGGGAGCGAGGTGTGGTACCGGAACGTGCGGGTGCGGCCGCTGCCGTAGGGATTCCGACCCCACCGTTGCAAAAACGTACCCGTACCCGTACCCGTGCCCGTTCCCGTCCTCGAAAGCTCTGGTACCGGAGTCCGATGACCGACTCCGATACCGATTCCGACTCCGATACCGAGATCCGATACCGAGATCCGATTCCGAGATCGGATTCCGAGATCGGAGACCGAGGTCGGACGGGCCGCCGACATCCTCAATCTGCGGAATCTGCGTTCCCGGCTCCATCGGACGCTCGTTCGCGCCTTCGAGGACCCTTCGAGGACGAGGACGAGGACGAGGACGACGTCGGGTCGCACGCGATTCCTCACTCAATCTGCGTAATCTGCGTTCCCGTCCCACCGGATGTCGGCGGTCTCCGCTCGCTCACAGATCCGCGATGATCACCTTGCGGCCCGACCACTCTCCCTGGCTGCCGTCCTGGCTGCGCCAGCGGCCGGCGATCTTCTTGCCGGCGATGGTGCCGGCGACCTCGATGCGCGAGGTCTCGCCGTCCTGCTCCCGCTCGATGACGTAGGAGAGCTTGTCGCCCTCGAGGCGGACGTCCTTGAGGTCGATGGTGTACTCCTCCATGACGATCCGCCCCGCGAGGCGACCGTCGTCCCCGCGCCGGAGCTCGATGGTGAAGCGCAGCTCGCGTCCGTCGTCGAGCACGGTCGAGGAGCGCCACTGTCCGGCGACGGCGGCGGGCTTCACCGCCGGCTTCGCGGGCTCCTTCTTCGCCGCAGGCGCCGCGACGCGGGCGGCGGTCCACTCCCCCGAGAACTCGGAGTCGGGCACCGACCACCGGCCGACCAGGCGGTCGGCGCCGTCGAAGCGGATGGCGATCTCGATCGGCACGGTTTGATCCTCCAGCGGCAGGTCGAATTTGATGAGCAGCCCCTCGCCCTTCCGGGCGATGCTCTTGATGTCGAGACGGCCACGCTCGCCGGTCACCGTGCCCGCGAGGCGGTCGCCCTTGACGCTCACCTCGAGCACCGACTCGTAGGTGCGGCCGCCGTCCGGTGCGAGCGCGCGGACGTTCCACTTCCCGACGGGGTTCCCCTTCGCGACCGGACGCGCCTGGCGCTCCATGACCACG
The DNA here is from genome assembly GCA_041569895.1 of Planctomycetota bacterium. Lineage (GTDB taxonomy): Bacteria > Planctomycetota > UBA8108 > UBA8108 > JACQVS01 > JBFFXF01. Next base: position 10,343 of record JBFFXF010000174.1, on the reverse strand, counting down.
GTGGCCACCTTGCGATCGCCGATCGACGCGATGCCGGCGATCCGATCCTTGCCGGTCGCCTCGCCGCGGAAGGAGATCTCGCGCTCGTTGCCATCGATGGTGCGCGTCACGGAAAAGGTGAGCTTCCCCTCGGCGTACCTGGCGTTCTCGATCACGATCCGTTCGTCGCTCGAGCTCCGATAGACGGCGCGCACGGCATCCCCGCTCCGCGTGAACTCGATCGACGACTCACGGCGCTCCCCATTCTCGGTCTCGACAAGCACGATCCAGCGCCCATCGAGCGTCTCCGGAGCCTCGACGGCGGAGAGCGGGACGGACAACGACACGAGCACGACGGCGGCAGCGAGAGTTCGCATGGGTGACTCCTTTCGACAGGCAGCACGCAAGAATCGGTTCATTCTTCGCCCCGCCCCGGTCCCGGACGACGAGGACGGGAACGCAGATTACGCAGATTACGCAGATTGACGCAGAAAGAGGCCGACTCGGAGCCCTGGTCTCCGTCTCGGGTCTCTGATCTCAGGTCTCTGACTCGGTCCTCGGTCTCTGTCTCGGTCGCCGAGCGGTCGAGGACGAGGACGAGCACGAGGGTTCGATCCGCATTGTATCACGGCGCCCCCCGATAAAACGACAGCACCCACTCCTCCAGCGATTCTCCGCGCGCGGCGCGGTCGAAGTGGAAGGCGAGCTTGCGCTCGATGATGTCGTTGTTGAGATACGGCAGTCCGAGGCAGAGCCAGAGACGCTGCGATCGGGCGGGCAACGGGTGCCGGATGACCGTCGAGAACTCGTCGCAGCGGCCGTCGAGGAAGTCCTCGAGGTCGTTGGCCCAGTAGTGCTCGTCCGCGTCGCCCACGGCGTCGGTCTCCTCGAAGCGCATGCGGGCGAAGCGCAGACGGAAGTCGCGCTGCGTCCAATCGGCCGACGTGCCGACCCGCACGCGGATGCGGTACTCGCCGCCGCTCTCGGCGAGGAGGTGCTCGACGGGCGGGGTGCGCGCGCCGATCAGGTGGGGCAGGAAGCGACGGTCGAGGCACTCGGCGATGCGGCGCAGCTGCGCGTCGCCGTCGCGGGGCTCGTCGCGGAGCGGCGCGTCGGGGAAGTCCTCGATGAGATCGAGGTCGGCGTCGAAATGGCGCTCCTCCTCGCGATCGAGCAGCTCGACGCCGCGCGCGGGCGAGCGCTCGACGAATCGACCTCCCTCGACGACGTGGACCGAGCCGGGGACGAGCTCCTCGATGGCGTGCAGGCACCCGAGGCTGGCGGCGATCTCGCGCTCCATGCGCACGCGGTCCTCGAGGCGGATCGGGAAGAGCACGCGGTTCCACCCGGTGTCGAGCTTTTGCGGAAAGCCGATCCCCTGACCGGCGACGAGCCGCACGAGGTTGTCGCACTGCCACAGGTCAGTCGCCAGCTCGTCGAGCGGCGTGTAGATCTCGCCGATCTCGTCGCAGGTGCGCTCGATGCTGCGCTCGAGGCGTGCGCGGCGGTCGTCGGGGTCGCGCGCGGCGAGCATCGCCATGGTCGCCTCGCCCTCGTTGCGCGTCGTCATGAAGCAGATGGTCTCGGGTTCGCCCTCGAGGACGATCGAGGTCACCAGCTCGCGCCCGGCCGGGTGGTAGAAGGGCAGTACGGCATCGCATTCGGAGAGGAACGTCTCGCGGCCGTTCCGCGCCACGAGCACCATGACGTCGTCCTCGTTCGTGGCGCCGGTCTCGGGGTTGAAGAAGCCGCAGATCGACACGCCGCCAAAGTCGACCGGCCGGCCGTCGTCGAGGAAGACCATCTCCGAACCGCGGAGCCGCGTCTCGAGGAGCGGCGCGAGGAACTCCAGGCTCCGGGGCAGGATCAGCGACGGCGGAGAATCGAACGCGGCCCACAGACGCGTCAGCGAGTACGGGCAGAGGTGATCGGTGTGCGAGTGCGAGAGGAAAACTGCATCGATCGGACCGAGCGCCGCGACGTCGAGCCGGATGCGCGGGAAGCGACCGAGCAGGTCACCGGCGAGGTAGTCCTCGATCCACGGGTCGGCCAGAACCCGCACCGGCGCGCCGGCGGCGGCGGGCTCCATCTCGAGCAGAAAGGCGCTGTGTCCGAGGGCGGTGATGCGCATGGTCGAAAATTGTAGCGGATCCGGCTGGTGGAGGAAGTCGGTTCCGACCTCGGGCAGGGAGAGTGGACTGCGGAGGTTTGCTGTCAGGCGATCGATAAGGAAGGCAGGAAACTCAGGAAGACAGGAAACGGACGCAGTGCTTCGAGAGTCTTCTGGAGTTCCACGACGCGGCCCGGACACGGGGGCCCTCAGAGGACTTCAACGCAGACGCCACAGAGAATAGACCACAGAGGGCACGCGAGCGCTCAAATCGCCTTCCTGCATTCCTGCTTTCCTGCCTTCCTTGTCCCGTCTGCCGTCCGAATCGCCAGGGGCGTCGAGCAGCTTCATCGAGCACGGGACCGGGGCCGGGAACGGGAACGGGGTCAGAGCAGCAGGTCGGAGACGACGCGGCCGTGGACGTCGGTGAGGCGGTGGTGGCGGCCCTGGTACTTGACGGTGAGGCGGCGGTGGTCGATCCCGAGGCAGTGGAGGATGGTCGCGTTCAGGTCGTGGACGTGCACCGGGTCGCGTGTGATGTTGTAGCTGAAATCGTCGGTCTCGCCGTACGTCAGGCCGCCGCGGATGCCGCCGCCGGCGAGCCAGATGGTGAAGCACCGCGGGTGGTGGTCCCGGCCGTAGTCCTCCGCGGTGAGCTTGCCCTGGCAGTAGACGGTGCGGCCGAACTCCCCGCCCCAGACGACCAGCGTGTCCTCGAGGAGCCCGCGCCGCTTGAGGTCGACGACGAGCGCGGCCGAGGCGCGGTCGGTGTCGGCGCACTGGCGCGCGATCTGCTCCGGGAGGTTGGTGTGCTGGTCCCAGCCGCGGTGGAAGAGCTGCACGAACCGAACGCCGCGCTCGACGAGACGCCGCGCCAGGAGGCAGTTCGCGGCGTAGGTCCCCGGCGTGCGCGCGTCCGCACCGTAGAGCTCGAAGGTCGACTCCGGCTCGCCGGAGCTGTCGATGAGCTCCGGGACCGACGCCTGCATGCGAAACGCGAGCTCGTACTGCGCGATGCGCGTGGCGATCTCCGCATCCCCGACCTCCTGCAGCCGGAGCGCGTTGAGGCGGCCGAGGTCGTCGAGGATCCGACGCCGCGTCGCTGCTGGCACGCCGGACGGGTTCGACAGGAAGAGCACCGGATCGCCGGCGGCGCGGAACTTCACGCCCTGGTAGCGCGAGGGAAGGAAACCGCTCCCCCAGAGCCGGTCGTAGAGCGGCTGCCCCTCGCGACCGGTGCCCTGCGACACCATGACGATGAACGCGGGCAGGTCGCGGTTCTCGCTGCCGAGGCCGTACGCGAGCCACGCCCCGATGCTCGGCCGCCCTGCGAGCTGCGCGCCGGTCTGACAGAAGGTGATCGCGGGGTCGTGGTTGATCGCCTCGGTGTGCATGCTCCTGACGAAGCAGAGCTCGTCGGCGATCCGCGCCGTCCAGGGCAGCAGATCGCTGACCCACGCGCCGCCTTCGCCACGTCTCGCGAAGGGGAAGATGGTCGGCGCGAGCGGGAAGCTCGCCTGCCGCGACGTCATGCTCGTCAGCCGCTGGCCGCGCCGCACCGACTCGGGCAGCTCCGTGCCGCGAAGCCGCGACAGCGCCGGCTTGTGATCGAAGAGATCGATTTGCGACGGCGCGCCCGATTGAAAGAGCGAGATGACGCGCCGCGCTCGCGGCGCGAAGTGGGGGAGCCCCGTGAGCCCGCTCGCGACGCCTGCCGTCGAGGCGCGGGCGTCCTCGGCCAGGAGCGACGCGAGGGCCGCCGCGCCGAGGAACCCCGCGCGGCCGGCCCGACCCGCGAACTCGCGCCGCGTCAGCGCCGTCGCTCCGGTCCGATCGGTCGTTCGCTTGCTACCGTACAGGGCGCTGTCCAAGGTCACCCCCGTGTGATGGTCTCGTCGAGGTTGAGCACCAGGTTGGCGAGCGCCGTCCACGCGGCGAGCTCGCTGGCGTCGATATCCGGGTCGTGGCGGGACTCGCCGACCTCGAGGAGCGCGGCCGCGAGGGCCCGGTCACCGTACGTCACGCGGTGGCGGCGGAGCCCGTCGAGGAGGATCGCGACCTCGGCTGCGCCGGGCCGGCGCCCCGTCGCCATCCGGAAGAGTTGCGCGGCCCGCGATGCCTCGTCGGTCGCGTCGCCCGCGAGAACGCGTCCCGCGAGCGCCCGGGCCGCCTCGACGAACGTCACGTCGTTCAGCAGCGCGAGCGCCTGCAGCGGCGTGTTGGTGCGCTGGGAGCGCACGGCGCACCACTCGCGGTCGGACGCGTCGAGCACGGTCATCGTCGGGAAGGGCACGGTGCGCTTCCAGTACGTGTAGAGGCTCCGTCGATAGAGCCCCTCGCCGTCGTCCCGCTCGTAGGCGGTGCCGGAGACCTCCTTCCAGAGGCCCGGCGGCTGGTACGGCTTGACCGATGGCCCGCCGATGCGCTCCACGAGAAGCCCGCTCACGGCCAGCGCCAGGTCGCGCGCCATGTGCGCGGACAGTCGCAGCCTCGGCGCCCTGGCGAGGAGCCGATTCTCAGGATCGCGCTCCGCGAGCGCCGGCGTCACGCGCGACGACTGGCGATACACGGACGAGGTCACCAGCGTCCGGAGGAAGGTCTTCAGGTCCCAGCCGGCGCGCGGGAGCTCGGTCGCCAGCCAGTCGAGGAGCTCGGGGTGCGTAGGGCGGCTCCCCTGCGAGCCGAAGTCCTCGACCGTGTCGACGATGCCGCGGCCGAAGAGCATTTGCCAGAGACGATTGGCGGTGACGCGCGGCGTCAGCGGGTTGGCCGGGTCGACGATCCAGCGGGCGAAGCCGAGTCGATCGTTCTCGACGCCGGACGGGAGCTGGGGAAGGCACGCGGGCGTGCCTGACTCGACACGCGCGGCGGGCCGATCATAGCGACCCCGCACCAGCACGTGTGTCTCCCGCGGCGCCGTCTCCTCCATCACCATGACGCTCGGGAAGCTGTCGATCAGCGCGGCGCGCTGCTCCACCAGATCGCGCATTCGCGACCACGCCGAGCGCACCGTGTCGGGCGCGTCGAGCTCGAGCCAGGCGCGCTCCAGCTTGAGGCGCTGCCCGGCGGAGCGCTCGCCGGCAGGCACCTCGACGATCTCGGCAAGGGTGTCGTCGGTGGCGATGATGCGGGCGTCGTCCGGGGTCAGCGCTCGCGCGTACACGCGCACGTCGTCGATGCGCCCGCGGAAACGCTCGCCCACTCCTCGCCCGCCGACGCGCAGCGGCTCCTTCGAATCGAAGCTCTGGTTGAGCTCGTCGAGGAGCACGCGGAGCGGTACGCGCTCGCCATCGATGAATACCGCGACGCCCGCCGCGACCCGGGATCCGTCGTACGTCGCGATGACGTGGCGCCACTCCCCGGCGGCGAGCTGACTCTCGGTCTCGACGCGGATGGCGTCGTCGAGCCAGCGCTTGACGAGGTTGACCTGCACGCGGCCCTCGTGGAGACGCACCTCCCAGCCGGCGTCGTACTCGGGGTCGGCGGTGCGAGAGACGACGGCGCCGCTCGCGGTCGACTCGGGGAGCACCCACGCCGCGACCGAGAACGCGTCGAAGTACCCGAACGCGCCGGCGTCGCCGAGCTCGACGACGCGAGCCCCGTCGAAGAGCGCCGCGGCGCCCGTCCTGCCCGTCGCGTGGCGGGTGACGAGGCCGTCGGCAAAAAGCCACTCGCTCGCCGGCGCGGCCGATGGCTCGCCGGCGAGGGCGCGCAACCCCGTGAACTCATCGCGCGCGACGGCGAGCCGGCGCTCGAGGGCCTCGAGCTGCTCTCGCTGTGCGGAGGTCGGGGCGAGGATCCACGGCACCGAGTTGCCGACCTTGATGGCGCGACCGTGCTCCGGGACGTTGTTGAAGTAGGCGAAGACGCGGTAGAACTCCTCCTGCGTGATCGGGTCGTACTTGTGGTCGTGGCAGCGGGCGCATTGCAGCGTCAGTCCGAGCCAGACGGTGGCCGTGGTGTCAACGCGATCCGCGACGTACTCGACGCGGTACTCCTCGGCGATGATGCCGCCCTCGGCGTTGCCGCGGTGGTTGCGGTTGAAGCCGGTAGCGATGCGTTGCGCCAGGGTCGGCTGCGGAAGCATGTCGCCGGCGAGTTGCTCGATGGTGAACCGGTCGAACGGCATGCCGGCGTTGAACGCGTCGATCACCCAGTCGCGCCATCGCCACATGTCGCGCGGTCCGTCGGTCTGGTAGCCGCTCGTGTCGGCGTACCGGGCGGCGTCGAGCCAGGGCGTCGCCATACGCTCGCCGTGCCGCGGCGACGCGAGCAGGCGATCGACGAGCCGCTCGTGGGCATCGGGTCGCCGGTCGGCGAGGAACGCGTCGATCTCGTCCGGAGTCGGCGGCAGTCCGGTGATGTCGAGCGTCACGCGGCGAACCAGCGTCTCCCGGAAAGCGTCCTCCGACAGGGCGAGCCCCTCCCGCTCGAGCCGCGCCTGGACGAACGCGTCGATCGGACCGCGCACGCGCTCGACGAGCCGCACGTCGGGCGGCGGTCGCCTGCGCGGCGGCGCGAACGACCAGTGCTCGCGCCACGTCGCGCCCTCGTCGATCCATTTCAGGATGGTGGCGATCTCGACGTCGGAGAGCCGCCGCTCCTCGCTGGCGGGCGGCATGCGCTCGTCCGGATCGGACGCGGTGATGCGGCGCGCGAGCTCGCTCGCCGCCGTGTCGCCGGCGACGATGACCGGCCTTCCGTCATCGCGCGGGGCGAACGCGCCGGCGCGAGTGTCGAGGCGGAGCCCGGCGCGGCGCGCCTCGCGATCCGGCCCGTGGCAGCGGAAACACGCGTCGGAGAGGATCGGACGCACGTCGCGGTCGAAGTCGACCGCCAGCGCGTCAGCCGGCAGCGCGACAGCCGCGAGCAAGGCCAGGAGAGCCGTCAGCGAGGGACGCTCCGCGATCATGGCGTGTATTGTATCCCGGAGAGCCCTGCGGATCTGTTATACTCCACGCCTGTCTCGCCACGAGCGAGGGTCGCACCCCACGATTTGGTCGCCGGTCCATCCACGTTGTAGGCCATGCCACGAATCACTCGGGAACCAATCACACGGAACGTCGCCATTCTGGCAATCGCGCTCGTCGCCGTCGAGCACGCCCTCGCCGATCGCGCGGAACTGCCCAACGTCGTCATCGTGTTCACGGATGACCAGGGCTACGCCGACGTCGGCTGTTTCGGGGCGAAGGGGTTCAGGACTCCGAATCTCGACCGCATGGCGCACGAGGGCGTGCGCATGACCAACTTCCACGTCGCCCAGCCGGTCTGCTCGGCGTCACGGGCGGCGCTGCTCACGGGCTGCTACGCGAATCGCGTCGGCATCCACGGCGCCCTCGGCCCGCTGTCGCGCGTCGGCATCCACGAGGATGAGATGACCATCGCGGAGCTGGTCAAGCAGAAGGGATACGCCACCGCGATCTACGGCAAGTGGCACCTCGGCGACCACCGGAAGTTCCTGCCGGTCAATCACGGCTTCGACGACTACTTCGGCCTGCCGTACTCGAACGACATGTGGCCCTACCATCCGACGGCGCCGAAGGGCCGTTACCCGCATCTGCCGCTCGTCGAGGACGATTGCGTACTGATGCGCAATCCGGACCAGACGCAGTTGACGACGTGGTACACCGAGCGGGCCGTGAAGTTCATCGAGGAGAACCGCGATCGGCCGTTCTTCCTCTACGTGCCGCACAGCATGCCGCACGTGCCGCTCTTCGTCTCCGAGAAGTTCCAGGGCAAGACGGAGCAGGGGATCTACGGCGATGTGATCGCGGAGATCGACTGGTCGGTCGGCGAGATCCTCCGCGCCCTCGAGAAGCACGGTCTCGACGAGAAGACGCTCGTCATCTACACCTCCGACAACGGGCCCTGGCTCTCCTACGGGACCCACGGCGGCTCGGCGGAGCCGCTGCGGGAGGGGAAGGGCACGGCGTGGGAGGGCGGCGTGCGCGTGCCGTGCATCATGCGGTGGCCGGGGAAGATCCCCGCCGGCAGCGTCTGCGACGTTCCCGCGATGACCATCGACATCCTGCCGACGATAGCGCGCCTGATCGACGCCGAGCTGCCGGCGCACGGCGTCGACGGCAAGGACATCTGGCCGCTGATCAGCGGCGAGCCCGGCGCGCGCAGTCCTCACGACGCGTACGCGATCTACTACCGGCGCAACGAGCTCCATGCGATGATCAGCGGTCACTGGAAGCTCTACCTGCCCCATTCCTACCGCACGCTCAACGGCCGGCGCGGTGGCACGGGCGGCCGGCCCGTCCGTTACGACACGGAGCACGTCGACGTCGTCGAGCTCTACGACCTCCAGAGCGACATCGGCGAGACGCGGGACGTCGCCGACCGCCACCCGGATGTCGTCAAGCGCCTGCTCGCGCTCGCCGAGCGCGCGCGGGAGGACCTCGGGGATCGGCTCACCGGCCGGCAGGGCAGCGGCGCGCGCGAGCCGGGACGCGTCCAGTGGCGACGTTGATCATGCGGCCCCTTCTCATCGCGTTGCTCGTGACGCCGCTCGGGTCGCCCGCGCCGTGCGTGGCCGGACCGGGCGCCGCGATCGCCGCGGACGAGGAGAAGGAGAAGGGCGCGGCGTTCACGCCGATGCGCATCGAGGGGTGGCTGGTGCACGCCGATGCCAGCCTGGGCGCCGACCACCCGGAGCTCCTCGAACGCTCCATCGACGAGCTCGAGAACCAGCTCTTCCAGATCACCCTCGTCCTCGGACCGGACGTCGTCGCCGAGCTTCGCGAGGTGCCGATCTGGCTCCGCGACGATGAAAAGACGGGCGCCATCGCCTTCCATCCGGCGCGAAAGTGGCTCACCGACCGCGGCCACCACCCGCCGCAGGAGGAATCGATGGTGGAGATCAACGCGCGCACGCTGCTGCGCGAGACCCGCCGCCAGCCGTGGCTCGTCCTCCACGAGATGTCGCACGGCTACGACTGGTTCTCGCTCGGCGAGCGCCGCCGCTACGGCAACGAGACGGGGAAGGCGGTCTATCATCGCGCCATGAAGATCGGCCGATACGAGCGAGCGCTCCACTGGGACGGCCGCGAGCGCAAGCCCTACCACGCGACCAACCGCATGGAGTTCTTCGCCGAGACCACCGAGGCATACTTCGGGACCAACGACATCTTCCCCTTCGTCCGCGCCGAGCTGCGCGAGCTCGATCCCGCGACGACGAGGGCGCTCGAGGAGCTCTGGCGCGTCGACCGTGACGACCAGCGGGAGCGCATCGCGGAGGCGCGGCGCCTGCTCGCCCCGGAGGTGCCGCGCGTCGTCACGCTCGACGACTCGCCGGAGTCCGCGGGCAGCTCGGGGACTGCCGGCGAAGACGGCGACCTGGTCGAGCGCTCGATCGAGGGCTGGACGGTTCGGTTCCACGCCGACATCGTCGGCGAGCCCGAGCTCGACTCGATGGTCCGCAAGCTGGTGCGTCGCGACCTCGACGTCATCGCCCGCTACGTGCCGGAGCACGGCGTCGAGAAACTCCGCCGCATCCCGATTCGCGTCGGCGTCGGCGGCGCCGACGAACCGCCGATCGCCTACCACGCCGCGAGCGGCCCGGGCGAGGTGCGCATCCCCGACGCGAGACGCTACGCACGACTGGTGACCGTCGCACAGTCGGCGCTCTTCGGCGTCCTCGCCCGCGCGTACTCGCTGCGGGAGATCGGACCGCGTCACCCGGAGATCGAGCGCGCCCGCCTCGCCGCCATCGAGAGCGGCCGCTACGAGCGCGCGCTGCGCTTCGACGGCGAGCGCGTCCAGCACCCGGCGCTCTCGAGCGACCTCGACTTCTTCGCCGAGCTCAGCCGCGCCGCGTACGGCACCGCCGACCACGAACCCTTCGTCCGCGTCGAGCTCGCCGGCCGCGACCCGGAGACACTGCAGTTGCTGGACCGACTGTGGCGCGGAGAGATCGGGCGGCGAAGGTTTTAGTGGTCGGGTGTGGCGAGGACGGGAACACAGATTACGCAGATGTTCGCAGGGCACCGCTGTGGGTCGACAGCGCGGCCGACGTCCGACGAGGACGGGAACGCAGATTACGCAGATTGCGCAGATTACGCAGATGAAGCAGTTTTGAGTGGGTCGGTCTCGGAGTCGGACATCGGGATCTGACCTCGGTCGGAATCGGAATCGGAATCGGAGTCGGACATCGGAGTCGGAATCGGTATCGGTATCGGACCTCGGAGTCGGACCTCGGAGTCGGACCTCTGTCTCGGACTCCGACCCCGACCGGTCGGCTCGACGTTGG
>JBFFXF010000173.1:0-15511 GCA_041569895.1 Planctomycetota bacterium | reverse complement strand
CCGATCTCCACCGTGCCGTGGCAGCCACCGTTGCAGGAGAGCTCGGTGTCCGTGTCGGCGTCGGCGTCGGTGTCGGTATCGGTGTCGGTGTCGGTGTCGGTATCGGTGTCGGTATCGGTGTCGGAATCGGTATCGCACCCCAATCGCTCGGCCCCGACGTCGAGCGTCACGTCGACCACGGAAGCTTTCGGGACCGGGAACGGGTCCGGGACTGGGAACGGAAAGCGCTCCGTGTGCTATAAGTATCCCCCGTGAAGCGCCACTGGTTCCTCATCGCCATGGTCCCCGTCCTCCTCCTCGGCGCGTTTCTGCCGCAGGGCGGGCCGGTGATTCGCGAGCACCTCGTGCTGCCGCTCGTCGCCGTGATTCTCTTCATCTCGGGCTTCACGATGGACGCGCGCAACGCGGTGCGACAGGCGCTGAACGTCCGCGCCGGGTTCGTCTCGCTGGGCTCGTGCTTCGTGGTGGCGCCGGCGTTGGGCTATCTGCTCGCCCGTCTGATCGGGCCGGCGCTCGCGGGGCCCGACAGTCCCGGGTTCCTCTTCTTGCAGGCGACGATGATCGCCGCCGCGCAGGCGAGCACGCTGGCCACGGCGATCGTCTTTACCGGCATCGCACGGGGTGACCGCGAGCTCGCGCTCGTCCTGACGCTGCTCTCGAACGGCCTCACGGCGATCGTCACGCCGGTCGTTCTCTGGGTGGCGATCGGCGCCAGCGTCCGGTTCCCCGTCGCGGAGATGATGGGGCGGCTCGGGCTGGTGATCATCCTGCCGATGCTCGCCGGCCTGGTGACGCGACTCTTCGTCTGGCGCCGTCCGGGCAGGGCGATGGCGGCGATCGGCATCGTGCCGCAGCTGATCATCCTGACGTTCATGTACACGGCGTTCTCGTCCGCGGCGACGCGACTGGCGACCGAGCGGACGATCGGGCTGCGCTTCCTCGGCGTCTGCGCGGCGCTGCACGGTCTGATGCTCCTCTGGACGGCGACCGTCGCCCGCGTGGCCGGCCTGGCGCGCGAGCAGCGTCCCGCGGTAATCTTCAGCGGGTCACAGAAGACGGTGCCGAACGGCATCTACCTCTGGAGCACCTTCTTCCCGGGCAATCCGTACGGCGCGGTGCCGCTCGTCCTGCACCAGATCATCCAGCTGGTCGCGGGGAACGTACTGGCCGCGCGGCTCGGCCGTGTCGCGCCGAGGGCCAGCACCACGTCATCAGCGCCCACACGAGGAGAATGATCGCCAGCTCGACGAGGAGGTACCAGGGCCACGGCGGCAGGAGATCGAGGATCGATTGCGCGTCCGGCTTGCGGTTGACGTAGAGGTAGTTCGAGCCGGCGAGGGCGTTGAAGCCGAGCATCGCGAAGCCCCACACGACGGTCGCCGTGATGGCCAGGCGGAAGTCGGTCCAGCCGGGGCGCCGCCCGAGCCCCCACGTCATGAACACCGCCGCGAGCACCACGAGGCAGTGGATCGACCAGAACATCAGGAACTGCGGATGCGGGAAATCGTGCTCGAGCTGCGGCGTCAGCAGGCCCTGCGACGTCAGCGTCAGGCCCCAGTAGTAGAGGAGCGCGAAGGCCCACTGGCGACCGGTCCAGAGCGCCAGCGCGGCGGCCATCCACGCGAGGTCGCAGAGCTGGAAGGGCAGCGAGAAACCGACCGACCAGTTCGCCGGCAGCATCGAGTAGATCTGGTACGACAGCGCGACGGCGACAACCGCCGCCGCCCCGACCCGCCGGACGACGATCTCGCGAGGTCCGCCCCGAACGCCGCGGCCGAGCCGGACCGAGACAACGGCCGCGATCGCGAAGAGGACGAGCACCGTCCAGTGCGACGCGCCCCACGCCGTGAACGGTGCGTTCACCGGCCGCGCTCCGAAGACTACTCGGTCCTGGCCGCGTTGAGGAAACCGCTGCGGCGCATCCACGCCCCGCAGAGCACCTCATTCCTCCCGCAGGACCACCGCCGGGTCCTGCAACACCGCGAGCAGCGTCGGCAGGTAGCTGGCCATCGCGCTCACCAGCGGCGCGCCGGCGGTGGTCGCGACGACCACCGTCGCCGACGCACGGAAAAGCTCGGCGGGCGCGTCGAACGCCTGCACGCCGAGGAACCTCCCGAGCCAGACCCCGACGAGGCAGCCGATGACGCCGCCGGCCAGTCCCAGCAGCACCGCCTTGCCGATGAAGAGCGACGCCACCTTGCCCGAGCCGACGCCGAGCGCGCGCATGACGCCGATCTCCATCTTGCGCTCACGCACGTTCGAGAGCGCCAGCAGGCCGAGCCAGATGGCGCACGCGAGCACGACGACGGGCACCGTGACAACCGCGAGCATCTCGAGCTTCCCCTGGAGCTCGTTGGCGGTGGCCTCGACGAGATCGCGCTGCTCCGCGCGCGCCAGCGCCATCGAGCGGAACTCCGTGATCTTGGTCTCCGGCAGAACGGCCTCGAGCTGCTTTCGGACCTTCGGCAGCCGCTCGCCGGCGCAGCGACAGCCGAGCGCGAGGATCTTGTTGACGCGCTCCTCGCGCTCGAGCAGTTCCTGGGCGTCGTCGAGGTGCATCGCCAGCGAGATGTCCTCGGCGCTGCCCTGCTCGCGGAGCACGCGAGCGACGCGGAACTTCCTGCCGAGAACCTCGACCTCGTCGCCCGGCTTGCGGCCGCCGGCGAGCTCGTGGCCGAGATAGACCGTGCCGCGCTCGATATTGTATCCCATCGGCGCCTTCTTCTTCCGGTGCGTCTGCGTCGCCTCCGGCAGGTAGCCGACCAGGAGCACCGTCCGGTCCTGCCATTTGATCTTCTCCTGGAGCGTCGCGACGATGTGCGTCACGAGCGTCAGCTCGCGCGCCTCGGCCAGCTTCTGCACGTAGCCCTGCGGCATGTCGACGCCGATGTAGTTCTGCGACCAGAAGTCACCGAGATCGGTGTCACGGTGGACGATCATCAAATTGAAGCCCATGTCGCGCATCAGCTTGCGCGTCTCGTCCTCGAGCTTGGCGAGCTCCTCGTCGGTCTTCCGCGCGTGGCCCTCCAGGAGGACCGGCGCGGTGACGAAGAGCGTCGCGGCCACGATCACCGCGAGGAGGCTGAGGGTGAAGTGAAGCTTGCGGTGCCAGATCTCGCGCAGGAGAAGCCGGAAGACGTTCATGGGTCGCTCTACCTCGAATCGAACCAACAAGACGCCCGTCGACGGACTCGCTCGCCGCCGGGCTCGAGAGCCCGGCGGCGTTTTCCCGACGGCGTGTCAGGGTAGCATGGAGGTCCGCGCATGGCGAGAAGGGAGTGCCGCGGGTCGCGCCATCCGACACCCCCGTTCCTGCCCGTGATCCCCGCGCGACCGCCGGAGGTCAACCGAACAGAGCCAGACTCGCCGTGAACCCGTGGAGGAAGTTGCGGCCGCCGACGGGGCCGATCTCGCCGGCGGCGAAGAAGCCGGCGAGCGGGATGTCGCCCAGCTCGCGGGTCACCGCGCCGGCGTCGTGGCTCGAAGCCTGGAAGAGCCGCTTGCCGCGCCCGTTGCACGTGAAGAGCAGCGCCGCGGAGGGCGACACGTCGCGCTCGCGAGTCTCGCGCAGCAGGATGTGGAGGTCCTCGCTCGCAGTGCCCGCGTCGCGGACGTGGAACTGCACCGTCTGACCGGCGCGCACGACGTCGGTGACGAAAATCGCGCTGCTCGCTTCGTTGACGCCGATGACGTTGCGCACCAGGAAGTCGCCGCGCGCGTGCGCCTCCTTGCTCGCGTCGATCGCGATGCCGATGTGCAGCCCGTGGGCCAACAGCTGCCGCTCCTCGGGCGCCAGGCGCCCGATCTGGTCTCGCAGCACCTGCATCGCGGGTTTCCCGCGCAGGGCGAGAATGGCGTTCTTCTCGGCCTTGGTGATGACGAAGGGCCGGCCGAAGGGACGGCACCCCTGCGACACCAGCGGACGCACGACGCTGCCGCCGCGAAACAGCACGGCCACGGCCCCGCGACGGTGGACCGCCGGGCCCAGGAAGAGCCGGTTCTGCTCCGGGCCGTTTCCGGCGCTCGCCATGCCGCCGAGGATCTGGAGGTGCGGGAAGTCCTCGCCGCACCGCTTCAGATAGACGTCCGCCGGGAAACTGTACGGATCGGCGAGGAGCAGGAGCGTCGACGGCAGGTCGGGGACCTCCGGCGTGCCGGTGAAGAAGAAGCCGTCCGGCGCCTGCTGGAAGTCGATCCGCGACGCCTCGATGTCGACGCCCGGGATCGATGCGCCCCACGCCGCCAGCGCCGGCACGCCCTCGTACTCGACCGCGCCGCCGATCACCGACTCCGCCGTGCAGCCGATCAGCCGCGGCGCCCCGAGACGCTCGTGCAGCCCGGGAAGCGCGTGCTCGAGCCCGTCGGCGTGATGCGGCGACGCGAAGATGAACAGGAGGTCCGCCTCGCTGCCGAGCGCGTCGAGAAGCCCCTTCGTGACCTCCTCGGCGGCCTGCGCGGTGTCGGGGGCCTTGCTGGTGGCGACTGAGAACTTCATGGTGTCGTGCGGTTCACTCCCGTTCCCGTTCCCGTGCCCGTGCCCGTTCCCGTGCGACTTCCGACTCCGATTCCGACTCCGAGTCCGACTCCGATGACCGATTCGGATGACCGAGACGGACCGGTCGTTGTTTTCTCGATCATCCTTCTCGCTTGCCCCCGTCACCCCGCGTTATAGCCCTGCTCGACGTGCAATGCAACGCGGAAGGACGAGTGCTCGGTGGCGTGAACGAGAGGCACGACGAGGCCGGGCGGGGGCTCGGCGGTCCGGGTTCCGCCCCCGACGCCGAGCGTTCCCTCGTCGTCCGCACCGAGGGGGACGCTCTCGTGCAGGCGTTCGAGGAGGGCGCGGGCGACGAGCCCGAACGTGATCCGCGCGTTGATCTCTCCGAGCGGGTGCAGGCGGATCTCGCCCTCTCGCGAGCGGTAGCGCCAGCCGTCGATCGTCAGCGGGCCGCGGTAGCCGATCGCGCGAAGGCGATCCCCGACGGCCGCGAGCGCGCCCTCGACCGCGTCCCGCTCCGCGGACGAGAGCCACGGGGCGGCGTCGCGGTCGCGCCTCAGTCGGACGCCGCGAAACCGGCCGTACCCGTCGACGTCCTGGCGGTGGAAACCGATCTGCGCGAGCCCCTCGCCGACGACCAGCGCCGTCGCGCCGAGGTCGTCGACGCGCTCGAGCCAGGGCTCGAAGAGGAGAGCGCCCGAGCGCTCGAGGAGGTTCTCGATCGCGCGCCGGGCCGTGTCGTCGAGCGGCCCGGGACCACCGACGCGCCGCCACCGCCCCGCGGCGGACCACGGCGCCTTGACCACCCACCGTCCCGTTCCCGAGAGCGCCGCGCCGCCACGCGCCAGGTGCGCCTCGAGCGCGCCGATCGAGTCGATCATGCGCGATCCGTCGAGCGCGATGCCGTGCTCGCGGGCGATCTCCAGCGCGAGCTCGCGGTGGTTCGCGCGCCGGACGACATCCGCGGGCGGGGGCGGGATCTCCCAGAGCGTCGCCGGACTCGCCGCGGAAACGATGGCGCCGTGCCCGGTCGCGGCCGTGGCTGACCGGGACAGCGTCGCGCGGAGGGCGGCGACTCGTGGCGTCTCGCACCACGCGAGAAGACGATCTCCCGGATCGACATCCTCCAGCGGCCCGGTGACCGGCTGACACCGCGGCAGCCACTCGACCTCCGCCACGCGCGCGTCCTCGACGGGGGCCGGCGTCCACAGGCGGTCTCCGGGCGACGCGAACACGCGCAGGAGCGTCGCGGCAGCGGAGATGGCGTCGAGCACGCGAGCGGGCAGCCGGGCCTTGCCGCCGGTGAGCTCCTCCTCGGCGTCGAGGTTGCCCACGATGGTGCCACTCACGTGTCGTCCCTCGACCCGCGCCGCTTCGCCTCGTGGTCGACCTCACTCTGCTCGAGCAACCGGATGAACTCGTCGTCGAGCCCGGCCCGGCGCCGGCCTCCACGGTGGAAGCGCGGCCCGCGAGCGAGCGCCGGTCGCAGGGGCCACGTCACGGCGTCGCGGTACGCGTCGACCATGCTCCGCCCATCGTCCTTGAGACGGCGGAGCCACGTCCAGCCGAAGCGCACGTGCTCGATCTCGTCGTCGTGGACGCGGTCGATGACGCGTGCAGTCGCCTCGTCGCCGGCCTCGCGCGCGGCCCGTGCATAGTCGACCGTGTGGTCGAGGTTGGCGTTCTCGAAGGTCAGCGACATGGTGCAGATGAAGTCGACCGGCGTGCGCACGTCGCGGATCTTGCTCCAGAAGTACCCGCTCACCGGGAAGTCGCCGAGCGCCGCGCCGTGCGCTCGAAGCCGCGCGATGTAGAGACCCGTGTGGATCTGCTCGTCGCGGAGGACGTCGACGAGCCCGCGCCGGAAGTCGGCCGGCGCATCCGGGAAGGCCAGGAGCGCCCACGCGAAGAGCTCGACCGCCTGGAGCTCGTGGTTCGCGAGCGCATGCAGGATGCGCGCGCGCTGCCCGCGGTCCGACATCGCGTCGATGGACGGCACGCGCACGTGGCGGTGGATCTCGAGGCCGGGCGGGCGAGACGGGACGTCGACCAGGAGCGGCTCGCCGGGCGCGCCATCGGAGAGCGCCGCCGGGGGCGCCCGGAGCTTGTCGGCGATCGTCGTCGCGCGGAGGATGGCGAGGGCAAGGTCGCGGAGTTCCATGCCGCCGATGCTAACGCGCCGCGAAAAGGAGCTGAAGCCCGGGCCCGCGTGTTCTCGCTCACGCCCCGCCGGCCGGGACGCCGCAGCTCGCGTGGCCGGGCTCGAAGGGCGGGCGGAGGATCCGCGCGAGGTCGTCATCCTCGTCGCGGGACTTCATGAACTCGAGGAGCAGGTACTCCACCGTGAACCCCTCCCGGAGCAGGAAGCAGCGCGCGACGTCGAGGTTCTTGTGGAAGTGAAAGATGCCGCGCCCCCAGGTGAAGACATCGCCGAAGACCGTGAGGATCTGGTCGAGGATCTCGGCCTCGAGACGCTCCCCGGTGATGAAGCCGCTCTCGAGCAGGAGCGTGCCCATCGACACCGAGCCACCGGTGTCCTTCTGGCGCTGGATCATCTCCTTGAGCTGGGCCAGCGTGATGAGGCCCTTGCGCACGAGAATATGACCGAGTCTCGGCGTCTTGGTCGAGTTGGCGGCGACGACGCGTCCTTCGTTGACCAGGATTCGTGACTTCCCGCCGTCTCCACTGAGAGTCAGGACGCCACTGTGCAGGCCGCGACCGAGGGTTTGCAGGACTTCCGGGATCGACAGGTCTTCGATATGGCCAAGAAAGCTCATGACACTCCAGGTTCTCTGTTGCTCACTTTCGGCTCCACACGTCCCATCGATGGCAAGCATCGTACCGGCCCGTGGCGGCCGCGAGATGGGGTCGTCAGGGCCTATACCGCAAGGGTTTAGCGGAACGCCCGTGGAGGGCGCGCGGAGAAAAAACGCCAGGAAGTGGACGGCGGCGAGCGGGACTGGTCACCCGCCCAATCCCGGGGCACTCGGGCTCAGCGGCGCCGCATCAGCAGGAACACCGTGGCGGCGGCCAGGGCGAGCGCGCCGAGGCCGAGAGCCGGGATCAGTACGATCATGAGGAAGCCCGCGCTCCCGGCCTCTCGTTCCCCGCTTCCGGCCCTGTCGCGGGGAGACGGTGCATCTGCCGGCTCGATCTCGGTCGCGGTGGACACGGCCGAGGAGGGCTCCGCGGCGCCCCCGGGGAGATCGTCCGGCTCGGCAGCCGCGACGCCGGGTGGCGGCGCGTCGATCTCGAGCTCCCTGTAGCCGAGGCCGATCTCCTCGAGCAGGAGCTCGTTGCCGGTCTCGCGCCCGACCCGGCGGGCGAGCTGGCGCGCCGAGTTCTCCCAGTCCCACGTCACCAGCAGATCGACGCCGGGATTCTGGTCCTTGACCTCGCACGAGCACGGTCCGTTCATGAAGGAGATCATCTCGAGCATGTTCTCGGCGATGATGCCCGCCCCGAGATAGGGCTCGAGCGCACGCCCTCGACCGTAGACGCCGAAGACCATCGGCAGGCGCACCTCCTCGTCGTCGAGGCGCTCGACGGCGTGGAGCTGACGCACCAGCCAGCTCTCCGACTCGTCGTCGCGAGGCAGCTCGAGGACCTCGAGGTCGAAGTCCGGCTTCGCGTCGTCGGAGCCCTCGTCGCCGCTCGCGTCGTCCGCGGGCTTCGGCCGCGGATCGCCGCCGGGCAGGACGGAGGGCGACGGATCCATGACGGTGACGCGCTCGGCCGCGAGTCGGATCGCCTTTTCGACCTCGACCCGCGCCGCCGCGTTCTTCTCCTCGTCGACACCCGGCAAGAAGAGAAGTGCGCCGTGCCGGCTCTCGCCGAGCAGCCGGGCGAGCCGCTTGCGCCACGGCGAATCGGTCATGCGCGCGACGTCGTCGCGGGTCATGCGCCCGACGTGCAGCAGGACGCCGCGCGGCGAGAAGACCATGTGCAGCGGAAGCGACTTGTCGCGGTGATCGTCCCACGCGGAGCGCACGGGCGCGGGCGCGTCCTCGAGGAGGGCCGTGTCGCGGATGTCGACCGGCTGATAGGTGATGTTGACGATCGAGGTCTCCGACTCCGACATCGTGCGCAGGGCGACGTTGACGTCGCGGTCCGCGGCGTCCTCCTCGCCGTCGAAGAAATAGCAGACGAGGTACGTTGACGGCTCCCAGTTGTACATCGCGTAGCGGTGCACGGGAGTCGTGCACGCGAAGGCCAGCGGCGCGGCGAGGATCGCGCCGACAACGGTGAGGATGGTGATGGGACCGTGAAGGAATCGTGCCATCGGCTTCGCCGCATCATTGTGAGCACGCGAAACGCCTCGATTCGGGTCATTCCAGGACCTCTCCCGACCCGACGCGGACGTGCTCGTGTGATCGCGTGGACCCGACTCGTACAGGCGCCACAGCGCCGCCGGTCTCGCTCTCCTGAAACGAACTGATCGGCAGCTTTCCTGGAGAGAATACGGCACCACCGAGCGATTTACAAGCGTCGCGGCGCGCGCGCACGTTTCGCTTGAGACTTGCCAGAGGCTCTCTGATAATGCCGACATGCTTTCTGTGTACAGGTCGGCGGACGCCGTCCTCGTCATGCGCGGTCAGCTCCTCTACCGCCTTCCGCGAATCGACTGGGACACGCTGTTTCGTGAAGAGGAGCCCGAGGAGTTCCTCCTCGCCACGGTGGAGGGGCTCTCCCCGGTGCCACGCGCGCGCATCGAGGACTACTACCTCGGAGCGCCGGTCGTTTCCCAGGAGGTGTGGGCTGCCGGCGTCACTTACTACCGCAGCCGCGACGCGCGCATGGAGGAGTCGAAGGACGCCGGCGGCGCCAGTTTCTACGATCGCGTCTACGAGGCCGAACGTCCCGAGCTCTTCTTCAAGGCGACGCCGCACCGGGTCGTCGGCCACTCGGGGACGGTGCGTATCCGCGCCGACTCGAACTGGAACGTGCCCGAGCCCGAGCTCACCCTCGCGATCAATCGGCGCGGGCAGATATTCGGGTACACCATCGGCAACGACGTGAGCTCGCGCGACATCGAGGGTGAGAACCCGCTCTACCTGCCCCAGGCGAAGGTGTACGACGGCTGCTGCGCGCTCGGTCCCGGAGTGCTGGTCAGCCGCGAGCCCCTGCCGCCAGAGTGTCGGATCGCGCTCGAGGTCCGACGTGGCGGCGGCACGGTCTTCGACGGCTCGACGACCCTCGCGGAGCTCAAGCGCAAGCCCACGGAGCTCGTCGAGTTCCTCTTCCGGGACAACAGCTTTCCGGCCGGTTGTTTCCTGATGACCGGGACCGGCATCATCCCGTCCTCGTCGTTCTCGCTCGCGGCGGGCGACGAGATCCGTATCTCGATCGACCGCATCGGCACGCTCGTGAACACCGTCGCGTGCGGCGGATGACGATCACCGACATGCCTTCAGGGAGATCATGGAGCTCCACGGAAAGAATATCGTCGGACACGAGAGGTCGGCCGAGGGCACCGTGACGTTCCGGGCGCTCGCGCCCGGCCGCGACCAGCCGCTCGACCCGCAGTTCCACGAGGCGACCGACGCCGAGGTGCACGCGGCGTTCGAGCGCGCCGCGGAGGCATTCGCGACGTGCCGCCGGAGACGCGTCGACTTCGCCCCGTTTCTCGAGTGCATCGCCGGCGAGATCGAGGCGCTCGGAGACGCGTTGATCACGCGCGCGGCGGAGGAGACCGGACTCCCCGAGGCCCGTCTCCTCGGAGAGCGCGGCCGCACGGTGGGCCAGCTGCGGATGTTCGCGAAGGTGGTCCGCAAGGGCTCCTGGGTCGACGCGCGCATTGATCACGCCATACCGGACCGCAAGCCGATCCCCAAGCCGGACGTGCGCCGCATGCTGATCGGCATCGGGCCGGTGGCGATCTTCGGCGCGAGCAACTTCCCTCTGGCGTTCTCGGTCGCCGGGGGAGACACCGCCTCGGCGATCGCCGCGGGCAATCCGGTTGTCGTCAAGGCGCATCCCGCGCACCCCGGCACGTCGGAGCTCGTCGGACGCGCGATCCGGCGGGCGGCGATGGCCGCGGAGATGCCGTCCGGGATGTTCTCGCTCCTGCACGGGACGAGTGAACGCGTCGGCCTGGCGATGGTGCGCCACCCGCTGGCGCGGGCGGTCGGGTTCACGGGGTCGCTGCGCGGCGGCCGCGCGCTCTTCGACGCCGCGAACGCGAGACCCGATCCGATCCCCGTCTACGCGGAGATGGGCAGCATCAACCCGGTTTTCC
Source organism: Planctomycetota bacterium (assembly GCA_041569895.1). Lineage (GTDB taxonomy): Bacteria > Planctomycetota > UBA8108 > UBA8108 > JACQVS01 > JBFFXF01. The sequence continues at coordinate 4,775 of JBFFXF010000173.1, read as the reverse complement.
TGCTCCCCGGCGCGCTCGCCGGGCGGGCCGACGCCATCGCCGAGGGCCTGGCGCAGTCGGTGTCACTCGGCGTCGGCCAGTTCTGCACCAATCCCGGCGTGGTCGTCGGTGTCGCGGGGGATGACCTCGACCGCCTGACGTCGACGCTGCGGGAGAGAATCGAGGAGACCGCGCCCGGGACCATGCTGCACCGCGGCATCCTCGAGGCGTACGAGAGGGACCTCCAGGAGCTCGACGGCTCGAGTGTGGTCACGCTCGAGGCGCGCTCGCGTGAGACGCCGCGGCGCGAACGGACCGAGGCCGCGTGCTGCCTCCTCTCGACGGAGGCGGGTGACTTCCTCGCCGACCGCCGGCTGTCGCGCGAGATCTTCGGCCCGTCGACGATCCTCGTGCGCGCTCGGTCGCGGGAGCAGCTCGAGGCGATCGCGGCGGGGCTCGAGGGGCACCTGACGGCGACCATCCACGGCACGGAAGAGGACCTCGAGGAGCACGCCTCGCTGGTCTCGATCCTCGAGAGCAAGGTCGGTCGCATCATCTTCAACGGCTTCCCGACGGGCGTCGAGGTCTGCCCGTCGATGCACCACGGCGGCCCGTATCCGGCGACCACCAACAGCCTGTTCACGTCGGTCGGCACCGCAGCGATCCTCCGCTTCGCCCGTCCCGTCTGTTACCAGGGATTCCCGGACGCGGCGCTGCCGGCGGAGCTGCAGGATGAGAACCCGCGACGCATCTGGAGGCTGGTCGATGGAGAGCTCACGCGAGAGTGAGGCGCCGCGTCAGGGTCAGGACGCGGCGGGCGGCCCCCGGCGCACCGGCCGCCGCGCGATGCTGCTGTGCCTGGCTCTCGCACTGGTCGTGCTCGCGGCGCAGGGGGCGATCTGGCTCTTTCAGGAGTCCCTCATCCGAAGGCTCCGCGAGGACGATTCCGTCACCATCGTCGAGACGGCGCGCCGGCTCGCGTCGATGCGCTGCGCCCGGGCGATCCCCCACATGATCGCCGCGCTCGAGAGCGGGCGCGTCACCGGGTACGACCGTGGCGACCTGATCACCGCGGTCGCGGACACCGGAGCGGCATCGGTGCCGGCGCTCCTCGAGCTCTCTCACCGCGGCGGCTACAACGGCATGGTCGCGTGCCGCAAGCTCGGAACGGTCGGACGCCGGTCCGCCGAGGCGCTCGAGCTGCTCCTCGATGCGCTCGACGGCGCGTATCTCGCCGATCACGCCAGCGACGCGCTGATCCGCATCGGTCCACCGGCGGCGATCGCCGCAGCCTGGCGCCTGCGGCGCATCCAGACCGGCGAGATGCCCGCAACCGCGGCAGCGCGACGACGGCTGTGCGAGGTGATCGGCCGGGTGACGGAGGACGAGCGCACGCTCGACGTCCTGCGAGCGGCGCTCGACGACCTCGAGGAGACGGTGCGAGAGGCCGCCGCGCGAGCGCTCGAGCGGGCGCGACAGCGCCTCGGCGAGACGCGTCCCGCCGGAGCGTCGACGATATAGCCAGGCTCGCTCATCCATCGCCGTTCGCGCGAGCGCTGCCGGTGCGGCGGTCGCGAAAGCGCGCCAGCATGTCGGCCACCACCTCCTCGCTGGCGGTCTGGTTCGGATCGAACACCTCCGTGGCGATCGGCGCCGAGTCTCCGAGCTCGGTGAGGAAGCGTGACGGCTGGCACTCGGTCTCGGAGCCGCGCGACGTGCGGCGCTCCGCCGTGGTGATGGTCAGAAGCCGGCGCGCGCGCGTGATGCCGACGTAGAAGAGCCTGCGCTCCTCCTCGATGGCCCGGTCGCCGTCCTCGATCGACTTCCGGTGCGGCAGGATCTCCTCCTCGACGCCGACGAGGAAGACGGCCGGAAACTCGAGCCCCTTCGCCGAGTGCAGCGTCATCAGCGCAAGCCCGCGCACATCCTCCTCGCCACGATCGTCCTGCGCGTCGAGCGTCAACGCGCCGAGGAAGCTGCCGAACCCCTCGCGACCCGCGCGCCGCTGCCATTCGTCGACGGCGCGCAGGAGATCCTCCACCGCGCCCCAGCGAGCCTGGAGCGCTTCGGGATCGGGATAGAGCTCGCCGAGCGCCTGGCGGTACGAGAGCTCCTCGACCAGGAACCGGCACATCGCCCCGCCGCCGCGGCTTCGCAGCGTCTCCCTGCCCCGCCGGAGGATCCCCGAGAGCGACTCGGCGCCGGCACGCGCGCGTGCGGAGAGGCCGGCCTCGCCACCGGCGGCGAGCTCGAGCGCGCGCGAGACCGACACGCCGCGACCACGGGCGAGCTCGTCGAGCCTCCGGATCGCGGTGTCGCCCAGACCGCGCCGCGGGAAGTTGATGACGCGGAGGAGCGACACGTCGTCTCCGGGGTTGTTGACGACGTTCCAGTAGGCGAGCAGGTCGCGGATCTCCTTGCGATCGAAGTACGACTGTCCGCCGACCAGCGTGTACGGCAGCTGCCGGAGCCGCAGCTTCTCCTCGAACGGCCGCGCCTGGAACGAGGAGCGAAACAGGACGGCGATGTCCTCGAGCCGCGCGCCTCCGCGGCGCCGGAGCTCCTCGATCCGCTGCACGACGCACTGGACCTCCGCCTCGCCGTCGGGGCACCGGACCCACGTCACCGGGTCGCCGGCGCCGGTGACGCTCCGGAGCCGTTTCGGCCGCCTCTCGGCGTTGAGCTCGATGACGGCGTTGGCGAGGTCGAGCACCGGCGTCGTCGAACGGTAGTTGTGCTCGAGCGTGACGACGCGCGCGCCCGGAAAATCACGCTCGAAGCGAAGGATCTTGTCCATTTCGGCGCCGCGAAAGCCGTAGATCGACTGGTCGTCGTCTCCGACGACGCAGACGTTGCGCTCCCGTCCGACGAGCGCGCGCGTGAAGCGGTACTGCGACCCGTTGGTGTCCTGGTACTCGTCGATCATCACGTATCGAAATCGCCGCCGGTACTTCTCGCGCAGCGACTCGTGCTCGAGGAGCGCGCGCACCGGCAGGAGGATGAGGTCGTCGAAGTCGACGCAGTTGAGCAAGCGCAGTTTCTCCGCGTAGCGGTGATAGGCGCGCGCGAGCAGGTGCTCCTCGTCGGTCTCCGCCTCCTCGAGCAGGTCTCCCGGCAGCGCGAACCTGTTCTTCGCGAGAGACACGGCGTTGAGGACGGGCCGGGCGTCGGCGGTGGTCGCGCTGCCGCGGATGCCGCGCAGCACGTCGCGCATCAGCGACTGCTGGTCCGACGAATCGAGGATGGAGAAGTTCGGACGCAGATCGACCAGCGAGGCCTCGGCGCGCAGGATCCGCATGCCGAGCGAGTGGAAGGTCGACAGCGTCAGCCCCTGCGGTCGCTTGCCGAGGATCCCGGCGACGCGCTCGCGCATCTCGCGCGCGGCCTTGTTCGTGAAGGTGACGCCGAGGATGCTCCCGGGCGCCACGCCCTGGCGAAGGAGGTGCGCCACGCGACAGGTGATGACGCGCGTCTTCCCGGTCCCCGCGCCGGCGAGGACGAGCAGCGGCCCGTCGATGGTCGTCACGGCGGCCCGCTGGGCGTCGTTCAGATCGCGGAGAAAGTGCCCGGAGTTTCTCTTCACCATCTCGACGGCGGTTCTCTTCGACGGATCCCCTCCCCCCGGAGAGGAGCGAGGAAGATAGAGCACGCCGCGCATGGCGTCAAGGACGCGCCGCCACGTCTTCCGGATACCTTGACATCGCGTCGGCCGCGCCGTATTCTCGCGGTCTTTCCGGCCGCGACGAAACGCCATGCCCCGAGACTGGCTCCGAGAACTGCTCGGCGTTTTCCCGTCGAACTCGCTCGACGCCTCCGAGTTCGAGGTGATCCCGCCCGACGCCCTCCCGCCCACCGAGCGGCGGCTGCTCGACCACGACCAGCACATGACCGTGACGCTCGAGGCGCACCACGGCGCCGCCGTTCACCTCAACGTCATCGAGGTCCACCGGGAAGGGAACGAATACGCGCGCCGACTGACGCTCTCGGCCGGCCCGGATGGCCCGATCATCCTCGCCGGCATCATGTGCTTCAACCTCGAGTACTGCGGCGACGACGTCCGCCGGCGCATCCTCGAGGCGAACACGCCGCTCGGACGCATCCTCATCGAGCACGGCGTCATGAGGCGCATCCAGACCGAGGCGTTCCTGAGAATCCCGATCGACAGCGCCTTCTGCCGCCTCTTCGGCCTCACCGACAGCGCCCCCCCGGGAGCCACCCACGCCGGAGCCACCCACGCTCATGGCCGCCTGGCGATCATCTTCTGCAACACTCTGCCAGCGGTGGAGCTCCTGGAGGTGGTGCCGCCGGCGGTGTGATGGCGAGCGCGGCTGACGGGTGACGAGGACGGGAACGCAGATTACGCAGAGGGGTGACTTTCGAGCTCAGAGTCTGATCTCTGATCTCTGGTCTCTGGTCTCTGGTCTCTGATCTCTGATCTCCGATCTCGGGATCGGTCATCGGAGTCGGTATCGGAATCGGACCCGACAGTTGCAAAAACGCAGGTCCATCCTGGCGTTTGACCCTCGAAATCGCAGTTGTTCCGGGCCGCGCTGTCGTCTCGGCAGATCGCACCGTGAGTGAGGTTCGCCGAGAATTGAACCACAGAGGTGCGGCGCGAGCTGGCGCAGCGACGCACAGGCACAGAGGACGCACAGAGAGGTCTCCCTCCCTCTTCAGTCCGAACGACCCTTCGCCGCTCAACCCGGCCCGCGATCTCGAGCAAGGCCTTCGAAGCCGCCTCTGTGCCCTCTGTGCTTCTTCTCTCCGCCCTCTGTGGTTAAATCCGCTGAGCGCTG
>JBFFXF010000172.1:0-15513 GCA_041569895.1 Planctomycetota bacterium | reverse complement strand
GGAGGCGGGGGCCGGGGCGGAGACAGAGGCGGAGACAGAGGTCAGAGGTCAGAGATCGGAGATCGGAGACCCGAGGTCCGACTCCGACTCCGATGCCGACTCCGACGACCGATACCGACTCCGATCTTCAATCTGCGGTCATCTGCGCACTCTGCGGAATCTGCGTTCCGTTCCACGTGAGCTCCCGGCGGTGCTCTCGCCTGCAGAGTCCCCGGTCTATTCTCTACCTCGTTTCCTGCCTTCCTGCCTTCCTTGCCGCTTTCTTGCCGTTGGGATCCGCCGGCGAAGTCGAGGAGCCTCGCCGGGCACGGGCACGGGCACGGGACCGGGGACGGGAAGGGGACCGTGTTTTTGCAACGTTGGGGTCCGAGTCCGATGACCGCGACTCGAGTCCGACCACCGCCTCTCGTTCTGCGTAATCTGCGGAATCTGCGGACCGTTTCCCGACGCGCCCGGCACCGCGCCCGAAGGCAAAGATCAGCGGTCGCGGCGGTTGGCGCGACGGGTCGAGCGGCGTTCCTGGCGTCCCTCGCGGCGATTCTCGCGGCGGTCGCGCACGTCCTCGCGGTGATCGCGCCTGTTCTCGCGACGATCGTGGACGTCTTCACGGTGATCGCGCCGGTCCTCGCGATGGTCCTTCCAGTCCTCGCGGCCGTCTTTCCAGTCCTCGCGGCGGTCGCGGCGGTCCTCGCGTCGGTCCCGGCGATCCTCCCGGCGATCCCAGCGGTCCTCGCGACGATCGCGCTTGAGGTTCCGCTTCAGCGCGTCGCGTCTCGCCTCGAGTCGCCGGATGCGGTCGGGGTCGGCCCCGCTCTCCCGGAGCCGTTCGATGTGGCGCTCGAGGCGCGCCAGCCGCCGCTGCTTGGCGCGGTCGTCTCGCTGGTCGCGCACATCCTCGCGCCTGTCACGCCGATCCTCGCGACGATCGCGACGATCCTCGACGCCGTCGCGCACGTCCTCTCGGCGATCCCGGCGGTCCTCGGCGCGATCGCGCACGTCCTCGCGAGCGTCGCGACGGTCCTCGCGTCGATCCCAGCGATCCTCACGGCTATCCCGGCGATCCTCGGCACGATCGCGCGCATCCTCGGCACGATCGCGAATCGGGCGGCGAGACCCGCTTCCCTCGGTCTGCGCGACAGCCGGCCAGCCCGCCGACACCAGGAGTCCCCCACCCACGAGCACCGACATGACGAGACGTCTCATGGTTCCTCCGTGACACACGCGATTTCCTCGACCCGCCCCCAATGCGGGACGGGGGCCCGAGAAGTCTACCATCGTGTGGATTTCCGTCGACCGCAGGAGCCTCCGCGGAGTCCGCAGAGTCGGGTCTTCTCGTCCTCGTCCTCGTCCTCGTCCTCGTCCTCGTCCTCGAACGCGCGGACGACGATCGACGAGGACAGGAACGCAGATTCCGCAGATTACGCAGATCTGAGAGCCGGTGGTCGGAACCGGAGTCGGCCATCGGAATCGGCCCTCGGAGTCGGAGTCGGAGTCGGGATCGGATCTCGGGATCGGTATCGGTATCGGAGTCGGTCTCGGGGTCGGAATCGGAATCGGTATCGGTATCGGACCTCGGCATCGGCCCTCCGTCTCCGTCTCGGTCTCGGACTCCACTGCCCGGTCCCGGCCCCGACGACGGGAATCGGGGTGATGACGGTGGTTTTCAGGAACGGGCACGGGAACGGGAACGGGAACGGGGACGAGGCCGACACCCGCGCCCGAACTCCAGAACTTGGCCCGCCCCACACCTCCTGGTACGATTGCGCCGTTCGCCAGGTCTTCACTCCCCGGCTCCGGGTGTCGGGGGGAGACTTATCGGCTCGACTCTCCGGCGATACCACGCGCCGGCCGCGGCGCCGGCCACCGCGCCGGCAAAAGAGGGGTGCACATGCGTCGATTCACGGTCATTCTCGCGGTATTCCTGCTCCTGACGTGGGTCGCGCTGCGCGGCCCGTTCTCGATCGCCGAGCACGACGGCGCGCTGACCGCCGACTTCGGCGATCCGATTCCGGGTCTCGGCGCCGCCGAGCTCTTCGCCTTCGAGGAGGGACGCGCGGTCTTCCTGCGGAGGTTCCACACGCGGGACGGCCTCGGCCCGCACTTCAACGCCGTCGCGTGCGTGAGCTGTCACGAGGATCCCGCTCCGGGAGGCTCGTCGCAGCGCTACCGCGATTTCTACCTCGCGCTCGACGAGAGCGGCAGGCCGATCTACCCCGCGTGCACGGACGACAACCTGCCGACGCACGACACCGAGGTGTGCCTGCCGAGCGGCGTTATGCCGCACTACGGTCCCGTGGGCGAGGCCTCCCGGCCGGTGACGGCTTCGGTGGCGCACCCGCCGGTGCCGGGGAACGCCCGGGTCGCGCTGCGCAACGCGCCACCGCTCTTCGGTGTCGGACTCTTCCGCCTGGTCTCCGACGAGGAGATCCTCTCGAGAGCGGATCCCGGAGACGCCGACGGCGATGGCATCTCCGGACGCGTCAACCGCATCGCCGCGGAGGACGACGCCATCGGCCGCTTCGGCTACAAGTGCCAGACGGCCAGCATCGAGGCCTTCAACCGCGGCGCGCTGCACAACCAGATGGGGCTGACGACCGACTCGATCGAGCTCGCCGGCGCCGAGCCCCCGCGGCGCAACGCCCTGCTGGCGGCGCTCCTGCCCCGCGTCGCCCACGCGCAGGTCGCCGCGCCGCGCGACCGGATCACCGATCACGATCGCGTCCCGGATCCGGAGGTCAGCCGCTTCGAGCTCGCGAGCCTGATCGCGTTTCAGGAGAACCTCGCGGCGCCGCAACGCGGGCGGATCACGAACGCGGTGTTGCGCGGCGAGAGCGTCTTCGAGGAGATCGGCTGCACTGGCTGTCACACGCCGACGCTGCCGACGCCGCTCGGCTCGCTCCACGCCTACACCGATTTGCTCATCCACGACATGGGAGAGGAGCTCGCGGACGGCGTCGTCATGGGGCTCGCCACCGGCAGCGAGTTCAGGACGCAGCCCCTCTGGGGCGTCTGCCGCCATCCGCCGTTCCTGCACGACGGCCGGGCCGAGACGCTCGCCGAGGCGATCCTGCTCCACGGCGGCGAGGCGAGCGCGGCGCGTGAGCGCTACCAGGCGCTGAGCCCTCCGGCGAGAGCGGACCTGCACCGTTTCCTGGAGTCGCTGTGATGGGAGCGCACACGATGAGACCCGCCAGTCCGTGGAGCGCGATCCGCCGGTCCCTCGAGCTCGTCCTCCTCGCCGGCATCGGCGTGCTCCTGTGCCACGTCTCGTTCCGGCCCGCGCGCAGCCTCGAGGAGTTCTTCCGCGACGACGGGGAGTTCATCCGCGGCGACGCGAACGACGACACCGAGATCGACATCTCCGACCCGCTCCGCATCCTCGGTTTCCTGTTCATCGGCCTCGACTCGCCTCCGTGCCTGACCGCGGCCGATGCCGACGACGACGGCGCGCTGCAGATCAACGACGCCGTCATCCTGCTCGGCTTCCTCTTCCAGGGTGGCCCCGCGCCGGCCGCCCCGTTCCCCGAGGCGGGCCTCGATCCGACGCCCGACCTCGGCTGCCGCGAGCCGCCTCTCCCGCCGCTGCCGGCGCCGGGGTCGCTCGGCGGACCGGACCGCGAGCTCACCGCCGAGGAGGGGGCCTCCTGGCTTCGCGGCCGGCGCATCTTCGATCGACGCGCGACCGTGGCGGGCGGGCTCGGACCGTTCTTCAACGGCGACTCGTGCCGCGGGTGCCACCTCGATCCCGTCATCGGCGGCTCGGGCGGCCTGGACGTCAACGTCGTGCGCTTCGCCTATCGCGACGAGAACGGGCTGGTCAGCCAGTTGCCCGGCGGTCCCGCGACGTCACGGCTGGCGCTGCACGGGCTCGCGCGGGACGAGGTCGCCGACGAGGCCAACATCGTCGAGACGCGTCAGACGCCCAGCCTCCTCGGCCTCGGGCTCGTCGACCGGCTGCCGGAATCGGCGCTGCTCGAGAACGCCGATCCGGGCGACGACGATGGCGACGGCATCTCCGGCCGCGCCCGCATGGTCGGCGATCGCGTCGGACGCTTCGGGCACAAGTCCGGCGTGCCGTCGCTGCGCGACTTCGCCGCGGATGCGCTCTTCAACGAGATCGGCCTCACGGTGGACATCGCGCTCAGCGGCTTCGCGGTGCCGCATGACACCGACGGCGCGACCGATCCAGAGTTCGACGAGCGCGACTTCGCCGACCTCGTCTTCTTCACGACGCACATCGCGCCGCCGTCACGCACGTTGCCCGATGACCCGGCGCGCGTTCAATCGATCGAGGAGGGCGAGGCGATCTTCGGGACGCTCGGCTGCGGATCCTGCCACGTGCCGGAGCTCGTCGGGCCGGACGGACCGGTGAGCGCGTACTCGGACTTCCTGCTCCACGATGTCGGCAACCCGGATCGGTTCCACGTCGACGAGCCCGGCGTCGAGCCGGGCGAGTTCCGCACGGCGCCGCTCTGGGGTCTCCGCGACACCGGTCCGTACCTCCACGACGGCTCGGCGGCCACCGTGCGCGACGCCATCGTCGAGGGCCATTTCGGCGAGGCGACGGACGCGCGCGAGCGATACAATGCGCTGCCGTTCGTCGACAAGCTGCTCCTCGAGGACTTCCTGCTGAGCCTCTGAGCGAGCCCGCCGGCCAGACGCCGCAGCACGGAGCGGAGGCGATGACGCCACCCCACGAGGCCCCCGTCGCGCCCACGCCGCGATCGCGCCGCCTGCCGACGCTCGACGTCCTGCGCGGCTTCGCGCTGCTCGGGATCCTGGTGATGAACGTCCAGTCGTTCTCGATGATCTCGACCGCCTACATGAATCCACGAACCGCCGGCAGCATCGGCGACGAGCAGTTCCACGTCTGGGTCGCGACGCACGTCCTCGCGGATCAGAAGTTCATGACCATCTTCTCGATCCTCTTCGGCGCCGGGATCGTCCTCGCGTCGAGGCGCGTCGAGGCGCGCGGCGAGTCGGCCCTCGCGCTGCACGCGCGTCGCATGGGGTGGCTGATGGTCTTCGGCCTGCTGCACGCCTACCTCCTCTGGTGGGGCGACATCCTCTTCCTCTACGGCGTCTGCGGGCTCGTCGTCTGGCCGTTGCGCGGCCTGTCGCCGCGCGCGCTCATCATCGCCAGTGTCCTGTCGCTCGCGATCGGCGCGGGCTTCCAGATGCTCTGGGGCGCCGCCTTGCAGTTTTCGGACCCGACGAAGGTCGCGGCGCTGGTCGCCGAGGGGTGGAGCGTCCCGCCCGAGCGCGCCGCCGAGGAGATCGCCGCCTACCGGGGCGGCTGGCTCGATCAGGAGGAGTGGCGGGCGCCGGCATCCTTCCAGCTGCAGACGAAGTTCCTCCTCGTCTGGGGGCTCTGGCGAGCCGGGGGCCTGATGCTCCTCGGCATGGCACTCTTCCGCCTCGGCCTCCTGCGCGCGCTGCGTCCGGCAAGGCTCTACGCCGGCATCGCGGCCGTCTGCCTTCCCGTCGGGTGGACGATCGTCATCGCCGGCGTGCTGAGCAACGAGGCGGCCGGCTGGGACTTCGGCCACTACTTCCTGGTCGGCGCGCACTTCAACTACTGGGGCAGCGTCCTCGTCAGCCTCGGCGCCATCGCGACCCTGGTGCTCCTCTGGAAGCTGCGAATCGTGCGGTGGCTCCTCGAAGCGCTCGCGGACGTCGGGCGGCTGGCCTTCACGAACTACATCATGCAGACGGTGATCTGCACGACGATCTTCTACGGCCACGGCCTCGGACTTTTCGAGCGCGTCTCGCGATCCGACCAGCTTCTGATCGTCGCTGGCGTGTGGGCGTTTCAGATCGCCTTCTCGATCGCGTGGCTGAGGGTCTTCCGCCACGGCCCGCTCGAGTGGGTGTGGCGTTCACTGGCGTACCGGCGCCGGCAGCGGCTTTTGAGGTAAGTTCCCGACGTCGCAAAAAACGGGTTCCGATCCCGGTCCCGGTCCCGGACCCGGTCCCGAACCGCCCGCGCGGCCTGCTTTCGGTTGTCGCGAATCCTCACTCGCGGCGAGATCTGCCGACACGACAGCGCGACTGGGTCCTGCGTTTCTGCAACTGGAGGATACGGTCGGGCCCGTTACCAGTCCCGCGGCAGCGGCTCGAGGATGTCCTCGTCGATGGTGAGCTCGTCGACCCTCCAGCCCTCCTCGGTCGGCAGGAGCACCACCGTGTGGGTCTCGCGCACGTTCATCCTCGGGCTCAGCGCGACGATCTCGGGCGGTCCGCGGAGGATCTCCTGCACGATCTTGAGCGTCACCCGTCCGTCCGGCCCGGTCGTCTCCTCGACGAGCTTGCGGAACGGGCCGTTATTGAGCTCCTGGTACTTGTACCACCGCGCCTCGCCCATCTTTCTCTGCTGCCTTCGCAGGTCATCGAGGAGGTCCTCCACCTGGTCCGAGCTCGCCAGCGCCTCGCAGGCGTCGTAGCGGAGGTGAAGCCGGTGGTTGTCGAAGGTCTGGTACGCCGCGTACGCCTCCGAATCGGTGAAGAAGAGAAAGTAGACGGCGACGTTGACGCCCAGGATGGTGAGAAGCACGGCGAGAGTCCTCATGGAAACACTCCTCTGGCACAGCCGCCCTCACGTCCGCGATATCGGCACGCCGCGAGCGCCGCCTTGAGCGCCGTGCCTTGAGCGCCGTGCCTTGAGCGCCGTGCCTTGACGCCGTGCCTTGACGCCGTGCCTTGACGCCGTGCCTCGACGCCGTGCCTTGACGCCAGAGTGACTTTTCGGGAACGACGCGCTGACAAACCGCTCGCATCGGAGGCGGCGCGGCGCTACCCTCTGGGCCATGCGTGCCGTGGCGTTGTGCTCAGCGCTCTCGCTCGTGCTCGCGGGCTGCACGGGCGAGTCGGGGCCATCGACCGACGTGGCCCGGGGGGCGCCCGCCGGGGTCCAGGCGGCATGCGGTCGCTGTCACGCAACGCCGCCCGTCGATGCGCTGCCCCGGGAGCTCTGGCCGCGCGTCATCGACAACATGCTCGCCGTGCCGGTGCCGGACGGGACGATGCCGCTCTCGCCGGACGAGATCGCCGCGGCGAAACGGCACTACGCGACGGCGCCGGTCGAGTTCGACCGGGCGGCCCCCGCCGAGGTGGAGACCACGCCGCGCTTCTCGTCGGTGGGCTTCACGCCGCCCGGCCCCGAGGAGGTCCGGCTTCCGGCGGTGGCGCACGTCGCCTTCGCCGAGCTCTGGGCGCCCGGCAGGACCGACCTCATCGTCTGCGAGCAGCGCTCGCGGTCCCTGATGCGGCTGGCGCTCTGGGCGCCGCCGGAGGCGCGCACCCTCCGACCCGCGCTGCGCGACCTGAACTACCCGGTGCGCTCGACCTTCGAGGACGTCACCGGTGACGGCCAGCGTGACCTCCTGATCGCCGCGATCGGCGGCATGGAGCCGACCAACGACGTCCGCGGCTCGGTGCTGCTCTTCGTGCGGACCGCGGCGCGATTCGACCGGGTGCTGGTGGCCGGCGGGCTCGGACGGCCAGTCGACGTGCGTCCGGCCGATTTCGACGGCGATGGCGACGTCGACCTCGTCGTCCCGGCCTTCGGGTGGCTCGGCCCGGGACGGTTGCTCCTGCTCGAGAACCGCGGATTCGGCGGATCGTTCGAGTACGCGCAGAAGGAGCTCGACGACCGCGACGGATTCCTCGACGCGGCCGTCACCGATCTCGACGGCGACGGGCGTCCGGACATCGCCACCGTCGTCTCGCAGGAGCACGAGGAGGTGCTCGCGTTCCTCAACCGCGGCGAGTTGCGCTTCGAGCGCAGGACGCTCTATCGCGCGCCGCACGCGTCCTGGGGGTTCACCGGTCTCGAGCTGGTCGACCTCGACGCCGACGGCGACGTCGACGTGCTCACCTCGAACGGCGACAGCCTCGACTACAACGTCCTCAAGCCGTACCACGGCGTCCAGTGGCTCGAGCAGCGCGGCCCGCTGGAATTCGCGCCGCGTCGCATCGCGGCGATGCACGGGTGCGCGCGGGCGATCCCGGCCGACGTCGACGGTGACGGCGATCTGGACGTCGTCGCGACCGCGTACATGCCGCTCTTCCGCCCCGAGGAGTGGGAGCAGCACGGCCTCGACTCGGTGATCTGGATCGAGCGCGACGGCGACGCGTGGAAGAAGTGGTCGATCGAGCGCCACCGGCTGATGCACCCGACCGTCGCGGCCACCGACTGGAACGGCGACGGCAAGATCGACCTCGCCGTCGGCAACTCGGTGTGGATCGGCGAGGACGGTCAGCCGTACGCACGGGCCGACACGGTGACGCTCTTCCAGGCGCGCTAGTCCGCCGCTTCCTGAGTCCTGAAGGTTCCCTCCGATCGCCGCAACTGCTGGCGGTCACGGTCACGGCCCACGGTCACGGTCACGGCCCACGGTCACGGTCACGGACCACGGCCCACGGCCCACGGCTCTCCCGCTCACCGCTCGCCGAGGACCTCGCGGAAGTCGTCCTCGTCCGGGTAGAGCTCGGCGCCACGCTGCCAGATCTCGCGCGCGTTCTCCGACTTGCCCTGGTTGGCGTAGAGGTTGCCGAGGAGGAGGTAGGTCTGGGCGAACCGCGGCTCGGTGGACTGCTCCTCCTGCTGCGCGCGCAGGATCTCGAACTGCTCGATCGCCCTCGCCTGGAGGCCGAACACGGGCGGCGCGAAGGAGTAGCTCACGGCCTTGGAGAAACGCGCGTCCCAGTGGCGGGGGTCGAGCTCGAGGGCCCCGTCGAAGGCCCGGTCGGCCTTCATCGCCCAGCGTCCCTTCTCGACGTCGCCGACGCCCAGCAGCTTCTGGATGTAGGCGCCGCCGAGCTCCGCGTGCGCGTCGGGATCGAGCGGGTTCTCCTCGGCGCGCCTCTCGAAGAACGCCACCGCGTCGTCGACCATCTTCGCCTCGCGGAGCGCGTTCCAGACGCGCATCTTCTCGCCGTCGGAGACCGTCGGATCGACGAGCACGTCGATCGAGGCGTCGAGATCCACCGCCGCGCTGTCGACCGGCGCCTCCGCGTCGGCCGCCGCCAGGGCAACGGCGATCGCCCCGTCGTCCACGGCGTCCGCCTCGCCGCCCTCCGCGTCGGCGTTCCGCGCAACGGCCACGGTCTCGCTCGCGCGGCGGATCACCCGGGACAGCTCGTCGATCCGCGTCCCGAGCGCGTCGACCCCCGCGCGCAGCGCGCCCTGCCCGTCCCGGAGCGCCGCCACCTCGCGACCGAGCCGCGCGACATCGTCGACGAGGATCTCCGGCGCCCGCGCCTCACCCTCCGAGAGAAAGGTCAGCACGGCGAATGATGCGGTTGCCGAGAGCACGACGCAGCCGAGGGAGGCGAGGAGGATGGTTTTCATGTTTGAGGGTTCCTATCTTCTACCCGGTCCCGGCCCCGGACCCGGCCCCGGTCCCGAAAACATTCGTCGTCGAGCTGATGAGCGACGTCGGGGCCGAGGCGTTGGAGTCCGATGCCGATTCCGAGTCCGAGATCCGAGATCAGAGATCCGAGGTCAGAGGTCAGAAATCAGAGACCGGAGACGGGCTCACCGCCAATCTGCGCAATCTGCGTAATCTGCGTTCCCGTCCTCGTCGACCGTCGTCCGTGCCTTCGATTCGGGCACGGGAACGGGAACGGGGACGGGAACGAGAACGCTCTCACTCCACCCGTTCGATCTCGAGCCCCGAGATCTTCGCGTTGTCCTTCCGTGAGCGGAAGTCGATCTCCAGCATGCCGTCGGTGACTTCGATTTCGAGCTGTTGCACGTCGACGACGCCGAGTGGCGGGAGCTCGTGTCGCTCGAGGCGCGGCTCGCCCTCCAGGATGACATCGAACGTCCGCTGACCCGGCTCGCTGAACCAGATCTCGGCGAAGTGGAAGGTGACCGAGTAACGCCCCCGCGGCAGCGGGATCGAGTAGCCCGCCTCGCGCGGATCGCGGGACGGGAACCAGCGCTCGGTGCGATACGGACGGTCGTTCCGCGTGCCGGTGATCTGGCCATCGAACTCCTGGCGGCCGTCCCGGAAGAGCCCGCCCGAGCGGGAGAACTTGTCGGAGCCCCACCTCGTGCCGTCCTCGGCGACGATCTCGACGCCGCCACAGTTGATGCGGATCGGCTCGCCCGCGGCCAGCCGCTCGAGGAGCCACCTCACGTCGTCGAGGTACTCGTGGACCTGTTGCGGCGTGATGCCGCGGGGCCCCGTGTACGACCGGCACGGAAGCGCGTCGAGCAGGTCGCCGGGCGTCCGACCCGCGGCGAGCTTGAGCGCGAGCCACGCCTCCCAGTGCTCGCGGCGGCCGGGGCACGTCGAGTCGAGGAGCTCGCGCAGGCGGTCGCGCGCCTGCTCCTTCCTTCCGAGGGCCAGCAGACTGTCGATGAGCGCCGCACGCGGGAGGAAGTCGCCGGCCTCCGCCGCCTTGCCGAGATGCCCGACGGCGCGCTCGTGATCGCCGGCGAGCTGGAGGAGACGTCCCTCGAGGTAGGCGAACTCGGTGTTGCCGGCGCCCCGCTCGCCCAGGTCCGCGACGAGTCGCTCGCGCACCGCCGCGCCGGGCGGCTGGAGCACGTGGACGCGCGCGTCGAGGAGGAAATCCGAGCTGCCGATGCGCGCGTTGAGCCCCTGGATCGCGAGCACGTTGGCGCCGGGTGGCCCGAACGCCGACCTGTCGATCACGAGCTCCTCGAACGGGATCGGGCGGCCGACGGCCGAGGTCGCCACGGCGTCGTGCGGCAGCGTGGCGCGAATACCGGCTCGCGCGCGGCCGATCTCGACGCCGTTCAGCCAGGCGACGAAGCCGTCGTCGGCGCGCACTCGCAGGACGACCGGCGCGTCGCCGGGCGGCGGGTCGCCGAGCTCGGTACGGAGAAAGACCGAGGAGTAGCTCCCCTGCATGTCGACGAGGGTCGTCTCGATGCCGCCGACGCCGTACCCGATGCTCCCTCGCGCCGTCTCCCACGCCCCGTCGTCGAACTCGACGCCCGTCCACGCGATGCCGTCCGACGGCGCCGAGGTTCCCTTGAAGTAGCGAAACTCCGACTGCGCCCCGACGAGCTCCGTACGCCTCGCCGACTCGACCAGCATCTCGACGTCGCGCAGGGTCGGCTCGGCCCGATCCATGACGCGCGCGAAGCGCCGGTACTGCTCGGTGAAGTCGTCCACCTCGTCGCCGCTCGCGCGGTGGTGCGAGATCGCCTCGTCGAGCGCCGCGAGCGCGCCGGCCCGATCGCCCGTCCTCCAGCGGACGCGTGCCAGGGTCGCGAGCCAGGCCGGCGCCAGCGTGTTTCCGGCTCGCGCGTGCTCGACGGCCTTCTCGAAGTGGCGGCGGGCGTCGTCGAGCATCTCCCTGCCGAGGTACTGATGCCCGGCCTGATAGTGCGCGTGGTCACGAAAGAGCATCGTCAGCCGCACGCTCGCGGCGACGTCGAGCGCCTTCTCGATCAGCCGCATTCCCTCGTCGAACTGCCCTATGTAGACCAGCGAGTAGCCGAGGTAGTAGTTCGGGGCGGGGGCGTCGGGCTCGAGCTGCACCGCCTTCTGCAAGGCCTCCAGCGCCTCGGGGTAGCGCTGCTGGAGCGCGAGCGCCTGCGAGAGAATGGTCAGCGGCACCGAGCTCTTCGGCGCGAGCTCTGCGGCGCGGCGCGCCAGCTCCTCGCCCCGTTGCACGTCGCGCGCGTTGATGAACGCGAGCGCCGCGAGGAAGTGACCGAGCGCCGCGTCCGGATTCAGCTCGGGGAGCCGTCGCGCGGACTCGAGGGCCTCTCGACTGTAGCCGAGACCGTTGAGGAACGACGAGCGCCACAGCTCGCGGTGGAACTCGTCCTTCACTCGCTCCGCCCACTTGAGACCGCGGCGGAAGTCGTGGAAGCGAGCCCAGTGGAGCAGCGCCACCATGTAGGCGATGTCGTCCGTCGGCTCCCGCTCCCAGAGCGACTCGAAGACCTCGTCGGCCCGGTCGATCTCGCCTCGCAGGCGGTAGAGCATCCCCATGAAGAGCTCCGGCTCGACCGCGCCCGGTCGCAGCGCCTTGACGGCCGCGAAGCAGTCGCGTGCCTCGTCGTACCGCTCCTGCTTGAGGAGCACGACGCCGCGACCGGTGTAGAACTCGACCGACGAGCCGATGTAGAGCGGCTTGCCGGCGCGCTCCTCCATGCGGAGCAGCTCGGCGTATGCCTCCCCGGCGGCTTTCCACTCGCCGGATCGGATCGCCTCGTACGTCGCCAGCCATGTCTTCACCCACGCCGCGCCTGCGTCGGATCGACCGCGCTCGAGGATATGCTCGCGCACCGCCTCGGCCTGCTCCACCTCCCCGCGCGTCTCGAGCACGGCGGCGCGGATGACCATCGCCGGGACGAACTCGAGCTCGATGGCGCGATCGAGCGACTCGTCCGCGCGCTCGTAGTCCGCCATGATCGCCCGCGCCCTGGCGAGGTGGTAGTGCGCGTCCGGCCTCTCGGGAACGCGGTCGATCGCCTTCTCGAGGAGATCGATCGCCTCCTTGACGTGGACGTTGGCGTCGAAGCTGTCGTCGAGGCCGGCGCCGAGGAGGAACGGGTTGTAGCTCGAGCCCTCCCATGCGAAGCGTCCGGCGGTCTCGGCGATCGCGCCGCTGCGCTCGAGCTTGACCGCCGCGTCGGTGACGAGGTCCGCGTACTCGACGCGCCAGCGCTCGCGCGACTCGAAGTAGCTTCGCGCGGCGAACGCCGCCGCGATGATGACGATCGCGGCCACGGCGAGGTGACCGCGGTGCCGGCGCACCCACCAGGACGACTTCTCGAGGAACGACTGCGGTCGTGCGCGGATCGGATCCCCGCGCGAGAACGCCAGCAGGTCATCGGCCAGCGCGCGCGCCGAGGCGTACCTGTCCGACGGCTCCTTGCGCAGGCACTTCATGACAATGGTCTCGAGGTCGCGCGGGATGCGCGGGTTGTACAGTCGCGGCGAGCGCGGCTCGCGGCTGATGATGTTGGAGATCGTCTCCTGCGCCGTGCGGCCCTGGAACGGCGGCGCCAGCGTCAGCACCTCGTAGAGCGTCGCGCCGAGGCTGTAGACGTCGGTGCGGTGATCGATCGGCTCGCTCGCCGCGCGTGCCTGCTCCGGGCTCATGTACCTCGGCGTGCCGACGATCTCGCCGCTCCCGGTCAGGTGGTCCTGCCCCTCGAGCCTCGCGAGGCCGAAGTCGAGGATGCGGAGCGCGCCGCCGGAGTCGAGGATGAGGTTCGAGGGCTTGAGGTCGCGGTGCACGACGTCGTTCTCGTGCGCGTGCTGGAGCGCCCCGGCGACCGCCGCGAACATCTTCGCCATGCGGATGCAGTGGCCGAGGTCCATGTCCTCGGTCGACGCGGGAATCGGAGACCAGGTCTCGTGGTCGGGTCGCGAGGCCGGCTCGTCGACGGCGGGCGGGCCCTCGTCCGCGGGTTGCTCCTCATCGGCCTGCGGCGGCTGCGCTGGCCGCGGCGTGGCGACGGTCGGCGAGTCGGTCGAGATCGAGCGGGTGACGGCGGAAAGGATCCGCCTGGCGACTCCCGGCGCCCGTCTCGCCTCACGTGGACGCTTGCGCTCGAGGATCTTCTCGAGGCTCTCCCCCTCGACGTACTCCATCGCGATGTACGGCGTGCCGGTCTCGACGCCCGTGGCGTAGACGGCGACGATCCCCGGGTGGCGCAGCTTGCCGACGATGCGGGCCTCGCGCCGGAAACGCTCGACAGATCGCTGGTCGACGGCGAGCCCCGCAGAGAGCACCTTGAGCGCGATGCGGCGGTCCATCGCCGCGTCGTGTGCCTCGTAGACGACGCCCATGCCGCCGCGGCCGAGCTCGCCGAGGACGCGGTACGGCCCGAAGGTGTCGACCACGCCGCTCGATGACCCGAACGCCTGGAACTCGCGCAGCTGCTCGATCAGCGCCGCGGCGTGCTCCGGATGCGCTCGTCGAATCTCGTCGGTGTCGAGCGCCTCGCCGGCGTTGAGTCGATCGATGTATTCTGCGAAGAGCCGGTGGAGCTCATCCGGCACCGACCCGTTGCCGCCTTCGAGAGGCCGCTCGGACGCGCTCATCCGGGTGTCTCCTTCCTGTCCTCGAGGCGCCGGTCGGGAAGCTGGAAGCTGTCGGTGCTCCCGAACGCCTCGCGCAGCTTGCGGAGCGCACGCCAGAGGAGCTGCGAGACCGCCTCCGGCGAACGGCCCATGCGCCGTCCGACCTCGGCGAGCGGCAGCCGCTCGATACGCGCCAGCATGACGACCTGGCGGTGGTCGGGGCTCAGCGAATCGAGCGCCCCCTGGAGCCGATCGAAGCGCTCGTTCCGCACCGCGCGGACGCTCTCGGACGACCCGAGCGCGGGCAGCTCATCCGCCTCCGGCAGGACGAGCTCACGCCCGTGTCGCCGCGAGGTCTCGCGGACGACGTTGATCGCGATGCCTCCGAGCCAGCGGACGAACGCGTCGACATCGCCTTCCTCGAACCGCCGCATCGAGTCGAACGCCCGCAGCAAGGTCTCCTGGACGATGTCGTCGACGTCGACCGAGCGACGCGCCGACGGACCGAGCCGCGAGCGCACGATCGCCTCGAGACGCTCGCGCACCCCCTCCGCCAGGCGATCGAATGCCGTCCGGTCGCCCCGGCGGGCTCTGGGGATCAGGGACTCGGTCGCGGCTCGACTTTCCACGGGTGTTGGTGTTCCATCTACCTACTATTGGAGTCGCACATCGGGTAATGACGGTGCGGACGCGTTCCTAACGCGACTTTCGCGTTTTTTTCGATACCGACCATTGTAGCGCCTGATCGACCTGTCGAGGGAGGCGAGAGTGGCTCGAGTCTGGGTGGCAAGGAACCTCGGGAACTGGAGCATGATCGCCATCACGAACAAGCAGCCGACGTGGACGCGAAACCGCATGTGGTCGCTCCAGGGCGCGTCGATCGAGGTCAGCGTCACCGCGTTCGAGAGGATCCTCGGCTGGGTGCCGGAGCCCGGCTCGCTCCACGAGGCCGAGCTGGATCTCACGGTGTTGAAGAGTCACGGCTCGGGGGGAGACGCGGACGGCTGAGGGCACGCCCGTCCCCGGTCCCGTGCCCGAGAACCTGCGTCATCCCTTCAATGGTCGACGTCGGGGCCGGGACGGGAGGAGCCGGAGGCCGACTCCGACACCGACTCCGACTCCGATTCCGACTCCGATTTCCGATTCAGAGATCCGATTCAGAGGTCCGAGATCAGAGGTCAGAGATCGGAGATCGGAGAAGGTCTCATCGACATTCTGCGTAATCTGCGCAATCTGCGTAATCTGCGTAATCTGCGTTCCCGTTCCCGTCCCCGTCGAGCGTCGTCCGCGCCCTCGACCTGCACGAGCATTTGCGTACTCTGCGTTCCCGTTTCACACCGAAGCCGCCTCCAGTGCCCACCGCTGGAGGGCCTCGTGGTCTTCGAGGATGTCGATCGGCACCTCGTAGTAGCTCTTCAGGGTCTGCCTCGGGTTCGGCCGGAAGGGACCCATGCCGCGTTCGACATACCTGGGTCGCGTCGCCTCGCTC
>JBFFXF010000171.1:0-15520 GCA_041569895.1 Planctomycetota bacterium | reverse complement strand
GGACCAGGACCAGAAGCTCGAGAGACCCCCGCCGCTCGCCGTCCGCAGACTCGAGCTGCAGCACAGCCAGCTCCTCGAGCAGAAGAACGTCCTCCTGCTGCGGGTCAAGCTGGTGTTCGATCCGGACGGCCGTCATGCCTTCCGGCACGGCTCCGAGAGCACCCGGGCGGAGACGCTGGCGAGCGCGATCCGTCAGGCCCGCAGCCTCTCGTTCGTCCAGGCGATCCTGCCGATCGCGGTCGAAGTCGCCAGGACGGAGCCCGAGGTCGCCGGGGCGATCCTCGAGCTGGCGCGGAGATCCGATCCCTGCCCCCCGTCACTCGTCAACGCCCTCGGTGACCTCGGCAGCGAGGAGTCGGCGCGTCTCCTGCTCGACATCGGCGTCCGCCAGGAAAACGTCGCCGCCCTCGTCGGCGCCGGAAACTCCGGTCGCGCCGACACGGTCCGGCGCCTGATCCAGATCGCGGACCGTGGCCGCGGCGAGACCGGCCGCCTCGCGAGAGCGACCCTGCGACGGATCGCGCCGCCGCCCGGGCTCGTCCACGGCGAGCTCGAGTCGATGGTCGCCGGCGAGATCGACGGCGTGCGCTCCACCGAGGTGAAGGCGAGCCTCCTCGCCTACCTCGCTCTCTTCAAGAACCCGGAGAACCTCGGCGTCTTCCAGCGGGCCTTCACCACGAGCCGGGACGACCACATCCGGGCAGCCGCGCTCGGAGGCATGGCGAACGCCGGCGAGGCCGGCGGCAACGCCCTGCTGGCCGCATACCGGCAGTGCTCGACCCCGGCGATGAAGCGAAGCTGCATCCACGCGCTCGGCTCCGCCCGCCACCGCCCCGCGGTCGAGGTGCTCGTCGACGCCCTCTCCGACACCGACCTGCGCCGCGACGCCGCACGAGCGCTGCGACGCATCACCGGCCGAAACCTCGGCGACCGCCCCGGCCCGTGGATCCGCTGGTGGCGATCACAGGGCGACGTCCCGGCAGCGTGGCGGGATCCGGACGCCCGCTGAACTTCGCGGGTGCGCCGACGGGGAAGGGGACGGTCCGCAGATTCCGCAGAGTGGAGAGGGGAACGGTCCGCAGATTACGCAGATTCCGCAGATTGGGAAAGGGTCGTCTCGGACCCCTGTGTCGGTCTCGGCCTCGGTCATCGGAATCGGGTCTCGGATCTCGGAATCGGAGTCGGTATCGGTATCGGTCTCGGTATCGGATCTCGGCATCGGACTCCAACCGCTCGGCCCCGACGTCGTGCACGGGCACGGTGACGAAAGCTCTCGGGTCCGGGACCGGGACCGGGACCGGGGGAAGACCCCTTGATCCCCCCCACCCGCCCCGCCGACAATCGTCCCCATGCCGAGGTCCACGCTCACACTCGCCATCCTCTTCCTGTTCGCCCCCGCTCCCGAACCGGCAGGCGCCGGCGACCCCGCGCTCGCGCAGGCGGCGAACACCTGGGTCAAGCGCAGTCCGCTGCCGGACGGACCGCCGTCGCCGACGCTCGGCTATGAGGGGGACTGCCGCTGGGATCCGGTCCGGCAAAGGCTGATCCGCTACGGCGGTCACAACCAGGGCGGCGGTGGCGAGCAGAACTCGGAGCTGTGGATTCTCGATCCCGTCACGGCGCGCTGGACTCTTCGCGAGCCGAACCTCTCGCCGCCCGGTGTCTGCTGCGCGCAGCAGAACGTCTTCGATCCGGTGCGCGGCCGCTACGTTCGATTCCCGTCATTCAGCGGCAGTCACGGCTGGCAGTGGTTTCGCGAGATCTACCTGAACGACTCGTCGGTCTGGACGTACGACCCCGAAGAGAACCGCTGGCGAAACCTGCGGCCGGTCCCGTCGCCGAGCGTCCGCCCGCTTCGCTGCGCGTCGTGGGACAGCCACCGCGAGGTGATCGTCGTCTTCGGCGGCGAGGGGAGCCGGGAGGGCACGCTCGTCTACGATCCTTACACGAACGAGTGGACCCGCAAGCGACCGCCGGAGGAGCCTCCGTTTCGCAGCGGCGGCAACATGGCGTACGACGAGGCGCGCCACCGCCACGTGCTCTTCGGAGCGCAGTTCAGCGACG
This sequence comes from Planctomycetota bacterium, assembly GCA_041569895.1. Taxonomy (GTDB): domain Bacteria; phylum Planctomycetota; class UBA8108; order UBA8108; family JACQVS01; genus JBFFXF01. Next base: position 13,456 of record JBFFXF010000171.1, on the reverse strand, counting down.
ACCCGCGCGTGTGGGCCTACGACCTGGCGCGCAACAAGTGGACCGACATGAAGTCTCCCGCGCTGCCGCCGACCGATCGCAACGACGCCGTCCTCGCCTACGACTCTGTCCATCACGTCATCATTGCCGTGGTCAAGATCACCGAGGGCGAGGGCGAGGGCGCCACGCACCGCCTCGAGACCTGGGCCTACGACCTCGGCGAGAACACGTGGCGGGCGATGAAGCCGCCGCGCGAGCCCGACCCGTCGGGCAATCGCGCTCGACAGCTGACGTTCGCTCCGGCCCTCAACGTGATGATCCTCGAGAACCGCACGCAGCGACCACGCGAGCAGCAGATCTGGACCTACCGGTACGCGGCGGCGCCGGAGGACGCGTCTCCGGGCGCGCCCGTGCCCGCGCGGGCGCGCCAGAGGGAACGGCCGCCGATCGTCGAGGACGTGCGGGTCTCGGTGCGATCGCCGCGACGCGTGGAGGTCACGTGGGAGGCGCCGCGAGGCGTGGCGGGCGAGACGGTCGGGTTTCACGTCGAGCGCGCTCCGGTCGAGGTGCTCTCGGATGACCAGCTCGAGCGCCTCAAGAGCAAGGTGGCGCCGCTCGACCCGCCGTCGGTCGGCGCCGTCACGCGCATCGGCGCGTTCATGCGCCTCACCGGGGAGCCGCTGACGACGCGATCGTTCGTGGACACGAAGATCGACCTCGACCGACCGGTGGCGACCATCGAGGAGCCGCTCGAGGAGCGCCGTTTCCACCCCGATCAGCTCGATGGCGACGGACGAGGCTACGGTCGCGGCGTCTTCGCGTATCGAGTGCGCGCCGTCGACGGGCGAGGCGCCACCAGCGGCCCCTCGCCCGCGATGCTGACGATCCCCGCTCCACCCGAGCACCTCTTCGCGAAGGAGGACGGCGAGTCGTGCCGGCTGAAGTGGGACGCGAGCCCGGACGACTCGATCTCCGGCTACCGCGTGTACCGTCTCGACGGGCGCTGGGACTCGGATTCGATCACCCGCCTGACCCCCAAACCGATCCGCGCCACCGAGTTCACCGACACGGGCGCGGGAAATCGCACGCGGCGCTATTGCGTCGTCACCGTCGACGCCATCGGGCAGGAGGGCTCCCCGTCGTCGCCCGTGTGGCACCGCCGTGAATGGCGCGCGTACTACGAGCCGTTCGCCGGCGAATGGCACCAGTAGCCCCCAAGGAGTCCGACGGGGAGCGCTCCGATCACGGACAGGCCGCGAAGGCCTCGCACGTCAGGTCGTCCGCGGTGGCGTCCTTTCCGCACTCCCGGAACGGCGGCGGTGGCGCGCTCGCTCCGAGAAAGAGGTGCCCGAGGAGACCGATGGCATCGCTGATGTCGACGTCCCCGTCGTCGTTGACGTCGGCGCTCTTGTGGCACGGAAGGTCTCCTGTCCCCTGAAAGAGGAATCCGAGGATGCTCACCGGGTCGCTGACGTCCGTGCCGCCGTCGACGTTGACGTCGCCCCGGCGGAAGGAGACCACCTCGCCTCCACCCTCGCACGGTTGCACGACCCGGAAGGTGGCCGGGTCGGTGATCACGTTGCGCGAGTTGCTGACTCTCACCTCGTGAGCGCCGCAGTGCGCGTCTGCGGGCACGGTGAAGAGCAGCTCGGTCGAGCTGATCACCTGCGTCTCGACCTCGCGGTCGTTGAAGAGGACGACCGAGGAGGTCGAGCCGGGAAAGGGGGGCCGGATGCGGAAGTTGCACCCGATCACCCGGACCCTCGACCCCGGCCTCCCACCGGCCGGTCGCAGGCTGCCGATGCTGAAGCCGCCGGGGACCCGGAAGCCGATCTCGCGCGTCTCCGCGCCGGCGCCGGAATCGCGCACGCTGACGCCATGCTGTCCGCACGAGGCGCCGTCGGGAACGGTGAACCTCAGCCTTTCGCCGCCGAGCACGGTCGTCGCCATCGGCGCGCCGTCGAAGAGCGCCACGGTCCGTGAAGTGAACCCGAAGCCGGTCACCGTGACCACCGTGCCCGGCGAGCCGCTCGGCGGGTCGACGCTCTCGACGTCGAGCACGGGCGCCGGTGGCGCGCTGAGCTCCGCCCGCCGGAGCCCGAGCTGACCGAGGTGGCGACGCTCGCTCGAGCGCCGGTTGTCGACGGGCTGATTGCTGCTGGCGCCGTACCTCCTGGCGAGCTTCTTGTCCATCACCTTCCGCCAGGTGATGCCGATGTCGCCGATCGTCACCGTTCGCCTGCTGCCGGTGATCGGGTTCCTGATGGTGAACTCGATCGGGAATCGCTTGCCGTTCATCAGCACCTTCTCGGCCGCGTACGCGGCCTGCGCGGCGTCGTTGAGGCTGCTGTCGTGACGCGTCCAGTGCTGCATGAAGACGATCGGGCTGAGGAGGACGTAGTAGTTGAGCTCGTTCGAACCGTTCGATGCGCGCGCGCCGGCGTCGATCCACGCGTCGTTGAACTCGCTGCCCCAGCAACTGACCATGTAGACGGCGTTCAGGTTCATGGGGCGGCCGCCGTTGATGGCGCGGATGTCGGCCGGCGTGGCGGTGCCGCCCGCGAACGACAGCCTGGTCGTGGCGCAGGTGCGGTTGTTCATCGACGTCGAGGTCGAGCATCCGTGGACGTCGAGCAGGACGTCGATGAGGTAGCCGTCCCTGTGAAGCCCGACGAGCGTGCTCTCGAAGCTCGCGAACGTGGCGCCGGAGTCGGTCAGCACCACGACCTCGTCGTAGTACGGCTCCGCCATCTCCCGCAGGCAGCTCGCCAGCGCGTCCTCGCCGTACCGGTCGAGGAACGTGTCGTAGTCACCCACCGGAAACGACTCCTTCATCTGCTGCAGGAACTCCCGGGCGCACTGGCCGTACTCCGGGAAGAGCTCGACGATCACCGCCGACGCCAGCTCCACGAGACCCGCCCGGATGAACCCGAGGACCTCGTCCCGGACCCGATCGAAGGCGTTGATGAGGCTCACCAGCCAGCTCGGGAGGTCGAGGTCGAGGTCTCCGAGCCCGGCTCCGAGGATATCGTCCACCGCCTGGAAGACGCCGCCCCAGGTGACGCTCGAGCTCTGTGACTCGTTCTCCTCGACGACGATGACGATTGCCGACTTGTGATCGCCGCCACCCGGCGGCGGCACCTCGAGGACTCCGCCTCCGGGGGCCTGCGCCGCCCGGGCCGGGGCCGCCCCGAAGGCCACCGCCGCGAACGCGCACGCGAGCAGCAGCGCGCGTCCGTTCCCGGGAACCGCGCGCGGCGACGCCTCCGTCGCTGCGCGCGTGATTCCCGTGCTTTCTTCGTTCCCCGACGTCTTCCGGATCCTGGCGACCATCGTGACCTCCCGTGGTGCGTGTCCCGGGAGCCTCCCCCGCCCGCCATCGCGGCCGGACTGCCCGGCTCCCTCATCGGGAAGGGCGACGGGGGGGTGGATTGTGTCACGCGGGAAGCTGGACCTCGTCCTCCTGCGCATCCTCCTGCTCGTCCTCGTCCTCGTCGTCGTCCTCGAAAACCTCCGGTCGTCGAGTCCGATGTCCGACTCCGACGCCGACTCCGACTCCGACTCCGATTCCGAGATCCGAGTCCGATGACCGATGACCGATGGCCGATGACCGAGTCCGAGACCGACACAGAGGTCCTGATGCCCCTGCTCTGCGTCAATCTGCGTAATCTGGGGAATCTGCGTTCCCGTCCTCGTCGGCCGCTCAGTCGCCCATCGCCGCCACCGCCTCGGCGTAGCGCAGGGCGCCGGTGCGGCCGTCGTGGTAGCGGAAGATGACCTGGGGGCGCGGGAACGCGACCCAGCGTGTCTCGCCCGGTCGGAAGGGGTTGTTGAAGACGTTGTTGACCTGGACGACACAGTAGGTCGGGTGGAGGAGGTTCTCCCGCGGGATGTCCGGCCGGTAGTAGGTCGACCAGCGGATGTCGACCTCGCGCGGGCCGTACTTGAAGCGGCCGTTCGGCGGTCGGTCGCCCTCGTCCGTCGCCCAGTGGTTGTTCGAGTTGTGCGGTCCCGACGCGAACTCCCAGACGGTGTCGGTGATGCGGATCACGAAACTGTTGTGGAGGTCGCCGGTGAGAACGAAGACCGGACGTCCGACGCCGTCGAAGACGTCGATCAGCGTCTCGCGCTCGTCGAGGAACACCGTCCAGGCGTCGTCCTTGTTGGTGGAGCGGATCTTGCCGCCGCCGACGTGCGGGATCATGAAGTTCACCGAGGAGACGACGAAGATGAAATCGGCATCGCTCGCGCGCACGCCGTCGATCAGCCACTGGCGCTGCGCCGGGCCGAGCATCGACAGGCCCTTCTTCGCCGGGTCGCGGACGTCGTGCATCTGTCGCTGGCCCCGCGTGTCGAGCACGAAGAAGTCGCAATTGGAGACGCGGAAACGGTAGTAGGAGCGCCGGCCGATGGAGTACGAAACGACGCCATCCGCGTCCGCCGCGGGCTCGATCTCGAGCGTGTGGGCGTCGAGGACGCGCACGATGCGGTACACGCCGGCGTTCGGATCGCCGCCAACGCCGTCGAGGTCGTTGTCGTTGACGCCCGCCGTCGCCGTGCCCCAGTGGATGTGCAGGTTGTTCGCCTGCTTCAGGTCGAGGGTGCGGAAATCGGCGGCGGTGTCGCGGAGAATGCCGCTGCCCTCGCGGAGCTCGGCGCGCCCGAAGTGGACGCGCTGCGTGAACGCGGTCGGGTTGCTCCAGGCGAGGTAGTCGTACCAGGCCCGCACGCCGATGTCGCGGAAGACGGCGCGGCGGTCGCGCAGCCCGGGCGTCCCCGCTCCCCAGACGTCGTTGAGGACCTCGTGGTCGTCGTAGGTGAAGAAAGACGGCACGCGCGCGTGCCAGAGCGCCAGGTTGCGACCCTGCGACAGGAAGTGCTTGTAGTTCTCCCACACGCCGACGAGCGTCGGCGCGACCCGCAGGACACCCGGGACGTCCGCAGGCGAGCACTCGACCTGCGAGCGCCACTGCGGCACGGTGTACTCGCGACGCGCCTCGTAGAGCCAGTCGCCGTTGAGGATCGCGAAGTCGACCTCGTCGGCGATGCGCTCGAGCATGGTCCCGAACGCCGGCAGCGAGGGGCCGCAGCCGTCGCCGGGGTTCTGGTTGTTGCCGCAGGCGAACTCGAAGCTGAAGTTGAAGAGGCCGCGTGGATTGAGCTCGGGCGAGACGTGCGCCGACGCCGCGGGAAGCGTGCGGAACGAGCCGCCCCGGCCGGTGTGACCGGGAACGTCCGGCAGGACGAGCTCGTACTCGTAGCGCGTGCCCGATTCGAGACCGCGGAGATGCACCCACCCGGTGTTGTCGTGCGCCAGCGACGTCGAGACCGGCTCGCTGGTGGCGTCGAGCGACTGTCCGGCGATGCCGTATCGCACCGCGAACCTGCCGGGCTTCGCCGTCCGCGCCCAGATGCCGATGCCGTCGGCGCTGACGCGGCCGAGGATCGGACCGTGCGTGATGAAATTGGCGCCCTCGTCCGCGTCGAGCAACGACGAGGCGGCGCATGCGAGCGCGACCGTCGCCACGAGAAGAGTCGACGCGCGCCGGCGAGACGAGACACGCTCCCGCGAGGGGGAGCTCGGCGTCCGGGATCGAGACTTCGGGTGCAGGGTCATGTCGGGCATGGGACGTCGAGTGCCTCCGGTCAATCGAGCCGCTTGATGCGCACGCCGCGGAACGCCACCGGGCTGCCGTGTCCGGCGAATCCGAAGTGGCCCATGCGGCGACCCAGGCCGAGGTGCTTCGAGCGCTCGTACATGAAATCGCCGTCCCCGAGCGCGCCGAGGTCACGGTCGAGGATGACGCTGCCGTTGAGCTCGACGCGAATCCTCGAGCCGACGACGGTGACCTCCTCGAAGTTCCACTCGCCCGGCTCGCGAAGGTATCCCTGCGCCGCCGCCGCCATCGCGTACGCCGACCCGTGCGCCTGCCGCGGGTCGAGACCGTCATTGGCGTATCGCGGCGTGTCGAGGATCTGGAGCTCGCACATGCCGACGTATGCGGTGTCGCCGAAGCCCGGATAGCGAATCGAAAGACCGTTGTTCCCCCCGCGCGGCAGCCGGAACTCGAAGCGCGCCGCGAAGTCGCCGTAGATCTCCGCGGTGTGGAGCGTCGAGCCGCGACGCGGACGGCACATCAGCGCGCCGTCGCGGATCATGTAGTTGCTGACGACACCGGCCGGCTTCCCCGGCTCCTTCCACCCGCGGAACGAGACCCCGTCGAAGATCGACTCGAAGCCGTGATCGTCACGGGCCTGCAGGAAGCGATTCGCCTCCTCCGGGCCGATCTCGCGCAGGAAGATGTTGCGCCAGCGGATCTCGCCCCCGTGCGTCTGGAGCTGGATCGGTCCGCGCCGCCGAAGCGGCTTCGAACGGTCCCAGTAGTTCTCCAGGACCGCGCCATCGACGACGACGTGATCGTTGAGGATCACGGTCGTCCGCGAGCCGACCATGACGATCCGGAAGCTGTTCCACTCGCCGAAGGGGCGGTCGGCGAGGACGAGCGGGTCCTTCCCCGGCGCGCCCGGCGAGTTGTTCCAGAGGCCGCCGGAGCCCCTGTCGGCGCCGATGCCCCACTTGCCGCCCTCCTCGGTCGTGTCCCAGATCTGCACCTGCGGCGTGGCGCGCAGGTAGATGCCGCTGTCGGCCTTCGCGACCGTCTTGTAGTCGATCAGGAGCTCGAAGTCGCCGTACTCGCCGTCGGTCGTCAGGTAGGCGCCGTGCCCGTCGTTGACGAGCTCGCCGTCCTCGACGCGCCAGTGCTCCCGCGCGCTCCTGGCGTCCTCCGCGAGGAGCTTGTCACGCTCGGCGGCGTCCATCTCCTCGAGCTTGTAGGGATTGAAATGCCGCATGCCGTGCCAGCCGGCGAGGTCCTTGCCGTTGAACAGGGCGACGAAACCGTCCGGCGGGACGTTGTGCTCGTCGGCCGTGACGACGGCCCCGAGCGAGCAGCACACCAACAGTGCAAGCAGGCGAATGCGCATTCCTCGTCTCCTTCGAACGTCCTTCCGCGGGGGGGGTTCCCAGTTCCACTGAAGAGCCGTTATTCTACGGGCTGGCGATTTCGAATCACAAGGGCCCGTCGATGAACGCATCTCGCTCCGCACGTCTGTCTTCCCCTGCCGCGACGGCGCTCGCCCCGTTCGCCGTCGCCATCGGTCTCGTCACCGCGCACGGCATCGCGGCGGACGAGTCGGACGGAGCCGTGACGCCGCGCTCGCTCGATGCGGATTTGCAGATCGAGCTCTTCGCCGACTCGTCGCAGATCGTCACGCCGGTCGGCATCGTGGTCGACGACGCCGGTCGCGTGCTCGTCATCGAATCGCACACGCACAGCCCGCCACCGGATTACGACGGACCGTCGAGCGACCGGGTGAAGGTCCTCGAGGACACCGACGGCGACGGGCGCGCGGACTCGGTGAGCGTCCTCGCCGAGGGCTTCGAGGACGCCATGAACCTGGCGCTCTCGCCCCGCGGCGAGCTCTACCTCTGCCAGAGACGCGGCGTCGTGCTCGTCGGCGCCGTCGACGAGAAGCGCTCGAGCGACCGGCAGCGCCGCATCCTGACGCTCGAGACGCCCCAGACCTACGACCACAGCACGCTCCTCGGCGTCATCGTCGACCGCGACGGCCGGGTGTACGCGTCGCGGGGCAACGTCGGCGGCCACCCGTGGCGCGTCGTCGGAAGCGATGGGTCGTCGGTCTCGGGATACGGCGACGGAGGCGCCATCGCCCGCTGCCGTCCCGATGGCCGCAACGTCCACGAGGTGGCGACCGGTTTCTGGAACCCGTTCGGCCTCGAGATCGACCGCGACGGCCGCCTGCTGTGCGTCGACAACGATCCCGACTCGCGTGGGCCGAACCGCATCGTGCACGTCATCGACGGCGGCGATTACGGCTTTCGCGCGCTCTGGGGACCGAGCGGCCTGCATCCCTTCGACGCCTGGAACGGCGAGCTTCCCGGGACGCTGCCGATCGCCGCCGGCACGGGCGAGGCGCCGTCGGGCATCCTCGACGCGAGCCGCGCCGCGTTGCCCGCTCGCCTGCGCGACGGCTGGCTGGTGACCGTCTGGGGAGGCCACGCGATCGACCTCTACGTGCCGCGGCCGCACGGCGCCACGGTGGTCGCCGGGAGACGTCCCCTCATCGAGGGCGGACGCGATTTCCGCCCGGTCGGCATCGCGGCCGGCCCCGATGGCGCGGTCTACGTCACCGACTGGGTGCGCAAGGACTACCCGAATCACGGCGAGGGACGCGTCTGGAGGATCTCGGCACGGAAGGGTGTCGATGTCGAGACGCCTCGCGAGCGCTTCCCGGTGGCGACGCCGGACGCCGCGGCGCTCGAGCTCCGGCGCGTCCTCCGCGCGCGGGGCCGGGGATCGTTCGACGACCTGATCGATCGCCGCGCGAGCGACGATCCGTTCCTCTACTCGGCGACGGTGACCGCCCTGGCGCGTCCCGCCCATCGCCGCCGCGTCCTCGAGGCGATCGCAAGCGACGACGCCGACACGCGTCTCCTCGCGTTGCTCGCGCTGCGACGATCCGGAGAGCGACCGGATGCGAGCGCGCTCGAGCGGCTCCTCGCGGACGGCGATCCACGCGTCCGCCGCATGGCGCTCATCTGGGCGGGCGAGTCGCGCCTTACCGCGGCGCGGGACGCGCTCGATCTGGCCATCGCGCGCGAGCCGGTCCCCGTCGAGCTCGTCGAGACGTGGCTCGCGGCTCGCGAGGCGCTCTCGCCGCGCGCCGTCGAGTCGGTCGAGCGGAAGGTCGCCGGCTTCCGCATCCGCCGCCGGTTCGATCAGTCCGCTCTCGCCGCGCTCGTGAGCGACCGCGACCGCCCCACCGCCGTGCGGGCCGTCGCCGTCGCGCTCGTGCGAGAGCCCGAGCGGGCGCTCGTCGGGGAGCTCGGCGCGCTCGCCCGTGGCGAGGACTCGCTGCTCGCGCGCGAGGCGACGCGCACCCTGGCGTGGTCGAGCTCGCCGGCGGCGCGGCGCGTCCTGCTCGAGCTCGCCCGCGACCGGGAGCTGCCCGCGGGACTGCGGGCGGACGCGGTCTCGGGACTGGCCGGCGGTGACGCCGTCATTGACACCATCGATCCGCTCGTCGCCCTCATCGACGACGGTGAGCCCGCCGTGCGGCTCGAGGCGGCCCGTGCGTTGCGACATGCGGCGCAGGAACCGGCGGACGCGACGACGACCGCGAGCCCCGATGCGAGCGACCGCCCGAACGGGCCCGCGGCGCGCGCGCTCGAGGCGCTGCGCTCGCGGTTGCACGTTCCGCGGCGCGAGACGCTCGACGACGAGCTCCGCGAACAGCTCGAGCTCGCCCTCGGCGAGCAGCGCGGGCGGCCCGATTCAATCGAGGGATGGATCCGCGAGGCCGGCCGTGGCGGCGATCCCGACGTCGGCCGGCGCGTCTTCTTCGGCCCCGCGGCGGACTGCAGCCGCTGCCACACGGTCGGGGGTCGCGGGGGCGGCGTCGGACCGGACCTCTCGCGCGTCGCCGACTCGAAGTCGATCGCGGAGATCGCGCGCTCGATTCTCCGCCCGTCGGAGGAGATCGCCATCGAGTACCAGAGCTACTTCATCGTCACCAGGAGCGGCGAGGCGCACGCCGGGATCCAGTTCCACTACCGCGACGGCGGCAAGTCGGTGACGCTGCTCCTCGAGGACGATCGCGAGATCAAGGTGCCGGTGGCGGCGATCGTTCGCCACGGCGTGTCGGAGACGTCGCTGATGCCCGACGGGCTCATCGAGCGGATGACGGCGAGCGATTTCAGGCACCTCGTCGCGTACCTCGGCACGCTGCGCGCGCCCGGAGAGCGCCGCACGTCGCGCACGGTCCGCGTCGCGGGGATCGTCCTCAAGTGGATTCGAGGCGACCGCGAGGCCAACTTCCGCCGCGCCGAGCCGTTGATCCGCGAGGCGGCGGCACGCGGGGCCGCCGTCGTGTGCACCACCGAGTGCTTCCTCGACGGCTACGCGATCGCGGACAAGTCGATCCCGCTCGACGAGTACCGCGCCCTTGGCGAGCCGATCCCCGGCGGGTCGTACTTCCGGAGGCTCGCCGCGCTCGCCGACGAGCTCGACATCCACCTGATCGCCGGCCTGCTCGAGGCCGACGGCGATCAGCGCCACAACACGGCGGTGTTGATCGATCCGGACGGCCGCCTGGTCGGCAAGTACCGCAAGCAGCGTCTCGGCCACGAGCTCGTCCGCAACGAGCCGGGACGGGTCTCGTCGGTCTTCCGCACGGCGCACGGGCGCATCGGCACGATGATCTGCGCCGACCGGCGCTATCCCGACATCGTCGAGGGATTCCGCCTCAACGGCGCCGACTTTCTCCTCTGCCCCTCCGGCGGCATGTTCGGGCCGGAGCAGAACGACCACTTCCTGCAGGCGCGCTCGCGCGAGAACCGCCTCTTCATCGTCTTCGTCCACCCCGCGGAGTTCCTGGTCACCGCCCCGGACGGATCGATCCGCGCCCGCGAGCTGCTCGGCGACCGCCTGGTGATCGACGCGGCCGACGCGGGAAGCGCGGTCGACTCGAAGGGCGTGTTCTTCTTCAACGTCCCGGTGCCTGAATAGGGCGCGCAGGTCAGGCTGGCGAGCCCGTCAGCGACACCCACCCGTACCACGCGAAGAAGACGAGCACGGCGATGAGCGCGATGGTCGCGAGCCAGCGGTTGCGCCGGTCGCCGACCCAGTCGGCACGGCCGTTGAGGATCAGGAGCGCCAGAGCGAGCAGCGGGACAAAGAACGCGCCGGTGATGGCGTAGAGCTTCTGGATGCGCCTGAAGTCGACGACGAGCCCGAGCGCCGGCACGATCGCGATGCCGAGCAGCGACGCCCGGTACGCGAGCGAACGCGTCTCGACCCGGAAGCGCTCGACCGGCTCGCCGTTGGTCGATCCGACGCCGCCGCGGCGGCGGCCGAGCTGCCCGCAGAGGTCGGCGAAGATGTACGGCACGGCCTGCCAGACACCGAGCAGGCTGCTGAAGACGGCGCCCCACGCGCCGATGAGGAACGCCCACCGACCGGGCGACCCGAGCGGCCCGGAGAGTCGATCGGCGAGCGTCACCAGAAGCGCGGCGCCCTTCCCCTCGACCGGCACGGTGCTGCCGATGATCACCATGGAGATCCCGAAGATCGCGGTCATGGTGTACGCCGTGGCGAGATCGATCCGGCAGACTCCGAGGTCGGCTCCGGACTCGCGGCCGCTCTCGCGCATCCAGTAGCCGTAGCAGAGGACCGTCACGGTGCCGCCGACGCCGCCCATCAGCGCGACGGTCCACTGCAGGTCGTCGCCCCGCAACGACGACGGGTCGGGCAGGAGGCCACGCGCCACGGCGCCCGTCCCGGGCCAGAGGCTGAAGGCCGTCACCATCACCGTGACGAACATCACGCCGATGCAGACGCTCATGACGCGCTCGAAGAGCCGGTAGCCGCCCCGCAGCACGAGCGCCAGCCCGAGGAGGCTGTGCGCCACGCCGAAGACACGCTTCCCGATCACCGGATCGTCGAACACGGGCACCATGGCGTGCATGGTCGCGCCGCAGGCGCTCATCAGCGCGGAGGCGACGAAAAAGCTCCACAGCACCAGGTACGGCAGGAAGACGATCGCGACGAGGATGCCGAGCTTCGCGACCGCGCCCTCGAGGAGCGTCGTTCCGGTGGCGAGCTGCCACCGCGCCAGCCCCTCGTTGACGGCGAACTTCATCGCCGCGCCGACGAGCACCGCCCAGAGGACCGCGAGTCCGACCTGACTGCCCGCGAACGCGCCGGTGGCGAGATCGCCCGCACCGACGCCGGTCGCGGCGACCAGGAGACCCGGACCGATCACCCTCAGCAGGCCGCGTCCCCGGACCGCGCCGGTGTCGCTCATCGACCGCCTCCGAGAAGTGGCACGATGACGGCGTACGTGAGCACCGTGACGACGACGATCCCCACCAGGTTGAGCCAGATTCCCGCCCGCGCCATCTGCGCGACGGTCACCTTGCCGGATCCGAAGACCACCGCGTTCGGCGGTGTCGCCACCGGCAGCATGAACGCGCAGCTCGCGGCGACGGTGGCGGGCACGATGAGCAGGAACGGATCGATGCCGAGGCCGATGGCGACGCTCGCGAGAATCGGCACGAGCGTCGCCGTGGTCGCGAAGTTGCTCGTCAGCTCCGTCAGGAAGATCACCATGGCGACGAGCACCAGGGTGAAGAGCACCGGGTGCACGCCGCCCAGCCCGGCCACCTGCGCCGCGAGGTAGTCACCGACGCCGTTGTCGCGGATCGAGTCCGCGAGACTGAGCCCGCCGCCGAAGAGGATCAACACGCCCCACGGCAGCCGCGACGCCGTCTTCCAGTCGAGCGCGCACTCGCGGCGTCCCTCGACGCGCCGGACCGGGATCAGGAAGAGCGACAGCCCCGCGATCATGCCGACGCCGGGATCGGTGAGGCCGGCAAGCGGGGAGACGTCGCCGATGCGGATCTCGTTCAGCCACGAGCGCGAGATCCAGGCCGTCGCGGCGCTCAGGAACACCACCAGCGTCACCCGCTCGCCGCGATCCATGCGCCCGAGGTCGGCCGCGGCGCGACGGATCGACTGGACCCCGCCCTCGAGCCGCAGGTCGCCGAGCGGGAAGAGTACCCAGCAGAGCAGGAACCACGCCAGCGGCAGAAAGACCGCCACCACCGGCAGGCCGATCACCAGCCAGCGCGCGAAGCTGATCGGCTCGCCCAGCGTGTCCCTGGCGAACCCCGCCAGGAAGAGGTTCGGCGGCGTGCCGATGATCGTGCCGATGCCGCCGATCGATGCGCCGTACGCGATGCCGAGCATCATGCAGACCGGAAAGCTCCCGGGCGTCTCCTCATCGTTGCCCGGCGTGACCAGACCGACGACGCTGAGCGCGATCGGCAGCATCATCAGGGTCGTCGCGGTGTTCGAGACCCACATGCTGAGCAAGGCGGTCACCAGCATGAACCCGCCGACCATCGCGCGCGGCCCGGTGCCGACCACGCCGAGCAGCCGCAGCGCGATGCGCCGGTGCAGGCCCCACTTCTCCATCGCCAGCGCGATGAAGAACCCGCCCATGTAGAGGAAGATCAGCCGGTGCGCGTACGGCGCGGTGACCGCCTCGATCGACCGCGCCCCGAGAAGCGGCAGCAGGACGATCGGCAACAGCGCCGTGACGGTGACGTGGACCGCCTCGGTGAGCCACCACACTGCCATCCACGCAGCGACGGCGGCCGTCGTCCGACCCGCCCACGAGAACGCCACCGAGTCACCGACAGCCCCGGTGTACTCGCGCGGCAACGCCACGAGAGCGACGACGGCGAGCGCCGGCCCGGCAACGAGCCCGACTCGCTGGATCGATGGCGCGCGGGAGTGCATGAGGCGGGGCATTATACCGGGCGTGGGGGCTGTCGGGCACGGGCGTCGGGGGGAGGGCTCGGTCCCGTACCCGATCCCGTGCCCGTTCCCGT
>JBFFXF010000170.1:0-15603 GCA_041569895.1 Planctomycetota bacterium | reverse complement strand
CATCGGAGTCGGAGTCGGAGTCGGAGTCGGAATCGGAATCGGACATCGGTCATCGGAATCGGACATCGGACATCGGACATCGGACATCGGAATCGGAATCCGACTCGTCCTCGACCGATCGCCAGAGTACGCAGATAAAGACGCAGAACCCGAAGAGACGCCACATGCACACCAGAGCGATTCCGAGACACCGCGCCCTGATTCTGGCGCTCCTGCTGGTCACCTCCGTTTCCGGTTGCGTGGCCGCCTCCGCCCAGGACGGCGCGCGCCGGAACATCGTGCTCGTCCTGAGCGATGATCACCGGCATGACTTCATGCGCTTCGCCGGCGGGCCATCGTTCCTGGAGACTCCGGCGATGGACCGCATGGCCCGCGAGGGCGCTCACGTGGTCAACGCCTTCGTGAGCACGTCGCTCTGCTCGCCCAGCCGCGCCTCGATCCTCACCGGGCGGTACATGCACGCCCACGGCGTCGTCGACAACCAGCGGCCGGTGCCGGCGGGGACCGTCTTCTTTCCCGAGCATCTTCGCCGGGCCGGTTACCGGACCGCGTTCGTCGGCAAGTGGCACATGGGACACGACGACGACGCGCCGCGTCCCGGCTTCGACCACTGGGTCAGCTTCCGCGGCCAGGGCACGTACTTCGATCCGATCCTCAACACGAACGGCTCGCGGAAGAAGCACGAGGGGTACACCACCGACGTGCTGACGCGCACCGCGATCGACTGGATCTCCGGCGAACACGACCGGCCGTTCTTCCTGATGCTCGCTTTCAAGGCGGTGCACTATCCGTTCCGGCCGGCGCCGCGTCACCACGGGCGCTACGACGCCGCCGAGATCGCGTACCCGCAGACGATGGCGAACACCGAGGCGAACTACCTGTCACAGCCGCGCTGGGTGCGCGAGCGACGCTACAGCATCCACGGCGTCGACCACTGGGAGACGGGGAACTACGACGCGGACCCGGTGCCGTCGTTCGCGGCGTTCTACCGGCGCTACTGCGAGACCGTGCACGGCCTCGACGAGAACCTCGGGCGCGTGCTCGCGGCGATCGAGTCGAACGGCCTGAGCGAGTCGACGGCGGTGATCTACACCAGCGACAACGGCTTCGCGCTCGGCGAGCACGGCTTCTACGACAAGCGCGACGCGTTCGAGGAGTCGATCCGCGTGCCGATGCTCGTGTGGGCGCCCGGTCTCGTGCGCCCCGGCACCCGCGTCATGCCCCTGATCCAGAACATCGACATCGCGCCGACGCTGCTCGACCTCGCCGGCGCCGGGGCGCCGGAGGGAACGCCGATCGACGGCCGGTCGTTCCTTCCACTCCTGCTCGGCCGCGACGCCGAGTGGCGCTCGCACGTGCTCTACGAGTACCACTGGGAGTGGAACTTCCCGGCGACGCCGACGACGCTCGCCATCCGCACGGAGCGCTTCAAGTACATCTTCTATCACGGCGTCTGGGACCGCGACGGCCTCTACGACCTCGCGACCGACCCGCACGAGCGCCACAACCTCATCGACCTCCCCGCCTACCGCGAGCGCGCCCTCGAGCTGCGCGCCCGCCTCTTCGAGGAGCTCGCCGCCTCGGGCGGCCTCACAATCCCGATCCGCCCCCCACGAGGAGAACGCCTCGACGACCGCAAGCTGCGGTGACCCTCGAGGGCGCTGCTGCTCCTCGAACACGTCGGAGGCGCGGACGACGGACGACGGTCTACGGGGACGGGAACGCAGATTACGCAGATGACGCAGAGCGCGAGTCTCTGACATCGGTCATCGGACTCGGTCATCGGACTCGGACTCGGACTCGGTCATCGGAATCGGAATCGGAGTCGGAATCGGGGTCGGAGTCGGAATCGGAGTCGGACCTCGGGCACGGGCACGGGAACGGGCACGGGAACGGGAACGGGAACGGGAACGGGACCGGGAACGAGGACGAGGCCGGGGGGGGTTACCCCAGCACCCGCGACACCACCCGGCCGCCCTGGTCGGTGAGGCGGAAGTCGAGGCCCTTGAAGCGGTAGGTGAGCTTCAGGTGGTCGAGGCCGAAGAGGTGGAGCAGTGTGGCGTGGAAGTCGTGGACGTGGACGCGGTCCTCGACGGCGTGCCAGCCGAGCTCGTCGGTCTTGCCGATCGCCTGGCCGCCTCGCACGCCGCCGCCGGCGAGCCAGACGCTGTACGCGAAGCGGTGGTGGTCCCTGCCGGCGTCGCGGCCGGGCTCGGAGTTCTGCGTCACCGGTGTGCGGCCGAACTCGGTGCCGCAGACGACGAGCGTCGAGTCGAGGAGCCCGCGCTCCTTGAGGTCGCCGAGGAGCGCGCCGATCGGCTGGTCGATGACGCGGCAGTTCTTCTGGATCTTCTCCTCGAGCCCGCTGTGGTGGTCCCAGCGGCGCTGGAAGATGCTGACGAACCGCACGCCGCGCTCGACGAGACGGCGCGCGAGCAGGCAGTTGGTCGCGAAGCCGTGCTCCTCCTCGTCGTCGCGACCGACGCCGTACGCCTCGAGGGTCTCCGGCGGCTCGCCCGCGAGGTCGACGAGCTCCGGCGCGGCGGCCTGCATGCGGAAGGCGAGCTCGTACGCCTCGACCCGCTCCGCGATGGCGCGATCGCCGACGCGCTCGAGGCGCCGCCGGTCGAGCGCTCGCACGGCGTCGAGCTGCCTCCGCTGCGCGACGTCGAGCACGCCCGGCGGGTTCGCGAGGTTGAGCAGCGGCTCGCCGCGGCTGCGGAAGAGGACGCCCCCGTTCGACGCGGGCAGGAAGCCGCTGCCCCAGTTGATCGATCGCGCCACCGGGGCGCGACCGGTCATCAGGACGACGTAGGCCGGGAGGTCGCGCGTCTCCGTGCCGAGCCCGTAGACGATCCACGCGCCCGCGCTCGGCCGCCCGGGCTGCTCGTCCCCGGTGCTGAAGAACATCTCGGCCGGGCCATGGTCGAACTCGTCGGTGTGCATCGAGCGGATCACGGCGATGTCGTCCGCGCGCGAGCCGATCGACGGCAAGAGCTCCGAGAGCTCCATGCCGCACTCGCCGTAGCGCCGGAAGCCGAACCGACTGCCCATCAGCCGCGCCGAGTCGAGCTTCAGGAACGAGAGCCGCTTCTCGTTGCCGGCGAACGACTGCGGCAGCGGCTTCCCGGTGAGCTCGGTGAGCCGCGGCTTCGGATCGAGGAGCTCGATCTGGCTGATGCCACCGGCGAGATAGATGAAGATCGCGCGCCGGGCGGTCGGCTCGAAGTGCGGTTTCCGCGTCGCGCGCTCCGGCGAGGCGCCGCCGCCCGTGACGCCGCCGTCCGTGACGACATCTCCGGTCGCCGGCAGCACGCCCTCGCCGGCGAGCAGCGACCCGAGCGCCATCGATCCGAGCCCGCTCGCGGCGCTCGTCAGGAAGCGCCGGCGCGTCGCGGTGGCGTCGTCGTGCGGATGCCCTACCGTTCCCATGCGCGTCATTCCCTGGTGATGAACTCCTCGAGGTTGAGGATCGTCCGCGCCACGCCGATCCATGCCGCGAGGTCGGCGACCTCCGCGGCGTCCGCGCTCCGATCGCCCGAGACCGCCTGCGCCGCGACGAGCTCGCCGCGGTAGAGCGCCCGCAGCTCCTCGAAGAGCGATCCCAGGACGTGCGTCTCGTCATCGTCCGGCCAGCGACCGAGGCAGCGCCGGAACGTCTCGCGGATGACGCGCGAGGGATCCGCGTCCGGGCGGCGCGCCATGCGATGGCCGAGAGCCCGGGCGCACTCGAAGAAGCCGCGCTCGTTGAGGAGCGTCAGCGCCTGGATCGGCGTCGTCGACTGATGGCGTCGCGAGCACGACACGTTCGGGTCCGCGACGTCGAACGTCTCGAACGCCGGGAAGAGGAACGTGCGCTGCACGTTGGTGTAGAGGCCGCGGCGGTAGAGATCACTGCCCTCGTCCTCGTCGCGGAATCGCTCGTTCCTGAGCACCTCCATGTCGGCGAGCCCGGCCGGCAGCCGAGGCTGCACGCTCGGACCGCCGAGCCGCCACACGAGGAGGCCGCTGGCCGCCAGCGCGAGGTCGCGCACGATCTCCGCCTCGACCCGCAGCCTGTTCTGACGGTGGAGAAGCCGGTTCTCGGGATCGGTGGCGTCGGCGCGGGGACGCTTGCGGGATGACTGCCGGTACGTCGCCGAGGTGACGATCAGTCGCGCGAGCCGCTTGCGGCTCCACCCGCTCTCGAGGAGCTCGTCGGCGAGCAGGTCGAGCAGCTTCGGATGCGTCGGCGGCGAGCCCTGCGTGCCGAGGTCCTCCGACGTCTTGACGATGCCGCGGCCGAAGAGGTGCTGCCAGACGTGGTTCGCCGCCACGCGTCGCGTCAGCGGGTTCGCCGGCGCGGCGATCCAGCGCGCCAGGTCGAGACGGTCCGCTCGGCTCCCGCGCGCCGAGAGCTCCGGCAGGAACGCCGGCGTGCCCGCCGCCACCTCCGGTCCCTGCTCGAGGAAGTCGCCGCGCACGTGGACGTGTGTCGGCGGAGGCTCGGGAGGATCGGCGATCGTCAGGGCCTTCGTGCTCGGCGGCAGCGGCGCGTTGTTGTCGGTGCCGCTGAACGCCTCCCTGGCTCGCTCGTAGGCCTCCTGGTACTCTCGCGGCAGCGGCGGCGCGTCGATCTGGACGTCGACCGCCCCGTTGAAGAACGCGAACAGCCGGTAGTACTCCTCCTGCGAGACCGGATCGTACTTGTGCTCGTGGCACTGTGCGCACGCCACGGTCAATCCCAGCCAGACCGCGCCGACGGTGTTGGCGCGATCCTTCGCCGTGCGCACCCGGTACTCCTCCGCGACCGCTGGGTTGCCGGCCTCGTTCGACGGGCACATGCGGTGGAACCCCGTCGCCACCCTCTGCGAGTAGGTCGCATCGGGGATCAGGTCGCCGGCGATCTGCTCGACGGTGAAGCGGTCGAACGGCTGGTCGGCGTTCACGGCGTCGACCACCCAGTCGCGGTACCGCCACGCGTCGGGTCGCGAGCGATCGTCCTCGTAGCCGTTGGAGTCGGCGTAGCGCGCGAGGTCGAGCCAGTGACGTCCCCAGCGCTCGCCGAAGTGCGGCGAGGCGAGCAGCCGATCGACGAGCCGCTCCACCGCGTCCGGCGCGGTGTCGGCCAGGAACGCGTCGATCTCTTCAGGCGAGGGCGGCAGCCCGAGGAGGTCGAGCGACAGCCGCCGGATCAGCGTCTCGCGGCTCGCGGGAGGCGCGAGGTCGAGGCCGGCGCGCTCGAGTCGCGCCAGCACGAACGGGTCGACGGCGTTTCGCGCTCTCGCGGCGTCCTTCACCGCGGGGAGCGCGGGCCGCTCGATCGGCCGGAACGACCAGTGGTCGCCGGCGATCTGGGAGACCGTGAGGAGCATCGCGAGCAGCGTGGGCATCGGGAGACAGGATACCCGGAAAACGGGAGCCTTGAACCACAGAGTCGTCGGAGTCGGAGTCGGAGTCGGTCATCGGTATCGGAGTCGGTCATCGGACTCCGATACCAGAGCTTTCGAGGACGGGAACGGGCACGGGAACGGGAACGGGTACGGGTACGTTTTTGCAACGTTGGGGAGATCACAGAGAACACGGAGGACGCACAGAGGGGCCGCGCGGGTCCCGTTCCCGATCCCGACCCCGGGTTCCGGGACCGGGACCGGGGCCGGGAGGGGGGATGCCTAAGCCACCGTCACGCGCTTGTCGCGGTAGACGTCCTGGATGGCGTTGAGGAGCGCGACGCCGTCCTTCATCGGTCGCTGGAACGCCTTGCGGCCGGAGATCAGGCCCATGCCGCCGGCGCGCTTGTTGATCACCGCCGTTCTCACGGCCTGCGCGAGGTCGTCCTTGCCCGTCGAGGCTCCGCCGGAGTTGATCAGCGGCGCGCGTCCCATGTAGCAGTTCGCCACCTGGTAGCGGCAGAGCTCGATCGCGGCGCCCGCGGTGCCGTCGTCCGGAGTGAGGTCGCTGTAGACGCGGTCGTGCGTCTTGCCGAACTTGAGCGCGCGGTAGCCCTCGTTGTTCTCCGCGAGCTTCTGCTTGATGACGTCGGCCTCGATGGTGACGCCGAGGTGGTTCGCCTGGCCGGTGAGATCGGCCGCGACGTGGTAGTCGACGCCGTCCTTCTTGAACGCCGAGTTCCGCAGGTAGCACCAGAGGATGGTCAGCATCCCGAGGTCGTGCGCTCTCGAGAACGCCTCCGAGACCTCCTGGATCTGACGGCCCGCCTCGTCGGACCCGAAGTAGATCGTCGCGCCGACCGCGACCGCGCCGAGGTCGTAGGCCTGCTCGACCTGCGCGAAGGGAATCTGGTCGAACTTGTTCGGATAGGTCAGCAGTTCGTTGTGGTTGAGCTTGACGATGAACGGAATGCGGTGCGCGTAGCGGCGGCTCACCGCGCCGAGCACGCCGAGGGTCGACGCCACGGCGTTGCAGCCGCCCTCGATCGCCAGCTCGACGATCTTTCCGGGGTCGAAGTAGATCGGGTTCGGCGCGAACGACGCGCCGGCGGAGTGCTCGATCCCCTGGTCGACCGGCAGGATCGAGACGAAGCCGGTGCCGGCGAGACGACCGTGCCCGAGGATCTGCTGGAAGCTCCGCAGCACGCGCGGGGAACGGTCGCTCTCCGCGAAGACGCGATCGACGAAGTCGGGCCCCGGCAGGTGGAGCTGGTCCCTCGAGAAACCCTTCGCCTTGTAGCCGAGCAGCACGTCGGCGTCGGCGCCGAGCAGTGCTTGAATGTCGATGGTCATCGTGCGATGTCCTTCAGGGGTTGATCACGAACGGTCGTGTGGACCGACCGTCGCGGCGGCTCGCGCCCGCGGCCAGCCGCGTTCCGAGGGCCCCGATTCTCGCGGAAACCCGGCGAGCGCTCAATGAAAAACCATGTTGGCGTCACGCCGTCGGCAGGCCGAGGTCGCCGGCGTTGACGATCGACGGCGCCAGCCGGGGCGGCGAGTCGCCCTCGAGGAAATCCTCGACGCGCGGGTCGGACGCCACCGGGTCGCCGCGCAGGATCGCCGCCACGTTCGCCGCCGCGATGGTCGCCATCCCCTGGCGGGTCCAGTCGGTGGCGCTGGCGATGTGCGGCACGATCACGGCGTTCGGCAGCTCGGCCAGGCCGGGGGCGAGACGCGGCTCGTCCTCGAACACGTCGAGCCCCGCCCGGAAGGACGGCGTCGCGCGCAGGTGCTCCACCAGCGCCCGTTCATCGATCACCGGCCCCCGGCTCGTGTTGACGAGGATGGCATCGCGTTTCATCAACCGCAGCCGGCGTGCGTCGATCAGGTGTCGGGTGCCCTCGTCGAGCGGCACGTGGAGGCTGACGGCGTCGGCGCGCTCGAGCAGGGCGTCGACGTGGTCGACGTGCTCGCAGCGTAGAGGGCTCTCGCCGACCTCGGCGCGGGTGCGATTGATGGCCTCGAACCAGGCCTCGAGCGCCTCGTTGCGGGCGATGTCCTGGTAGATGAGGTGCATGTCGTGGCCGGGCGCGACCATGCGCGCGAAGCACGCGCCGATGCGCCCCGCGCCGACGACGCCCAGGGTGCCGCCCCAGAGCCGCTTGCCGAGAAACAGGTCGGGCAGCCAGCCGTCGAACTTGCCGTCGCGGAGGTAGCGCTCGGCCTCGGGCACGCGACGCGCGGCCGCGAAGAGCAGCGCGACGGCCATCTCGGCGGTGGTCTCGGTCAGCACGCCGGGGGTGTTGCCGACGCGGATCTCGCGCCGGGTCGCCTCGGCGACGTCGACGTTGTTGTAGCCGACCGCGTAGTTCGAGTAGACCGTGCCGCCTGCGGCCGCCAGCGCCTCGAAGAGCTCGGCGCCCCAGGTCTCGGTGAGCTGACCGATGGCGCCGTCACAGCGGTCGCCGATCGCCTGGCGGATCTGCTCGACGGAGAGGCTCCGCCGCGTCGTCGACACGTCGACCTCGCAGCCCGCATCCGTGAGGATCCGCAGCCAGCGGTCGCCCGGCAGCCTCTTGGTGACGACGACCCGCTTCGGCGCCCCGGCGTTGTGCTTCGTCCAGTCGGAGGTCACCCGTTTTTCTTCGACTTGCCTCGGCCGCAGATCTAAAATCCTAGGTTTTCCGCGGCTGCGGCGGGGCGCGTCGTCCCCTGGCCACGCGGAAGCGGCCGGATTGTATCAGAGAGGGCTTGCCTTGACGAAAGAAGATGTGATTGTCATGGAGGGGACGATCGTCAAGTCCCTCCCGAACACCCAGTTTACCGTCGAGCTCGAGAACGGGCACACCGTCCTCGCCCACATCTCGGGGCGGCTCAGAAAGAACTACATCCGTATCCTGCCGGGCGATCGAGTCCGCATCGAGCTCTCCCCGTACGACGTCTCGAAGGGGCGCATCACCTACCGCCTCTAGCCGAGCGCCCGCCCGCGCTCGACCTCGCGCCGGCACCCCCGCCCGAGACGCGTTCGACGAACGCCCACCGCGCCTCCCCAGCGCTCCACGGTAACGAGCCGCCCTCCGCCGTGTTCCGAAAAACTGTGCTTGACCGCGTCCGGCGATTGGGCTACGTCTTGCGGCAGCCATTCCGCGCGCCTTCCGGGAAGTCGAAGAGATGAAAGTCTTCTGCTCGCTCGACGGCCCCGCCCTCGAGGCGCGGCTGATCGATGCCATCGCCGCGCGTCCACGGGGCGGGATCGACGATCCGCTGCTCGTGCTCGTGCCGACGCGCCGGCTCGCCGATCACCTGCGCGTTCGCATCACCGAGCGGTGCCAGGCGGCGCTCGGCGTCTCTCTCTTCACGTACCGGGGGTTCGCGCGCCGCGTGCTCGAGCTCGCGCTCGAGGTCGCGCCGCGGATCCTGCCCGACGCGGCGCTCGCGGAGCTCCTGCTGGCGTTGCTCGACGACCACGACGGCCGTGACGCCGACTATCTGCGGCGACGGCCCGGCGCGCGCGCGCTGCTCCTCTCGGCTCTCCGCGACCTCCGCGACGCGGGCATCGATGCGGGTGACCTCCCGGCGTTCGAGCTGCCGCATGCGGTCGCCTCGATCTATCCGCGTTACGTTGCGGCGCTCGAGCGAATCGAGCGGCTCGAGGATGCGAAGATGGCCGACGAGGCCGGGCTGGTCCGCGCCGCCCTGCCGCACGTCGCGGGCTTCCTCGAGCGCAAGCGGATCCGCCGTGCGTTCCACCACGGCGCCTACGAGCTGATCGGCGTGCACCACGACCTGCTCCGCGCCGTCGACCGCGCCGCCGAGCTCACCTTCCTGCTTCCCGGCGATGCGGACGCGCCGGTCGGCGTTCGTTCGATGCAGTCGATCGCCGCGATGGCGGGCGGCGCTGGCGGAGCCGGCCGGACGCCGCGGATCGAGATGCTGCCGCCGTCCGGGGATCGACTCGAGCTCATCGAGCGGCTGCGGCGGATGCCCGACGCCGGCGGGAGCGACGCGGGTCCGCTGGCGCGACCGGCGCTCGAGCTGCGCCACGTCCAGGGACCGCAGGCGGAGCTGCGCGCCGCGGGACTGCGCGCTCTCGCGCTCCACGGCGACGGCGTGCCGCTGCGCGAGATCGCCATCGTCGCCCGCTCCCTCTCGAGCTACGCGCCGTTCCTGAAGGCGACCTTCGCCGAGCTCGGCCTGCCGTTCACGACGTCGGCGACGGCGCCGCTCCGCCGGGCCGCCGACGTCGACCGATTCGTCCGGCTCGTGCGCGTGCTGGCCGGAGACTTCGCGCGTCGCGACGTCATCGATCTGCTGCGCGCCGGGAGACCGTCGAGCGCCGGGCTCGAGAACGAGCCGTTCCCGGTGCATCGCTGGGACCGGTGGAGCCGCGAGGCGCGGTTGATCGGCGGGCTCGAGGAGTGGCGATCTCTGGAGCGCTTCATCGAGCGCCGGCGGGACGACGCCGGTCCGGATGATCCCGCGGTCGTCGCCGACCGCGGCGCCCTGCGGACGCTGCTGGCCGTCCTCGACGCGCTCGAGTCGGATCAGCGGGAGTGGGAGGGCGCGCGCGGCCTCGACGAGCACGTCGCGTTCCTGAGAGCGCTCGCGCGGCGGAGGTTTCCCTCCCCGCTGGTCGACGAGGTCCTCGACACCCTCTCGATCGCCGGACGCGTCAACGAGAGGGGTCGCGGCGACCGGCGTTCGATGCGCGATGTCGAGCAGCTCCTCGAGCGCGTCGTGGATGCGAGCCGCTCGAAGATCGGCCCCGACGACGGCGCCGGAGTGCGCGTCCTCGACCTCATGCAGGCGCGCGGTCTGACGCACGACGCGGTCATCTGGATCGGATTCCAGCACGGGCTCTTTCCGCGGCGCGGGCGCCAGGACCCGTATCTCGACGACGGGCGTCGCGCGGCGATCACCGCCGCGCTCGGGCGTCCCCTCTACCCGCGCCACGACGTCGTCGGCGAGGAGCGACTGCTGATGGCGATGACGCTCGGCGCCGCCCGTCGAGCGGTCGTCGTGTCGTGGCAGCGCGCCGACGACGACGGCCGCACGGTGGCCCGGTCGAGCGCCATGCGCGACCTCGCCTCGGTCTTCTCCGGGCGGCGGGACGTGGCGGCGTTCCTCGAGGACGACGCGGTCAACCCGTTCCGGCCCGACCGCGTCACGTCGCATCCCGCGGAGCGCGCGCGCGGACTCGCGGACAGCCTCGGTATCTGCTCGACGGGCGACGCGCTCGTCGCGCACGCCGTGCGCCAGCGGCGTGGCGCGGAGGCGGCGCGTCGGGTGATCGAGCGGCTGTCACTCGTCGTCCCCGGCTGGGAGTGCGCGCTCGACGCGGTCGAGTCGATCGAGGAGTTCACGCGCTCGCCGCGATCGCGACGCTTCGACGCGGAGACCGGCGTCCCGGCGCCGCCGCGGAGCTACGGCTCGCCCACGGCGCTCGAGCTGCTGGCCCGCTGTCCGACGGCCTTCTTCCTGCGTCAGGTGCTCGACGTGCGCGAGCTCGAGGACGAGGCGGATCCCCACCAGCTCGAGTCGCGCTTCCTCGGGACGGCGGTGCACGAGACGCTCCAGGAGCTCTACACGCCCCTCGCGACGACCGACGATCTCGGCGCGCGCGTGGCGGAGCTCCGCCGCGAGGCCCGGGAGCGGCTCGAGTCGATCTGGAATCGCGTGCTCGCGCAGCGTGCGGGACCCTCGTACCGTCGTCTCGCCGGACTCTGGAGACTGATCGGCGAGTCGTGGCTCGACGACCTGGCCGATTTCGTGGAGGAGGACCTCGGGCAGATGGGGATGTACGAGCGGGTGGTCGTCGAGGAGACGCTGGGCCGGCGGCTCGCCCTGCCCGACGGAGGGTCGGTCGACCTCGAGGGGCGGCTCGATCGCGTCCTCCACGGTAGCAAGGGGGTGCGCGTCGACGACTACAAGACCGGCAGCGCGCGGCTGCGTCCCCGCACGCAGCCGAAGGGCATCGTCACGGGCAGACACCTGCAGCTTCCTCTTTACCGGGAGATGGCCGCCGCGGCGCTGACCGGTGTCCCGGCGCGCCCCGTCGAGGCGAATTTGATCGGACTCGGTCCGGATCGCAAGGAGACGGATCGAGTCGTGCCGCTCAGGAGCTTCGACCTGCGGGAGGGCATGCTCGAGACGGTCGCGACGATGGTGGCGCTCGCCCGCGCGGGGCGCTTTCCGCTCCGTCCCGAGGGGGGCACGTGCAGGTTCTGCGCCTACCGGTCGACGTGCCGCAAGGACCACGAGCCGACCCTGCGGCGGATCGAGGGTGACCCGCGGCTCGCCGACTTCCGCGACTGCAACGCGAAGGACGGGCGCCGGCCGACGCTCGAGACCGTCCGGGCCGCCCACCGGGAACAGGACGACGACGGGAGCGAGGAGTGATGGAGATCGCCGACCGAATCGAGCGCGACCGGGCGGCGAGCGAGCTCGATCGCAACCTCGTCGTCGTCGCCGGCGCGGGCACGGGAAAGACGAGCCTCCTCGTCGAGCGCGTGCTGCACCTCGTGCTCGAGCGCGGCGCGCCGATCGAGCGCATCGCGTCGATGACCTTCACCGAGAAGGCCGCCGCCGAGATGCGCCTGCGCGTCGAGGAGGGGCTCGAGGCGCTGACCAGGCTCCTCGGCGAGAGCGATCGTGATCCCGGGCCCGCCGTCGGCCAGGAGGCGACACGCGTTCTCCGGCGCATCGAGGCGTCGCGTCGCCGCGGCCTCGACGACGCGGACCGGCAGCTCTTCCTCGAGCGAGCGCGACTGGCGGTCGAGTCGCTGGACGACGCGCCGATCACCACCATCCACGGCTTCGCCTCGGAGATGCTCCGCCGGCATCCACGCGAGGCCGGTGTCGATCCGGCCTTCGAGGTCGATGTCGACGAGCGCGGCGCGCGGGCGCTCTTCGACGAGCTCTGGAGCGAGCACCTCGTCGAGGTCTTCGGCGCGGGCGCTCCGGCGGAGACGACGGAGCGCTGGCGACCGCTCCTGGCGACGCTGCCGATGGAGGACGTGGAGCAGATCGCGCGGCGTCTCTCGGGTTTCCGGCTCGGGGACGCCGTGCTCGCCGACGCATGCGACGGCCAGCGAGTCCATCTCGGGGCGTTCGCCGAGCTGGCACTCGCGGAGCTTCGCGATCTGCGCGACGTGACGCGGAACGCCGATGGCGTCAACCGGAACGTCCCGCACGTGCTCTCGCTGATCGAGAAGATCCTCGGGCGCATCGCGGGCGGCGAGCCTCCGGACGCCGAGTGCCGGGCGCTCATCGACAAGCTGCCCAAATCCGTCAAGATCGGCGCCAAGGCCGTGGTCGCCGATCCGCCGGGCACTCAGACGCGAATCACCGACCTGCTGAAGTGGTGCCGGCTCGAGAAGCTCGACTGCGAGCTGGCGGGTCGGCTGGCTGACTGCCTCGTCGGGTTCGTCGAGCGCTTCCGCCGCGAGTACCTCGAGCGCGGCTGGCTGTCGTTCGACGGCATGATCGTCCTCGCCCGCGACCTGCTGCGGGACAACCCGCGCGTCCGCGGCGACGAGGCGAGACGGCTCGATCACATCCTGATCGACGAGTTTCAGGACAACGATCCGCTCCAGTACGAGATCGCCTTCCTGCTGTCGTCGGCGGACGTGACGTCGTCGGGAGCCGACGTCGAGGCGCACCGCTTGCCGCTCGCGCCGGGCAAGCTCTTCATCGTCGGCGATCCGAAGCAGTCGATCTATCGGTTCCGCGGCGCCGACATCGATGCCTACAGCCGCGCCGTCCGGGCGGTCGAGCGCGGCGGTGGGGCGGTGCTCGAGCTGAGATCGAACTTCCGCAGCGTCCCGCGGATCGTCGAGCCGCTGAACACGCTGTTCGAGTCGAGCTTCGCGGGGGACGGCCGATTCGATCCGCCATTCGCGCCGATCACCGCGGCCCGGGAAGATGTCGACGAGCCTCGCGTCGAGATCTGGTCGGTCGGCGAGCTGCGGGCGCGGGCGCTCGATCGGCGCAGGGCGGAGGCCATCACGGCCGCCGCGTGGATCGAGGAGCAGGTCTCGGGCGGCGCCCTGCGTTATCGCGACGTGGCCATCCTGCTGCGCGCGCTGAGCGAGGTCGGCATCTACCTCCGCATGCTGCGCGAGCGCGGCATCCCGTACGTGCTGGCCGGAGGCAAGGAGTTCTACGAGCGCCACGAGGTCGCCGTGCTGCTCGCCTTCCTGCGCGCCGTCATCAACCCGGCCGACCAGGTCGCTCTCGTGTCGTGGCTGCGATCGCCGGTCGCCGCGGTTCCGGACCGCGAGCTCCAGGAGCACGCCATGGCGGTCGGCGCGTGGAGCATCTTCGCGGAGCCCGACGGGGGCAAGCTCCCGCGGTTGGCGGCTGCACTGGCGATGATCCGCGAGTTTCACCAGCGCCACCGCGACGCGATGATCGACGAGCTGGCCGCCGCCGCGCTCGTCGAGACGCCGCTGCGTCTGGCGATGGCGGCGTCCTTCGAGGGCGCGCAGCGCGTCGCCAACCTCGAGAAGGCGGTGCGGAAGATCGCCGGGCTCGCCGCGGACGGCCGCAGCTCCGCCGAGGCGGTCCTCGATCACATCGAGCAAGTCGAGGCGCTCGATCGCGCGGAGGGCGACAGCCCGCTCGCGGACGAGACCGTCGATGCGGTGCGCGTGCTCACCATCCACGGCGCGAAGGGGCTCGAGTGGCCGGTGGTGTTCGTCGCCGACGTCGCGCGCGGCCAGCAGGGGCAGGTCGACGCGATCCAGGTCGAGACGACCACCGCACGCTCCGGCGGGCCGCCGTCCGGCCTCGCCCTGCGCGCCGGCAATCGCGAGACGCCCGCGTGGCTTCTCCGCACCATCGACGAGGCGGCGCACGAGCGCGCCGAATCGAAGCGTCTCCTCTACGTCGCCGCGACCCGCGCCCGCGAGCGATTGATCCTGCTCGCCGGCTGGCCCCGCAGCGTCGAGAAGTCGTGGGTGATCGCGCTCCGGGCGTGGGGGTACGAGATCGACGGGGAGTTTCCACCCGAGGGCATGTACGCCGGCGGCGCCGTGATCCACCGCCGGATCGAGTCGCCCCATGTCGGCAGGCCGAGGCCCGCGGACGTGGAGGTCGACAACGTCCTGGTTGCCGCGGCGCGGGCCCACGACCGCGCTCGCGAGAGCGCCGCGCTGGCCGCGGGCGAGTGGCTGCGATCGCCGAGCGGCCTGCGCGAGCGCAGCGAGCTCGCCGACGACGCGCCGGCGGGGGAGGGCGCGCCGACCGTGGAGCGGGGCGTGGTCGCCGCCGCCGGGACCGCGGTGCACCTCCTGCTCGAGGTCTGGGACGGCCGCGAGGAGTCGTGGATGCTCGAGAACGCCGCACGAGCGGCACGCGTCGCGGCGGCGGGAGAGGGCGTGCCCCCGCGGGAGGTCGAGACGGAGGTCGTCGCCATCGTCGAGCGCGCGGCGAAAGACGGCACGCTCGCCAGACTCGCCCGCCTCCCGGCGCTCGCACGCGAGCTCCCGGTGCTCTACCGCGACGACACCGGCATCATCTGGCACGGCTCGATCGACCTGGTCACCGGCACGAGCGCGGCGCCGGAGGTCATCGACTTCAAGACGACCTCGGCGGGCGAGGAGGAGATCGAAGCCCGCTCACGCGCGCAGCTCGAGTGCTACCGCGAGGGCCTCCGCCGCGCGCTCGGCCTGACGTCGGCGCCGCCGGCGAGAGTCGAGCGTCTGGTGCGGGGGTGAGCTCGGCCGACCAGCGCGACGAAAACGCGGATTTCGCAGAAGAAGAGAATCGTGACGAAGCTCCGGGAGACGGGAACGCAGATTCCGCAGATTACGCAGATTGACGCAGATTACGGAGCCGGGGAGTCGGATCCCTCCGCGGAAGATCGGAGTCGGAATCGGCATCGGTCATCGGAATCGGAATCGGAGTTCGGAGTCGGAATCGGTATCGGTATCGGAGTCGGAATCGCCATCGGAGTCGGTCATCGGACTCCGGGCACGGGCACGGGAACGGGGACGGGAACGGGAAGGGGACGACAAACGACACGGGCAGGCGACCCGTCCCGCCTGCCCGCGCCCGTCGCGGCTCATTGCGTCAGGGTCACCGCGTCAGGCTCATCGCGTCAGGCTCATCGCGTCAGGCTCATCGCGTCAGCTTCGAGACCATGGCCTGAAACCGGTCGATCCGATCCAGTGCCCGTGCGACCCGCGCCTCCTCGATGTACCCCCAGGCGATCGCCACCCGCAACGCCGTG
>JBFFXF010000169.1:0-16012 GCA_041569895.1 Planctomycetota bacterium | reverse complement strand
TCTTCGGGCCAGTCGACGGTCGCCTTGAGGCGCTCCTCGATGTCTTCCTCGAAGGCGGACTCGAAGTCGTCCCGGTCGTACTTGCGGCTCGACCGGAAGACGATCGAGAACTGCCCCTTCTTCGGGTTCCGCTTCACCTGCGTGATGCGACAGCCGTACTCCTCGAGCTCGCGCTGGTAGGCCTGCGCGCTCTCGGCGACGAGCTCCCCGCCGAGCCCCTTCGCCACCATGCGGTAGCCGACGCGCCAGTCGAGGATGAGGACGAGCAGCCAGGCGATCACGGTGGCGAGCACGGCGACGACGAACAGCTCGAGCCCCCACAGCATGCCGATCAGCGTCGCGAGGATCACCCGGCCGGTGTCCTTCGCGGAGGGGAGCTCGGTGCGGAAGCGCATCAGGCCGCCGATGCCGAAGATCGCGAAGGCCATGTACTCCTGGACCCCGACGATGCATCCGGTCAGGGCGCCAACGACGGTGTAGGTGATGAACACCTTCGGCGAGTCCATCTCGAGGATGCCGGCGACGCGACCGATGAAATGCGGGTGATACGCGAGGACGACGCCGGACGCGAGCGCCCCCAGGATGAACCACAGGAATTGCTCGAGGCCCGGACCCGTCGCCCCCGCGCCGTCCACGTCGCCCCCCGCGGCCGCGACCGGGTCCATGTCCCTGTCGTCTGCTTTCTTTGCCCCGGCGTCTGCCGCCCTCGGATCATCTCTGGCATCGCCCTTCGCACCGGCACCGGCATCGCGCTGGGCGGCGGCCCCGTTCCCGGCGCGCCCATCGCGCTGCATCAGAAACGGGATCGTGGCGCATAGCCCGACCAGCAGCAGCGCGGAGAACCAGCGCATCACGTCTCCACCCACGACACGTCGTCGAACCCGACCTCGGTCGGGATGCCGTTCAACAGCACGGTGACGATCCGGTTGGTCTTGTTCACCTTGCGCACCTTGCACTTCTCGCCGAACTTCGGCACGAAGACCTCGTCCTCCTTCTTGAGGGAGCGGACGAACGCCTCGCGGCGCTCGCCGAGCGGCGTCTCGGCCAGCAGCAACTCGACGACCCAGCGGAGCTCGTCGACGACCGCACGGTGCTGCTTCGGGACGCTCTTGAGCTTCTCGAGAAGCGGCACGATCTTTCCGCGTGCAGATCGTATCACATCATCGGCCAGAAGTTCCGCTTCCTTTCGCCACGCGTCGCGCTCGGCGCGCGCCTCCTCGCGCTCCGATTCGGCCGCGCGCCGCTCGCCCTGCGCCCGGCGGCGCAACCGCTCCATGCGGCGCCGCTCGCGCTCCATGCGGCGATGGGTGTGCTCCATCTTCTCGATCACCTCGCGGGACGGCCCCTGGACGCGATCGATGGCGCTCTGGGCCTCGTCGACGATCTCGCCGGGAACTCCGAGCCGCCGGGCGATCTCGAGCGCGTGCGAGACGCCGGGAAGCCCCACCACCATCCGGAACGTCGGCTTCAGGCTCACCGGGTCGAACTGCATCGACGCATTCTCGGCCCCGTCGCACCGGAAGGCGAACTCCTTGAGACTCCCGAGGTGGGTCGTGATGACGCCGTGCCAGGAGCTGCGGTCGAACCACTCGAGGAGGGACGTCGCCAGCGCCGCGCCCTCGATCGGGTCGGTGCCCGCGCCGAGCTCGTCGAGCAGGACGAGCGCGCGAGCATCGCCCGTGGCGAGGATCTCGCGGATGTGCGTCAGGTGCGACGAGAACGTGCTGAGGCTCTGCTCGATGCTCTGCTCGTCGCCGATGTCGGCGAAGAGGTCGGAGATCATCGGGATCCTCGATCCCTCCGCCGCCGGCACCGGAACGCCAGAGACCCCCATCAGCACGCACAGCCCGATGGTCTTGAGCGCCACCGTCTTGCCGCCGGTGTTCGGACCGGTGACGACGAGGAGTCGCCGGCCGTTTCCGAGGCTGATGTCGAGCGGGACGACCTCCTCGTGGACGCGGTCGATCGCCGCCCGCCCTTCACCGGAGCTGCCATCACCGCTCTCCGCGCGCCCGCGCGCGAGCCACATCAGGTACGGGTGGCGCGCGTCGCGCAGCACGAGGTCGAACGCCTCGTCGGGGTCCGTCAGCGCCGGAGTGGTCAGGCGATAGTCGGCCGCGAAGCGGGCCTTGGCGCAGGTCAGGTCGACATGCGCGACCGCCTCCTGCACGGCCCGGAGCGTCGCCTCGGCGGCGAGCACGGCGCGGGTCAGCTCCCACAGTATCCTGCGCACCTCGGCGCGCTCGTCGTCGATCAGAGCGAGCAGGGCGTCTCCCTCGACGACCAGGTCCTCCGGCTCGATGTAGAGCGTCGCGCCCGACTGCGACCGGTCGCGGATCACGCCCGGCACCGCCTGTCGGTGCTCCGCGCGCACCGGGAGGAGGTAGCGATCGTTCTTGAACTTGATGCCCTCGGCCTGCAACGCACGCTGCAGCTTCGGCTCGGCGAGCCGGCGCGTGATGCGCTCGCGGATCGACTCTCGCTTGCGGCGCAGCTCCGCACGCAGCTCGGCGAGGCGAGGCGTCGCGTCGTCGCGCACATCGCCCTCCGTGTCGATGCTCCGCTCGATCGCCTCACGCAGCTCGGGCACGTCCGCGATCCCCTCGCCGAGCGCCGCGAGCTCGGGGAACTCGTCCGGCTCTCTCTTCAGGACCTCGCGCAGCGCGACGGCGCCGCGGAGGAGCTCGACCGTGTCCCAGAGCAACTCGGGCTCGGCCGGGCGCCCTCCCTCCGCGAGCGTGCGGATCGAGGTGGCGACGTCCTTGAAGCCCCTGAGAGGCACCCGCGCGATCGCCGTCAGGCGGCGCATCTCGTCGGCCTCCCGCAGCCGGCGCTCGATCGTCGCCGCATCGCCGCCCGGCTCGAGCGCGCCGGCGAGGGCCTTCCCGAGCGGACTCATCGCATAGCTGGCGAGGATCTCACGAACGCGATCGTACTCGAGGACGCGGAGCGCGTGCGAGTTCATCCGGGACGCCGTCGCTCACGACAGCACCGCCTTGACGTGGTAGAAGATCTCCTCATGCTCCGGGAACCGGCCGGTCGCCTTCTTCGAGTAGACGAGCTCGCCGTCGACGGTCACCTCGAACACGCCGCCGGAGCCATCGATCAGCTCCGGGACGACGCCGAACTCGTCCTTGATCGCGGCGGCCAGACCGGCCGCCTTCGGGTGGTAGTTTCAGACAACGCAGTATTCGATCGAGACCTTCGGTTTCCTGGCCATGCCTCTCCTTACTCTGTGTTCCCTTCGCCCCTGCGTGACCGCGACGCGGGCGTCACAGGCTCCAGCCCTCGCCGCGCGCCTCGCGGATCCAGCGCAGCACGTCCGCCACGCGGCGAGCAAGCGCGGGGTCGTCGCCGTGCTGGAGCGCCTTCGGATCGCACAGCTTCGACCCGATGCCGAGACACGCCGCCCCGGCCCGGATCCACTCCTTGACGTTCTCCTCCTCCGGCGCGACGCCGCCGGTGGGCACGATGCTCGTCCAGGGCCGCGGACCGCGCACGGCGCGGATGAAACCGGGACCGCCGAGGCCGCCGGCAGGAAAGAGTTTCACCAGCTCGCAGCCCGCCGACTCCGCCGCGGCGATCTCCGTGACGCTGCCGCAACCGGGCACGTGAGCGATTTTGAAGCTGTTGCAGAGACGCGCGAGTTCCTCGTTCCACAGCGGGCTGACGACGAAGTCGGCCCCCGCGGAGAGAAACGCCGCCGCGGTGTGCGGGTCGCCGATCGAGCCGACGCCGACGACCAGATCCGGATGCCGCTCGCGACAGCGCTCGAGGACCGACTCGAACGTCCGCAGGGCGCCGTCACCGCGGTTGGTGAACTCGAAGACGCGCGACCCGCCGGAGACGCATCCGTCGACGGCGCGCATGACGAGGTCGGGATCGCCGTGGTAGAGAATCGGGATCAACCCGCCCTCGACGATCGTCGTCAGTGTTCTCAGTCGGCTGAAACGGGCCAACGGTCCTCCGCGGAAAGCGAAGCCGGCAGGCGCGGCTCCTTCAAGTACGGTGTTGCTGCTGGATTATAGCCAATGGGCGAAGCGGCGCAAATGGCGGGGGCGCATTGCGCCCGGAGGGTGGCGTCGTTACACTCGGCGCTCCGGTGACCGGTGGACACGAAAGAGGATGACATTTCGAGCAGCCACCCCGCGGCCGCCCGTTCGCGGTCGCAGGACTTCGGGGCCGGGCACGGGAACGGGAACGGGAACGGGAACGGCGGACACCAGACCGCTCCTTCCGCTCTGTTTGGAGCGCCGTGAGCGACACACTTTCGCCCATCGACTGGATCGTCATCGGCGTCTACCTCACGGTGGTCATGCTCATCGGTCTGCGCGTCGCCGGGCGCCAGCGGACGACGCGCGACTACTTCCTCGGCGACCGGTCGATCCCCTGGTGGGCGGCCGCGCTCTCGATCATCGCCACCGAGACCAGCGCGGTGACGTTCATCGGCTATCCCGGCCTCGCCTACCGCGGCGACTGGCGGGTCGCGCAGTTGATCTTCGGGTTCATCGCCGGGCGGATCTTCCTCGCCTACTACTTCCTGCAGGTCTTCTACGGCCTCGACGTCGTCACGGTGTACGGGTTTCTCGAGAAGCGCTTCGGCAACTGGACGCGGGCGCTCGGCGCCTCGCTCTTCCTGTGCGGCAGGGTGCTCGCGAGCGGCGTCCGCCTCTACGCGGCCTGCCTCGCCATCGAGATTGCCGCCGGGCTGCGGATCGAGTACGCCATCATCGGTCTCGGCGTCTTCGCGATCGGGTACACGCTGATCGGCGGCATCCGGTCGGTGGTCTGGACCGACTGCGTTCTCGGGCTGACGTTCATGGCGGGGGGCGTGCTCGCGGCTGTCTTCATCCTGGTGAACATCGACGGAGGGCTCGGCGCGATCATCGGACACGAGGTGCTCGGGGAGAAGGTCCGCGTCGTTCACCTCGGCGCCTCCGCGCCGGATGGCTCCCCGGCGACCTGGCGGGACTTCTTCGCCAGCGATGCGCCGCTCGTCGTCGGACTCGCCGGCGGCTTCGTGCTGACGCTCGCGACTCACGGGACCGACCAGGACATCGTCCAGCGGATGCTCACCTGTCAGGACGCGCGCGACGGCGGGCGCTCGCTGATCGGCAGCGCGGTGATCATCCTGCCACTGACGCTGCTCTTCCTGCTCGTCGGCACCCTGCTCTGGCTGCTCCACGACCTCCACCCCGAATTCAGACCGGAGGGCGTCGCCAACCCCGACCACTTCTTCCCCGATTTCATCGTGCGATATGTCCCGGCGGGGCTGGCCGGGTTCCTGTTCGCCGGCGTATTCGCCGCGGCGCTCTCCAGCCTGACGTCGGTGCTGAACGCGCTGTCGTCGACGCTGATCTCGGACTTCTACCGTCCCTTCGTGTATCGCGGTGGTCGCGAGGAGCACTATCTGCTGGCGTCACGTGTCGCCACGTTTCTCTGCGGCGCGGGGCTCGTCGCCGTGGCGCTCGGATTCATCGGCAGCGGCGACAGCGTCTTCGCCATCGCCATGAAGGCGCTGACTTACTTCTACGGCGCGCTCCTCGGGGTGTTTCTCCTCGGCATCTTCACCGGCCGCGGCACCGGCGTGTCGACGACCGCCGGCATGCTGATCTCGGTGGTCGTCGTCCTCGCGCTCCAGTGGCGCGCGTTCATCGAGCAGCCGCAGGCCGCGCCGGCGATCGTCGCGAGCTGGATCGAGTCGACGCCCGACTGGCTGACCTCGGCCGTGCGCTGGTGCGTGCCGCTGCTGGCGTGGCCGTACTGGATCGTCCTCGGGACGGGGGTGTCGCTCGGCGTCGGATTGCTCGGTCGGCGGAAAACCGAAACGGGCGAGTGAATCGGGAGCGCCGACGGCGCGACGGCGTCAGATCGCCGGCACTTCCTCGTCGGGCTCGGGCAGCGCGCGCCGGTACCAGCGGTCCTCGTCGATCCAGCGCGGCACGTCGGTGAGCCGGCGAGCGCGATCGATCACCTTGCCATCCGCCGAAAGGAAGATGAACAGCGGGAAGCGCGTGACGCCGAAACGGCGCGTCAGCCGGCGATCGGGATCCATCAGCACCGTGAGCTCCGAGGCGTAGTCGAGCGTGTCGATCTCGGAGACGTACGACAGATCGTCGTACACCATCACTCCGATAATCCGCGCCGGGCTGCCGGGCCGGTTCGAGAGCCCCCAGAGCGAGGGGATCACCTCGTCGCAGCGCCGGTCGTTGGCGTTGAGGAAGGCGAGGATGGTCGGCTTGCCGACGACCACATCGGGGTAGACCGCGAGGCCGCCACGGAGCGTCGTCATGGTCATCGGGCGAAAGCAACCCGACACGGCCATGGCGAGCAACGTGATCGAGAGTCGTCGAACGAGAGCTCGGCTCACGGCTCAGACCTCGTGTCCATTCTCCACCAAGCCCATGAATGTACCAGAATGACGCGTGCCCGTCCATGACCGGCCCCCACAGAATTGAGCCGGCGGAACCGATTCTAGAACTCCGAGACATTCCCCGGGAGAGGGCTCCTTACCGGCACTATCGGCACTTCGGGCGCCGATCTGAACCCA
Organism: Planctomycetota bacterium; assembly: GCA_041569895.1. Taxonomy (GTDB): domain Bacteria; phylum Planctomycetota; class UBA8108; order UBA8108; family JACQVS01; genus JBFFXF01. The sequence goes on along the minus strand of JBFFXF010000169.1, from coordinate 9,462 downwards.
TGTCGCGACGGCACGTTCGACGGCTCGCAGTCGCCCTCCCCGCCCCCGTCATCGGCGGGGTGCTGGTGGTGCTCTTCGCGGGCCTCCTCGAGCAACCGGAGCACCTGCCGGGAGCCCCACCGGCGCACCGCCGCGACGCGGCACCGGACGGGTCGTTCCACGGCCCGTACGTCGACGCGCTCTTCCAGTGGCAGGTGCTCGAGAGATCCGGCGCGATGCCGCTCCTCGACACGGACGCCGATGGCGGCAACCTCGCGTCGCGCGCCCCCGCCCTCGCCATGCACCCGCTCCTCTTCGTCCTCGCTCGCGCGCTGCCGTTCGGGCTCGCGATCACGCTGCTGCTCCTGGTGAAGATCTGGGCCGGCGCGGTCGCGACCTTCTTCCTCGCGCGGCGGCTCGGCGCCGACGCCATCCCCGCGACGGTGGGCGCGGTCGTCTTCGCCCTCGCCGGCGGCCTCATCGATTGCTCGACGACACCGGCCGATCTCGGCCTCGCGCAGTCGGCGGCACTCTTCCCGTTGCTGCTCCTCCTCCTGATCCGCGTGCTCGAGCGACCGTCGATCGAGCGCGCCACGGCCCTCGGCGCGGTGACGGCGCTCGTCGCCTGTTGCGGCGATCTCGTCGGCGCGCTGGCGACGCTCGCCCTGGCGCCGCTGTCGGCGACCGCGTGGCGACCGCTGCCCGCCCGGGACCGTCTCCGCTCGGTCCTCGCGGCGTCCGTCGCATGCCTCGGTGGGTTGTTTCTCGCCGCGTATCGCTGGCTCCCCGCTGCCCTCGGGTCCGAGTCGCTCATCGGAGACGTCGCCGCACTGGCGATGCCGTGGTGGCGCGGCGACGCGTCCGTGCGGCTGCCCTACCACCTCGGCGCGGTGGTGCTGGTGACGTTCCTCGCGGGGGTGCAGTGGATCGTCCGCGACGGAGTCGAGGGGAAGGGGTGCCGGAGGCTCTGGCTGATCGGCATCGGCGCGGCGATCGCCGTCGCGGGTCCACGCGAGGCGATCGCCTTCGTCGGGTTCTTCGTCGGTCTCGTCGTGTCCTTCGCGTTCTCGGCGCGGAGCCTTTCCGGCCGGCCGCTTCTGCGCCACGCGCTGGCGCTGGGCGTGCTCGGCGTCCTGCTCCTCGAGGCGGTTCCAGCGCAGCGCCCGCTGCTCGTCGGGCGCGCTCCCGACGAGATCGCCAGGGCGCCGGGGTGGGTGGCGTTCCTGGCGCAGCACGTCGAGCCGGGCGCGCGCATCGCGGTCGTGGGACCGGACCACGAGCGACTCGCCGACGCGCTCGCGGCCCGTCGCCTGCTGCGATACCCGCACGGCGGGGTCGCGGACGTCGACGCGCTCGACGACCCGCGGGACCTGGCCCGCGCCGGCGTCGGGACGATCGTCTCGGACCTCCCCGAGACCCGTGGCCGTTTCCGGCTGCTCCAGTTCCTTCGCGACGACGGCAAGTACGTCTATCGCAACCCGGCGTGGATCGGATCCGCGCTCCTCACATCCCGTCGCGGCATGGGCGCGGAGATCGACGTGCCGGTGCCGCTCGAGAGCGGCGTCGATCGCTGGCGCTGCGCGGTCGACGTCGACGCGCCGGCGACGCTGGTCGTCGCGCTGCCGCCGGTGGCTGGCATCTCCGCGCTCGTCGACGGCGCGGAGGCGCCGGTGCGCGCCCATGGACCGGCTGCGGTCGCCGTCGACCTGCCATCCGGCGCGCGCCGGGTCGAGTTCGTCTTCGAGCCGCCCGGACTCGAGGCCGGTACGATCCTGTCGTCGATCACTCTCTGCGTGCTCCCCTTCCTGCTCGTGCTGCCCTTCCTGCGGCGACGTCGCGAGCCGCCACCGCCGCGGTCCGCCCCGGTGGTGGTCCGCCGGCGCGTCCCGCCCGCTCCTGTCCGCGAGGCCGTCGAGCGGGCCCTGACTCCGCAGCAAACACGCTGAAATTCGGTTGGCCGACGGCGGACGTCCGGGTAGTCTCGGTACTTCGCGACCCATGATCCGCCTCGAGGGAGTCAGCAAGTATTACGACGACAAGGCGGCCGTCGATTCGGTCGACCTCGAGGTGCCCCATGGGAGCCTCTTCGGGCTCATCGGCCCGAACGGCGCCGGCAAGACGACGACCCTCAAGATGCTCGCGACGCTGATCAAGCCGGATTTCGGCATGATCCACGTCGACGGGCTCGACCTCACCGAGCACGTCCGCACCGTCCGCCGCCGGCTCGGGTACATGCCCGACGAGTTCGGGACCTTCCGCGGACTGACCTGCGAGGAGTACCTGCAGTTCTTCGGGCGGTCGTACGGCCTCCACGGCCCGTCCCTCACCGAGCGGATCGAGGACGTCGTCGCGCTGACCGATCTGGGCGCGCTGCGTGACGAATTCACCAGCGCCCTGTCGACCGGCATGCGCCAGCGGCTGTCGCTGGCGAAGACCCTGCTTCACGACCCGGAGATCCTCATCCTCGACGAGCCGGCGAGCGGGCTCGATCCTCGCGCGCGCATCGAGATACGCTCGCTGCTCCGCGAGCTCGGCGAGATGGGGAAAACGATCGTCATCTCGAGCCACATCCTCGCCGACCTCGAGGAGATCTGCAGCAACATCGGCATCATCGAGCAGGGCCGCGTCGTCTGGCAGGGTTCGATCCGCGGCGGCCTGCCCGCGGCGGCCGACCGATCGCACGCGTGTTTCCTGCAGGTGCCGGCCGAGGTGCGTGATCGCGCCATCGGTCTGATGGAGAACCTCGACTTCGTCGATCGTGTCGGCCTCGAGGGGAACGAGATCCGCGCGGAGATCTCGGGCGCCGGGACCAACCAGTTGCTCGACGCGCTGATCCAGGCGGGGATCGAGATCCTTCTCTTCAAGCAGGAGAAGATGGACCTGGAGGCGCTCTTCCTCCAGCGCACGCGGGGCATCGTGTCGTGATTGCGATGGAGGTTGCCGGGGAGATGCGCATGAGAAGCGAGGTCGGGCGCCGATGGTAAGCCTGCTCCGCCGACACGTGCTCGAGAACCCGCTCGCAGCCCGCATGCTGACGACGTCGATGACGGGGCCGAAGCTCGGCGGGGCGTTTCTCCTCGTCAACATCGCGCTGCTGATCACCTACATCGCCTGCTTCGCGTACTTCATGGAGGCCGGCGAGATCGGCGAGTCGCGCGCCGGGGACCTGCTCTACTTCTGGCAGAACATCATCCTCTACTTCGTGCTGGCGCTGCTGCTGCCGCTGAAGGTCTCCGGCACCATCGAGGGGTCGAGGATGGGCAAGGCCCTCGACCAGCTCGTGGTCACCGGGTCGTCGCCCCTGCGGTTCTTCTTCGGCAGCTGGGCGATCGGCATGCTGTACACGCTCGTCCTGCTCCTGCCGACCCTCCCGTACGTGGCGTGCGCGACGATATTCGGCGGCCTCGACCTCGTGCAGCTCGCCGGCGGCTACGCGATCCTGGTGCTCTACGCCAATGTCATCATCGCGGTGACGCTGGCGCTGTCGCTCTTCGAGCGTGAATGGGTGACGGTGCCGCTCACCATGGGGTTCTTTTTCTTCGCCGGGCTCTTCGGCGTCATCATGGAACGCGACTGGATCTGGGGGTATCCGAATCACATCGCCGAGCTCACGCCGTTGCGGCTCTTCTATCGCCAGGTCGATCCCTTCGAGATCCACGGCTGGAGCCAGAACGTCGCCAGGACGGACTCGCTGGTGTACGAGGGCCCGTACTTCTTCATGCTCCAGGTGCCGCTGTCGATCTATCCCTACCTCGCCTGGTCCGTGATCTTTCTCGCCGCGCTCGCCGCGCTGGCGATCGGGCCGGCGCACCAGTTCGGACCGGGGCTGAACACCTTCGGCACCGTGACCTTCGAGGGCGATCGAAGGCGGCGTTTCCTGCGCGCCATGCGCGGCGTCCTCAGTCGCCGCGTCGAGCTCGCGTTCCTCTACGAGAACCGGCCGGTGTGGCTCGGCCGGCTGGAGCTGCCGATCCGCACGGCGCTCTCCGTGCTGCCGGTCTTCTTTCTGTGGGGCATGCTCGTGGGGAGGGTGCACATGGGCGCGCCGGCCACTCGCTCGACGACGTTCTTCAACGACGAGCACATGCTGGGGTCGTTCATCCTCTGTTGCCTCGTGCTTGGCGCCTGGATCCTCTCGGTCTGCGACCCCCGCTACCGGGTCTACTGGCGCGAGCGCATCTGGAAGATCAAGCTGCCGAGGGAGGTCGGCCTCCTGGCGACCTTCGTCGGGCTGGTGCTTTCGCTCGCCGCGGTGCAGCTCTGGATGTATGCGCTGGCCCGCAGCAGCGGCGGCGCGAACTTCGCGGCATACAGCGCGGGCTGGGCGCGATTCGCCAGCGGCATCCTCCTGTTGACGCTGAACGTCTTCCTGCTCAGCCGCGTCGTCTCGCGCGGGACCCACAGCGCGAACTTCTCGCGTATATCGACGGTGCTCCTGACGCTGGTGCTCATCGGCGCCCCGGGGCTGCTCCTGGCGCTCGCGATGGAGAACCTGGTGCCGCCGGCCTTCCTGACGCTCGGGGCGATGGCCCCGGTGGTCCTCGTCGACGAGATCCACAACCTGCCGTGGGACCCGGAGGGCCGCTTCGCGCGGTTTGCGATCCTGCACTCGATCCTCGCCGTGGGGCTCCTGTCGTTCCTCGGGCTCTGTCACTGCGTGCACGGGCGGCTCGATCGCATGCGGGCGCGACGCGGCGCCGCCCGCGCGACCGCCGTCGGCGCGGCGCTCCTGTCGGCGGTCGTCCTCGGCGCTCCGGCGCGCGCGCAGGAAGAAGCGCCACGTCCCGAGGGCCCGCCACCGATCCCCGGCCTGGTGGTCGAGGAGGTCTCCAGGGGATTCGACGGAATCACCTTCTCGGAGCCGGGCGACTTCATCACGTGTGTCATCAGGAACGACGGCGCCGACGCGATCGAGGGCGATTTCTGGATCGACTTCGCCACCTGGTCGACGGAGCCGCAGCGCTTCGAGCTCGGACCCGGCACCACCAGGGTGCTGCGCTGGAGCGGGGCGGATCCCGTCGAGCACAGGATACTCGTCAACGCCTACAACGCGGCGAACGTCGTCTTCGAGTCCGCGGGGCGCCGGACGGAATCCGGCTTCTCCGTCGTGCAGGTGATCGGCCCGCACCAGAACCGCTTCCGGGGTGGCAACACGCAGCAGTACGCGCCGCACTCCTTCGTGCTCGTCGGCAAGAAGGAGAAGGTCTCGAGGCGCTGGGTGGAGGCGGCGCTCGGCAACGAGCACGAGAAGCAGCTCGCCGCATGCCGGCCGCGGTCGCTCCCGGAGCACGCCATCCACTACTTCGGCGTGTCGGCGGTCCTCGTGGGGCCGATCGACCTCTCGACGCTCAGCGCCCGGCAGCGCAACGCGCTCTACGACTACGTGCGTCTCGGCGGGTCGGTGGTGTTCTTCGGCGGGCTCGACCGCTGCGGCGCGGCGGGAGCCGGCCCGTGGAACGACATCCTCTCCGGGCGTCGCTCGCGCAAGGTGACCATCGGCGAGAGCCTCTTCCATGTCGAGGAGCTCGAGAACGGGCGCAACGTCCTCGAGATGTCCGATCCGACCGCGACGTCGACCGTGCCGCTCCTCAACGTCCGCCGCGTCGGGCCCGGCTCGGTCGCGCACCTGAGCTTCGACTTCGAGGACCCGCATCTCCCCGCCGGCCAGACGATCGACGTCGAGTTCTGGCAGAACCTGAGCGCGGCGACGCCGTTGAGCGTCTTCCCGTTCCTGGTGACGAGCGTCTCCTGGCGGTACGACGGCTACCTCTGGGACGTCTCATCGATGCTGACCATCGGCGGCTACTTCCTCGTGTACACGCTGGTCTACGGTCTCGGCCTGATGATCTTCTTCCGGAAGCGCAAGCGGCGCGAGAAGCTGTGGGTCGTCGTCGCGGCGATCCCGTTCCTCTTCCTGATCGGCATCCCGCTGCTCAACCGCATGCTGCACGCCAGACCGAGCCTCGGCGAGCTGTACGAGATGGTCTACGTCGCCCCCGGGGTCGACGAGGCAACCACGTTCGCCACCCTGAGGCTGCGCTCGTCGGGCCGGCAGCAGCACGCGATCAATGTGCGGGGCGACGATCCACGGGCGCTCGCGCTCGAGTATCAACGCAGCTACAACCCGTCGGTCTTCCTGGGCAGCGACTTGCCGCTGACACCGGCCGGCGACGACGAGTACGAGCTCTCGCTCCCGACGCCGCCGTGGGCGGGGCGCTCCGTCTACCTGATCGATACGACCCGGACGACGCCTCCCGCCAGCGGCACGGTGAAGATCGACCGGCGGCGCCGGACGGTGAGCTACTCGCTCGATGACCTCGAGGTCGATCCGTTCGAGGTGTCGGTGATGCTCTATCTCTTCAACGTCGCCAGCGCGGAGACGGCGATGGCGCGCATCGCCCCCGCCGGCCCCGACGCGGAGTTCTCCGGCACGCTCCCCTTCGAGGCGCTGCGCACCTTCGACCGCCACTCGCACCTCCAGGTCGATGGCAACACCTTCGCGTTGACGTGGACCCCCACTCAGCCGCGCGCGCTGCTCATCTGGGTGCAGCCCGAGGGCACCGGGACCCTCCGGCTGAGCTCGGCGGACCTCGCCTTCGAACGCGAGATCGCCGAGGACCAGGCGCGACGGCTGCGACGGCGCGGCGGCTACGCGCACGAGCCGGTGGAGCGGGACGGACGCTTCTACAGGAACTTCCGCCACCGGGTGATCGTCCGCGAGCTGGACCTCGAGTTTCGCCGCTGAGGCGAGGGGTTCCGTCTCGTCCTCGTCCTCCTGCTCGTCCTCGTCCTCGTCCTCGAGGGCTCTGGTTGCGGAGTCCGATGGCCGATACCGATTCCGACTCCGATTCCGATTCCGAGATCAGAGGTCAGAGATCAGAGGACGGAGACCAGAGACCGACTGGGAGCCCCCCGACTCCTCGTTCTGCGCAATCTGCGCAATCTGCGCAATCTGCGTTCCCGTCCCCGTCGGCGTTCGGCCGCGCTCGCGCTCTGTAAGTTCCCGTCCCCGTCGCCGGTCGGCCGCGCTCACGCTCCGTGGACCGTCCTCGTCGCCGGTCGACCGCGCCCTCACTCCTCCCGCGCGGTGCGGTTCAGGTCGCGGGACTTCTCGGTCGCCGTCACCACGGCGCTGATCAGCATCGCCCGCAGGCCGCGCTCCTCGAGCTCGTGGATGGCGGCGATGGTCGTCCCGCCCGGCGTCGTCACCTGGTCCTTGAGGGTGGCCGGGTGGACCCCGGTCTCGCTCACCAGCTTGGCGGCTCCGAGGACGGTCTGCGTCGCGAGCTTCATCGCGATGTCTCGCGGCAGGCCCATCTTGACGCCGCCGTCGCAGAGCGCCTCGATCACCATGTAGATGTAGGCCGGGCCGCTGCCGCTGAGGCCGGTGACCGCGTCGAGGTGGTGCTCGTCGACGCGCACGACGACGCCGACCGCGCTGAAGATCGCCTCGGCGAGGGCGAAGTGCTCGTCGGTGACGGGCGGACACCCGCTGAGGGCGCTCGCGGCGGCGTCGACCGTGGCGGCGATGTTCGGCATACACCGGATCACCGGGTTGTTCTTGCCGAGACGGTCACGGATGTAGGTGCTCTCGACGCCGGCGACGACGGAGATGACCAGCTGGTCGGGTCGCACCGCGCCCTTGACCGCGTCGAGCACCTCCTTCAGCGTCTGCGGCTTGATCGCCAGGATGATCACCGCCGCGCCGGGAATGTGCGCCGTGGGGTCGGTGTCGACGTGGACCTCGTAGTTCTTCGCGAGGTCGTCGAGCTTGCCCTTGTGGATGTCGACGACGGTGATTCGCTCGGGGGGCGTCAGCTTCGCCTTGAGCACGCCTCTCAGGAGGGACGTGCCCATGTTGCCGCCGCCGAGGATGACCATGTTCTTGTTGATCATGTCTGACTTCTTATCGGGCGCTGCCGGGGAAAAGTCAAATTCGTCTTCCGAAATTATAATGGACCGAATAGACTACTCGCGACGTATGGCGGACCTCGACCAGCGCATCCAGGTCTTTCGAAACATTCTCGCGGCCGACCCGGATAACGAGCTCGCCAATTTCAGCCTCGGCAAGCTCCTCGTCCAGAGCGGCGAGCACGTCGAGGCCGAGCGCGCACTGCGCAAGGCGCTCGAGCTGAACCCGCGGCTGTCGGCCTGCATCCAGTTGCTCGGTGAGGTGCTCATCCAGGCCGGCCGCCGTGACGAGGCGGTTCCCCTGCTCCAGGAGGGCGTGCGGATCGCACACGCCGGCGGGGAGTTCCAGCCTCGCAACCGCATGCGCGAGCTGCTCGCCGGCCTCGGCGTCGAGCCCCCCGAGCCGGAGGCGGAGAGGTCCGGGGACGGGTCCCCCACCGGCGACTGGGTCTGCGCCCGATGCGGTGTCGACAACGCGCGCCTCGAGCGCAAGCCGTTCCCGAACGACCTCGGCGGGCAGATCCAGGAGCGCATCTGCACCGCCTGCTGGGAGGAGTGGAAGCAGATGTCGGTCAAGGTGATCAACGAGTATCGACTCAACCTCTCCACCGACGAGGGCTCCCGCGTCTACGACGACCACATGAAGGAGTTCCTCGGCCTGTCGTGAAGGGCGGCCGGGCACCGGGAATGACGAGTCGTTCACCATGAGCGAGAAAGAAACGAAGTCGCGGCTTCACTGGTGGATCATCCTCGGCATGCTCGTCGGGGCGGTGATGGGCACGTTCGTCCACTTCCGCCACTTCGCGGCGTCCGAGGAGGCCGCCAAGGTCGAGCTCTTCGGTCAGGAGTTCCTGCAGAAGAACAAGCAGGAGCAGGCCAAGGCGCTGATGGAGAAGGCCTCGCGCTTCGAGAAGGCGGTGCTCTCGAAGCTGGAGGAGCGGAGCTTCCTCTACTCGACCTTCGAGTTCCTGGCCGACGCCTTTCTCAATCTTCTGAAGATGATCGTCATCCCGCTGGTCTTCTTCTCGCTCGTCAGCGGCATGCTCGGGCTCGGCGACATCCGGCAACTGGGGCGCATCGGCGTCAAGACCGCGTTGCTCTACGTGCTGACGACGACGATCGCGTGCCTGACCGGTCTCTTCCTCGTCAACCTCGTGCAGCCCGGCGCGGGTCTCCAGATTCCGATCCCCGAGGCCGACGAGGGCCTGGTCGAGGTGCCCGACTCGTTCAAGGACATCATCGTCGAGATGATCCCCAGCAACGTCGTGGCCGCGGCGGCAAGCTTCGACCTCATCGGGGTGATCGTCTTCACGCTCTTTTTCGGCATCTTCCTGGTGGCGATCGAGGAGTCGAAGCGCGCAGCCATGGTCGGCTTCATCGAGGGCGGCGCCGAGGTGATGATGAAGATGACGCACTTCATCATCCGCCTCGCCCCGATCGGCATCGCGGCCCTGATCGCGGGGATGGTGTCGCGGACCGGCCCCGGCGTCTTCATCGACATGATCAAGTACGTGCTGACGGTCTTCGGCGGTCTGCTGATCCACGTCACCCTGACGCTGCCCCTGCTGATCT
>JBFFXF010000168.1:0-16036 GCA_041569895.1 Planctomycetota bacterium | reverse complement strand
GTAGCTCAACCCCATCAATCCTTCCGTTTCCTGCCTTCCTGAGCTTCCTGCCTTCCTCATGAATCGTCTGACAGCAAACCCCCGAAACAGAGGAGTTTCTTTCGGTTCGCAGGAGTCAGCAAAGGCCGGTGCTCTCGACAGAGGATCGAGAAAGCTTCACGTAGCTCAACCCCATCAATCCTTCCGTTTCCTGCCTTCCTGAGCTTCCTGCCTTCCTCATGAATCGTCTGACAGCAAGCCTCCGGAGTCGCCTCTCGCTATCCGAGCTTGAGTCTGCGTAATCCGCGGACCGTCAGAACAGTTCGCCCACCGCCTCCCCATCGTAATTGATACGCACCGGCCGGTTCTGCGGCGTGATGTACTCCTTCGCGAAGTCCACACCGAGCGCCCGGTAGATGGTCGCGGCGACGTCCTCGACGCGGATCGGCCGGTCGACCGGCTCCTCGGCGCGCTCGTTCGTCTTGCCGATCACCTGTCCGCAGCGCACGCCGCCGCCGCCCATGGTGACCACCATGGCGCGGCCCCAGTGGTCGCGTCCGGCCGACGGATTGACCTTCGGCGTCCTGCCGAACTCGCCCATCCAGACGACAAGCGTGGTGTCGAGCAGGCCGCGCGCCAGGAGGTCGTCGAGCAGCGCCGAGTAGGCGACGTCGACCTCGGGGAGCCGGCTCGCGAGCGACTTGAAGTTGTTCTGGTGCGTGTCCCAGCCGCCCGAGTTGATGGTGACGAAACGAACGCCCGACTCGACGAGACGACGGGCCAGCAGACACGACTGCCCGAGGCGGCTGTGCCCGTAGCGGTCGCGCACTCGCGGCGACTCGAGGTCGAGGTCGAAGGCCCGCTTCGCGCGCGGCGAGCTGACGAGCGCGTAGGCCTTCTCGTAGAAGGACTCCATCGTGCGCACCTCGGCGGCCTCCACCTGCCGCTGGAACGCGTCGATCTCCTGGAGGATCGAGCGCCGCCGCTCGACGCGGTCGATGCTGAAACCGTTCGGCAGCGAGACGTCGCGCACGCGGAAGCTGCTGCGGCTGGGGTCGTCCTTGATGGTGAACGGGTTGTAGCGATCGCCCATGTAGCCGGCGCCGCCGTACCCGAACGGGTGACTGCCGAGGAGCACGTACGGCGGCATCTCGTTGCGGCCGCCATGCTCGCGAGTCACCACCGAGCCGTACGCGGGGTACTCGACAGCCGGCGTGAACGGGTAGCCGGAGAGCAGGTAGTGCGTCGCGCGCTCGTGGCCGTTCTCGGGCGACGTCACCGAGCGCAGCACGCTGAAGCGGTCGAGACGCCTCGCGAGCCGCGGCAGGAGCTCGGTGAAGTGGACGCCCGGCTCGGTGGTCGGGATCGAGCCGAACTCGCCGCGGATCTCGGCCGGCGCATCGGGCTTCGGATCGAAGCTGTCGATGTGGCTCGGTCCGCCGCCCATCCAGAGCAGGATGCAGTTGATCGGCTGCCGGCTCGAGGCGCCCGTCAACGCGGCCGACTTCGCGGCGGCCTCGGAACGCAGGACGGCCGGGAGGCCGACGCCGAACGCGGTGAGCGCGCCGACGCGGATGAAATCCCTCCGGTCGACTCCGTCGCAGGTCCGCGTCGCTCCGGTCACGAGGTCGATCATGGCCTTGGTCCGTTGCTCTTCTCTATCAGTGATTGAACAGGAATTCCGAGGCGTTGCACAGCGCCCAGAGGATGTCCTCGAGCCCCTCCTTTTTCGACGGGGCCGCGGCGACGAAACGCGTCACCTTCTCGAGCTCCGCGGCGGTCGGACGCCGGGAGAACGCCGCCAGGTAGAAGTCCTCGATCACGGCGGCGTCGTCGAGGCCCTCGTCGATGGCGCGCTGCACGCGACCGCCCTTCTTGCCGAGGCGCTTCTCGATGAACTCGCCGTTGATCAGGTGGAGCGCCTGGGCCATGTTCGGCCGGCTGACGCGCTCGCACTCGCAGGCGATGGCGCGCTTCGGCTTGCCGAACGACTCGAGGAAGTACGAGTCGAACCGCGCGTCCGGCAACTGGATGGCGCGCGTCCCCGCCGGCAGGCCCGAAAACGACTCCGGCACGCCGGTGACGTGGACGAGGGCGTCGAGCAGCACCTCCGCGGGCAGTCGACGCACGAGGAATCGCGAGTGAAAGACTTCATCGCCGGCGTTCTCCGGGCGCTCCCGCGACGACAGCTGGAAGATGCGCGAGCGCATGATCGTCCTCAGGAGCTGTTTCTGGTCGAACCCCGAGCCGATCAACTCGTCGGCGAGCGCTTCGAGCAGCCGCGGCATCGTCGGCGGATTGGTGACGCGCATGTCGTCGATCGGCTCGACGATGCCGCGCCCCATGACGTAGCCCCACAGCCGGTTGGCGAGGTTGCGGGCGAAGAGCCGGTTGTCCGGCGACGTCAGCCAGCCCGCGAGCGCGCGACGGCGATCCGCGGCATCGTCGACCGGCTCGGCGTCGAGCGGCGTCGGCGGCACGACCTTGCCCGTCTTCGGGTGGCGCACCTCGCCGCTGCTCCTGACGTGAACGATCTCCTCGCGGCCGTAGACGCCGAACTCCGAGCTGCGCTTGACGCCGAGCCGCGCGAAGAACGCCGCCATCCCGTAGTAATCCTCCTGCGTCCACTTCTCGAAGGGGTGATGGTGGCACTGCGCGCACTGCAGGCGCACGCCGAGGAACACCTGCGTCGTGGTCTCGGCGAGGTCGTTCGGGCGGCGCGCGACGCGGTAGTAGTTCGTCGGACCGCTGGTGTACGTGCTCCCCTGGGCGGTGATCAGCGCGCGCACCATGGCATCGAGCGGCCGGTTCTCGCGCAGCTCCGACCGCAGCCAGTTGTACATGCTCCACATCCCCTTCTCGTTCATCGTGTTGCGGTCGATGCGGAGGATGTCGCCCCACTTGAGCGCCCAGTAGTCGACGTACTCCGGCCGCTCGAGCACCGCGTCGATCAGCTTCTCGCGCTTCCCGGCATCGGGATCGTCGAGGAAGCGACGGACCTCGGCGGGGGTCGGCAGGGTGCCGATCGCCACCAGGAAGACGCGCCGGATGAATTCGCCGTCGCTGGCGAGCTCCGACGGCAGCAGCCCCAGCGTCTTCCATTTCGACGCGACGATCTCGTCGATGCCGCCGCTGGCCTCGAACGCGGCGAGCTCGCCGTGGTCCTCGAGTCGCCGGTACGGCACGGTGACACGCGACACGGCGGCCTGTCCCTGGTAGCGCACCATGACGGCGGTCTCGCCCGGCGACCGGGCCACGACGCGCGCCTCGTCGTCGACCGTCGCGACGCCGTCGTTGAGCGAGCCGAGGAGGACCTTGCCGGTGACGTCCTCGGTGGAGCCGTCGGAGAGCCGGGCGGTGACGAGGAGGTGCGCCGGCTCGTCGACGGCGAGGACGCCGGCATCGGGGAAGACATCGATCGACTCGACGACCGGCTCGTCGGGCCGCGGCCCGGGAGCGCCGGCCTCGACCCACCTGGCGAGCGTGCGGTGGAACGTCGAGCCCGGCACGATGCGAACGCCACCCTCGTGCGGAAGACGACCGAGGGGTTTCCGGAGCAGCAGGCTCTGCGCCGGATCCGAGCGCGACACGCGGCGCCCGAACGCGTCGTGGACGATCGCCCGCTCGTCGACGTCCGGCTCGTAGCCGAGGAGCGACAGCTTGAAGCCGCCGCGTCCATGCTGCGCCCCGTGACAGGATCCCCCGTTGCATCCGGCGCGCGTCAGGCCCGAGACGACGTCGTGAGCGAAGCTCGGCGGCGTCGCGGTGTCGAACCCGGAGACCGTCACCGGAACGCGCGCCTCGAGTCCCTCCCACGAGACGCGCACCAGCCCGTCGCCGTTGCCGGTGGCGTTGATCGCCGGCCTGGTCTCGTCGTCGATGGCGCCCGTGCCGGCGACGGCGGGCGTCTCGCTGGCGAGCTCGACCCGCGCCGTGAGATCGACGCTCGAGCCATCGGCGCGGCGACCTATGACCACGACGCGCTGCTGCGCGAAGGGCCCCCGCAGCTCGACACGAGCCGGCACGACCTCGAGCGCGGTGAGGGACGCGCCGGTCGCCACGGCGGCGGCGGCGAGGGTGAGGGCGAGAACGAGCGCGAGAAAGGCCGCCCGTGCCCGGATCGAGGACGAGGACGAGGACGAGCGTGAGGGCGGCGACGATGCCGGGGGTTTCGATCTGGGATGATGCATGGCGGGGCTGTTCGCGATCATTTTGCTGTCGCCACCGCGTCCTTGCCGTCCGTCACCGTGACGAGGATCGGGCCCGTGCAGTACGGCACGAAGACGCTGAACTCGATCGGCACCAGGCCGATGACCACGGTCTGCACGCCGGCGATCGGCTTGGCGTTCTTCTCCGCGCGCAGCGCCAGCGCGCCGTCGACCTTGTCGCCGATGATGCCGGTGCGACTCTTGCTCGCGTCGACGACGACGCCCGGCGGCAGGGAGCTCCCGAAGATGGTGTTGTTGAATCGCCACATCCCCCAGAGCGAGACGGAGCCCGACCGGTAGCTCTCGCCGCGCACGATCTTGATCGGGATCACCTTCGTCTCTCCCGGGGCGAGGACGACCTCGTGCACGGTCGTGGTCACCTCGATGTCCGACGGTCGCGTCACCGCGACGGCGGCGGTGCGGCCGATGACCCGCTGCGCCTGGTAGATCTCCACCAGCGGCCTGGCGTCCCGGACGATGGTGGCCTCGCCCTCGCTTCGAGGCACCGTGGCGGTGCCGCTGACGGTGAAATTGGAGCCCCCGGGCGGCGCGTCGGGCGCGACCGACAGCACCACGCACGCGTCCCGCATGCCGGCGCGGATCGGCGGGACGATCGCGTCGACGCCCTCGGGCAGGCCGTCGACGCGCAGGGCGATCTCGCCGTCGTAGCCACGGCGGTGCGCGCGCACGTAGATCGGCGTGCGGTTCCCCGGACCGACCATGGCGAGCTCGGGATCGAAGGTGAGCTCGAAATCCGGCTCGGCGACGGCGCACTCGAGGTGATAGACGAAATCGCTCCCCCCGCGGCGGTGGAGATCGCGAATCCGCAGCACGTGGCGCCCGTCGGCCGGCGCGGTCCACTCCAGGGCCGGGTCTCGCGAGATCCGCCCGACCGCGTCGCGGGAATCGTCGCCGCTGGCGAGAACACGGCCGTCCTCGCGCTCGACGGTGATCACGGCGTCGAGCGGGCTGAACAGCCGGCGCGCGAACACCTCGAAGCGATACCGCGCCCCCTTCGTCGCGTCGAGGACGAAGGCGTCGTCGTCGTCCTCCCGCTCGATGCGGCCGGCGATCCCCGCCGGCATCGAGATCGGCTGCGGGGCATCGCTCGCCTTCTCGAACACGACGGGCAGCGTCGTCGGCAGCACGTCGACGGCGCGCCCGGTCGAGCCATCGGCCAGGCGCGGGCGGCAGGGCGTCACGCGCCCCGGCACGGCGTCGTCGGGGAGGGCGAGCGTCGCGCCGGTGCCCGGCTCGACGCCCGGTCCGACGAGCTCGACCTCCGCGCTGGCGCCGACCGGCGCGGCGAGCGGGAAGGTCAGCGTCGGCAGCGGCCCGCGGGTGGCGACGAGGGCGTAGGTATACGTCGCGTGGCCCTTGTAGTTCGCCTCGCGGACCGCGACGTGATACGCGCCGTCGGCCGGCAGGACGTACGACAGGAGCGGGTCGGCGTAGTAGTGGTCGTCGTTCATCGCCAGCTCGCGCCCCTCGGCATCGGTCAGCGAGATGAGCGCGTCGAAGTGCGGCGTGAAGCGACCGATCTTCTGGATGGTCTCGTGGAGGCGCGTCCCGAGGACCTCGAAGTTGACGCGCTCGCCCTTCTTGCCCTCGAACCGGTACCAGTCGATCTCGACCGCGCCCTCGACGCAGCCGCTGACCACCGAGGGCAGCTCGATCGGCTGGGCCTGCTCGCGCGTCCCGTGCTTGCCCTGCTCGAGCGCGCCGTCCAGGTCGGTGACGTAGACGCGCGCCAGCGTCGTGATCGCCTCGCCGGTCACGAGGCGGATGTCGCGGGGGCCGATCGCCGCGTCATCCGCCACCTCGAGCCGGACGATCGCCCGATTATCGGAGATCTTGCGCTCCTCGGAGCGCTCGACCACCTCGGCGCGGATCCCCGACCCCTCGACGAGCGCCAGCGACGCCGTCCGCACGGTGCCGTCGAACTGGAGCTCGACCTCGGTCGTCCGGCCCCGGGTCACCGCGAGCGGGTGGATTCGGTTGACGTTCGGGTACTTCGTCTGGGCACGCGCCGGCACGCCCACGCCGAGCGCCAGCGGCGCCAGAAGGGCCAGGGCGACGGTCGCCCGCCGGATCCGAAGGGTGCTCTCCCGCGGCCCGGACGCGGTCTGGGGGACTCGCGTCGACATGGGAATCATTGTCCAGAAGCCGGGGCGGATTTCCAGCGCCCGTCGCCCGGACGGCCGCCTGGCGCCGGCGCCTTTTTTCCCCAAGAATCATTGTCCCGGGGCGTCATCCGGGAGGAGGATGACTTTTCCGGTCGATCACGACCAGGTGTCTCGATCAACTCCGTCCGGGTTTCGGACGAAGGTTAAGAACGACGGCATTCCGAGAACTCTCCTGAGGAGGTTGGCGACATGGCAGCGCGAGTGGCACTTCTGATCGGCGGCATCGTTCTCCTCGGAGCCGGAAACGCCGCCGGCGCCGAGGTCGGATTTCTCGAGGACTTCGCGCTCGCCGACGATCGCGAGAAGGCGCTCGAGCAGCTCATCCCGGGGACGCGCGACTACTACTTCTACCACTGCCTCCACTACCAGAACGTCGGGCGCCTCGACGAGGTCGACCGCCTGCTCGAGCAGTGGATCAAGCGCTACCGTCGCACGCGGCGCGTGATCGAGATCGAGAACCGGCAGGCGCTGCTGCGCTACGGCGTCTCGCCGCAGGAGTCCCTGGAGTTCATCCGGCGACGCCTCGGCATCAGCTTCAATCACCAGCGCCAGATTCCCGGTCAGAAGCCGACGCTGCCGACACGACTCGATCCCGACCTGATCGGCCGCGAGGCGCTGACGCGGCGCGCGCTCGCGCACCACCGCGACACGGTCAACGGCTTCGAGGACCGAGCGCTCGAGTGGGTCTCCCGGTTGCCGCTCGACGCGTCGCGACGCCGCCACCTGCTCGGCCGTCTCGAGCGTCCCGACGTCCCCGACCTGCCGCGCCTCGTCGTCGATGACCTGCGCGAGCGGGAGAGTCGCGGCTTCGGATCGCATCCGATCCACCATCAATTGCTCATCGATCAGCTCGAGGAGTGCGTGCGCCTGCTGCCGGGCGTTCTCAACGACACGAGCTTCGTGCAGGCGTACCTCCGCAAGCTGCAGCCGAATCCCGACGTCGACTGGCGCCACGACGCCGCCGCCCGCGAGGCGTACCTCGAGCGCCTGCAGGCGTTCGTGTCGCGGCTCAATCCCTCCCACAACTCGCTCAGGGCCCACGTCCTCTATCACCGGCTCGTGCATGACCGCGAGCGGGGGGTGCATGACCGGGCACGCCTCCTCGAGTACATCCAGCTGCCCCGGCACGTGCCCTACATCAACGAGCGCTACATGCGCGACACGGAGCGACGCCGGCACGCCGCCGACCTCAACGCCGACTACACCGCCGTGACGCTGCTGCCTCGCGTCGGCAACGACGAGCCGATCGTGCGGGCCTACCTGGAGCACTTCTTTCTCACCGAGAACAGCTTCGCGCCCTACGCCAACTACATCCGCGAGGACTGGCTCGAGCGCGTCTTCGCGGAGACCAAGATCCTCGCCGGAATCGGCGACATGGAGCGGTGGTACTCGATGCTGCCGCCGTCCTACTACCAGAACTTGAAGGAGCGCGTCGACCTCGACTTCGCCCCGACCAATCCGACGGTGTTCACGCTGGACGAGCAAGTGGCGCTCGACCTCTGGGTGAAGAACGTCGAGACGCTGATCGTCAAGATCTTCGAGATCAACACCACGAACTTCTACCGGACGCACGGGCGCGAGGTCGACACCGCGATCGACCTCGACGGGCTCGTCGCCAATCAGGAGAGCACCTACTCCTACACCGAGCCGTCTCTCCGTCGCGTGCGGCGCCACTTCGAGTTCCCGCAGCTCCAGGGGCGCGGCACGTGGGTGATCGAGTTCATCGGCAACGGCAAGAGCAGCCGCGCGCTGGTGCGCCGCGGGCGGCTCCGCTACCTGACGTCCGACGGCGCGGCGGGTCAGGTGGTCACCGTCCTCGACGAGTCGAACCGGGTGCTCCCCGACGCGAGCATCTGGGTCGGCGGCCGGGAGTATCGGCCCGAGAAGGACGGGACCATGGTCGTCCCCTACTCGAACGATCCGGGGCGACGTCCGATCGTCCTCGTGCACGGCGACTTCGCGTCGCTCGATCAGCTCGACCACGCGGCCGAGTCGTACCGGCTCGCCGCCGGTTTCCACGTCGAGCGCGAGGACCTGATCAAGCGCACCACCGCCGCGGTCCTGGTGCGCCCGTCCGTGACCCTGAACGGCACGCCGGTGACGCTCTCCGTCCTCGAGGACGTCGCGCTCGTCATCCGGACGACCGACCGTGACGGCGTCAGCACCACGAAGGAGATCAAGAGCTTCGAGATCTTCGAGGATCGCGAGTCGGTGCACGAGTTCAACGTCCCGGCCGACCTGGTCGAGATCCGCTTCGCGCTGCGCGGCCGCATCGAGGCGGCGAGTCGCGGGGCGAAGGAGGACTATCGTGTCGAGCACGTCTTCACGCTCAACCAGATCGACCGCACGGAGAAGGTCGAGGACCTCTTCCTCGGCAAGATCGACGGCCGTTACAGCATCGACCTGCTCGGCAAGACCGGCGAGGTGAAGCCGCACCGCCCGGTCCACCTCCGGCTGAAGCACGGTGATTTCAGGGACGTCGTCGACGTGACGCTGCAGAGCGACGAGGGCGGACGGATCGAGCTCGGCGAGCTCGAGGGCATCGAGTATGTCGAGGCCACCGGTCCCGAGGGAACCAGCCACCGCTGGGTGCTCGCCTCCGATCTGCACAGCCTGCCGGGCGCGATCCACGGGCGCGCCGGCGAGACTTTGCGCATCCCGTACATGGGGACGTCGACTCGCGCGGAGCGATCCGAGCTGTCGCTGCTCGAGGTCCGCGGCGACACTTTCTTCGAGGACCGTTTCAGCGCGCTCGACCTGCGCGGCGGCTTCATCGAGCTGCGGGGGCTCGCCGCGGGCGACTACAGCCTCTTCCTCAAGGATCGCCGTCACCGCATCGCCATCCGCCTCACCGACGGCGAGGAGCGCGACGGCCGCGTGCTGTCGGGATACCGCCAGCTCGAGGTGCGCAACCCGAGCCCGGTGCAGATCGCCTCGGTCGGCGTCCGTGGGGATGCGCTCGAGATCACGCTGGCGAACTCGTCACGATTCGTCCGCGTGCACGTCGCCGCGACGCGTTACGTCCCGGAGTACGACTTCCACGGCGACGTCGACTCGGTCGTCGTCCCGGATCCCGGGTTCGGGCTCGTGCCCCCGCCGGAGACGCTCTATGTCGTCGGGCGCGACATCGGCGACGAGTACCGCTACATCCTCGAGCGCAAGCAGGCGACCAGGTTCCCCGGCAACATGCTCGAGCGACCCGGACTGCTGCTCAACCCCTGGGCGATCCGATCGACCGAGACCACCCACCAGCTCGCGCGGCCGGGAAGCGCGTTCGATCGCCGCGTCGACCGGAGCGAGGCGCTCTACGAGAAGGGCCTCGCCGCCGGGGCCGCGGCCAGTCTCGCGATGGCCGCCGGGTTCTCGAACCTCGACTTCCTCGGTGACGGGTGCGCGGTGCTCACCAACCTCCGTCCCGACGACGACGGCGTCGTCCGCGTACCGCGCGAGCAGCTCGGGGGCGGCCACCACGTGCACGTGGTGGCGGTCGACCCGCTGAACACCGTCTCCCGTCACGTCACGCTGGCCGAGCGCGAGACCGACTTCGCCGACCTGCGGCTCGAGGACGCCCTCGATCCGGAGAGGCACTTCACCGAGCAGAAGCGCACCACCGTCGTCCGGACAGACGCGCGGTTCGTGATCGGCGACATCACGACGTCGGAGTTCGAGGTCTACGACAGTCTCGACAAGGTCTATGCGCTGCTGGTGACCCTGAGCGGCGACCCGACGCTGGTCGAGTTCGGCTTCGTCACCGGCTGGCCGCGGCTGAAGCCGGAGGAGAAGCGCGAGAAGTACTCGCGGTACGCGTGCCACGAGCTCAACGTCTTCCTGCTCCACAAGGACCCGGAGTTCTTCCTCGAGGTGGTCCGCCCCTATCTCGAGAACAAGCACCACAAGACGTTCATCGACCACTGGCTGCTCGGCGACGACCTCGCCGAGTACACGCGCCCGTGGACGTACGGCCAGCTCAACATCCCCGAGCGCATCTTCCTGTCGCGCCGGATCGAGGGCGAGCGCGCGCGCACCGGGCGACACGTCGAGGATCTCTTCGACCTGCTCCCCCCGGACATCGAGCGCCAGAACCACATCTTCGCGACCGCCCTCCGCGGGCGCTCGCTCGAGAGCGAGGACGACTTCGGCATCCGCGAGGCGGAGGAGGAGGCCCGGGCGGCGCGCAAGTCGGATGCGAAGCTCGGCGCTCTGCGCATGCGGCGCGCGCGTGCCGCGGGGGGGCCGGGTCGTGGAGCCGCTCCCCAGTCCGCCGCTCCGGTGCAGGACGCCGCCGCGGCGGGCGAGGTGGCGGAGGAGTCGGAGCAGCTCGGTCTGCAGCTTCAGGACCGGGCCGCCAATCGAGACCTGCAGGAAAGCCTGGCCCAGGACAAGAAGGCGGCCGAGACGTTCTTCGCCCAGGAGGATCTCTTGAGGCGCCAGCGCGTCCGCCAGCTCTACCGCAAGCTCGATCCCACCAAGGAGTGGGTCGAGAACAACTACTACCACCTGCCGATCGAGCAGCAGAACGCCGAACTGATCACCGTCAACGCGTTCTGGCGGGACTACGCGCGCCACAGCGGCGAGGGGCCGTTCCTGTCGACGAACGTCGCCGACGCGTCCCGGAACTTCGCCGAGATGATGCTGGCGCTCGCGGTGCTCGACCTGCCGTTCGAGGCGGAGAAGCACACGAGCTCGATCACCGACCTCGAGTTCTCGCTCGAGCCGGGCAGCCCGCTGGTCGTCTTCCACAAGGAGATCCGCGAGGCGCAGCCGTTCGACGAGCGGGTGCCGATCCTCGTCAGCCAGAACTTCTACCGTCACGGCGATCGCTACCGATTCGTCAACAACGAGCGCTTCGACAAGTTCGTGACCGAGGAGTTCCTGGTGCACACCGTGTACGGCTGCCACGTGGTCATCACGAACCCGACCTCGTCGCAGCAGAAGCTCGACGTGCTGCTGCAGATCCCCCGCGGGGCGATGCCGGTGCTCGGCGGCAAGTACACGCGCAGCGTGCATGTCGTCCTCGAGCCGTATCACACGTGGACCCAGGACTACTTCTTCTACTTCCCGGCGGCCGGCAGCTACTCCCACTACCCCGTGCACGTCGGCAAGGAGGAGAAGCTGGTCGCGTTCGCGCCGGCCGCGCAGCTGAGCGTCGTCGAGGAGCCGACTCGGATCGACAGGGAGTCCTGGGAGTGGATCTCGCAGAACGGCACCGCGGATGACGTCATCGGCTTCCTCGAGGAGCACAACCTCGGTCGCGTCCCGCTCGACAGGATCGCGTGGCGCATGCAGGACCGCGACTTCTTCCGCCGGGTGACCGACCTGCTCTCGAGCCGCCACGTCTACGATCACACGCTGTGGTCGTACGGCATCCGACACGACGTGCCGGTCGCCGTCCGCGAGTACCTGCGCCACTCGGACGCCTTCGTCAGCCAGTGCGGCGCGGCGATCGCGAGCGAGCTCCTGGTCCTCGATCCGGTGGAGCGAAAGAGCTACCAGCACATGGAGTACCGCCCCCTGGTGAACGCGCGATCGCACCGCCTCGGCAAGCGCCCGCAGATTCTCAATGACCGGTTCTACCAGCAGTACATGCGCTTCATGCGCGTGCTGAGCTACCGGCCCGCGCTCGACGACGAGGACACCCTCGGAGTGGCGTACTACATGTTCCTCCAGGATCGCGTCGACGAGGGGCTGCGATTCTTCGAGCGCGTGCGGTCGGAGCGTGTCGCCGCCAAGCTGCAGTACGACTACCTCGCGACGTACGTGGGCTTCTACACCGAGAGGCTTCGCGAGTCGCGCGCCATCGCCGGGCGCTACCAGAGCCACCCCGTCGACCGCTGGCGCAACCGGTTCGTCAGCGTCGCCAGCCAGCTCGACGAGATCGAGAGCGGGCGGGCGACCGAGATCGTCGATCCGGAGAGCAGGGACCAGAAGCAGACCAAGCTCGCGGCGACCGAGGCGAGCTTCGATTTCGAGGTCGAGGCGCGCAAGGTGTCGATCAGCTACCAGAACCTGGACCGCTGCCGCGTGAACTACTACCTGATGGATATCGAGCTGCTCTTCTCGCGCAACCCGTTCGTCCAGCAGTACTCCGACCAGTTCTCCTTCATCCGGCCGAACATGACGGTCGACGTCGACCTCGACGCCGGCAAGACCGCGCACGAGTTCGAGCTGCCGGGTCGATTCCACAGCTCGAACGTGCTGGTCGAGATCGTCGGCGGCGGCGTCAAGAAATCACGCCCCTACTTCGCCAACTCGCTCGCCGTGCAGCTCGTCGAGAGCTACGCCCAGCTGCGCGTCACCGACCGCGATACGGGCAAGCCGCTGCCGCGAGCCTACGTCAAGGTCTACGCCCGACTGGGGAACGGCGGCACGCGGTTCTACAAGGACGGCTACACCGACCTGCGCGGCCGCTTCGACTATGGCTCGCTGAGCACCGGCGAGATCGACCAGGTGTCGGGCTTCGCCATCCTCGTCCTCAGCGACGAGCACGGCGCGGTCGTCCAGGAGGCGGTGGCGCCCCAGACGTGATCGACCGCGCTCACGCGAGGGTGCTCGACATCGAGGGCGAGACTCTGCACGGATCTATGAGGAAAGCAGGAAGACGACGAGGAAAGCAGGAAACGAGGCTGATCGGGGCGCTCAACCCCATCAATCTTTCCGTTTCGTGCTTTCCCGAGTTTCCTGCCTTCCTCATGAATCGTCTGACAGCGAACCGCGAAGTCGAGCCTACCCCGCCGGTGCGCAGGGCGGATGCGATTCGCAGCCGATGTCTCCCCGCGAGCCGGGCTCATCGGGATCGGGGCCGCAGTTCTCGTGGCCGGGCGCCGGGGGCGGTTCCTGGCCGAGGAACAGGAATCCGAGGATGCGGATGCCGTCGGTGATGTTGATGTCGCCGTCGTTGTTGGTGTCCTTTGCCTCGTCGCACGTAATGTCCGGCTCGCCGAGGAAGAGGATGCCGAAGATCTTCACCGCGTCGGTGATGTTGAGCACGCCGTCCTGCGTCGTGTCGCCACGGCGGAAGAGGGTGCGCGTGTCCATGCGCTCCTCGGGCGGCACGGCGATGCCGATGCGGATCAGCCGGGCGTTCTCGAGCACCTCCTCCGGCGTCAGCGCACGCGCTTGCACTCTCGCCGCATCGATGGCGTAGCCCGACGGCGCCGGCCGGTACGCGTTGCGCGACAGGTCGTCCTCGCCCGCGAAGAACATGAAGCGCGCGGGGTCGTAGTCGGTCGGCGTGATGAACGCCTGACCGTCCGGCAGGGCGACGCCGCCCTTCGGCTCGCCGTCGAGGAAGACGCTCGCTCGCTGCGCCGTGCGGTCGACGGTGGCGACGACGTAGTGGCTGCCAGGGGGAATCTCGAACGCCGGCGTCTTGATCTCGTTGAAGCCGGGCGTGAAGGTGCCGTCCGGGTTGATCGGCGACGAGTTGAAGAGCCAGCCGCCGCCCTCGTTGTCGCGGATGAAGCCGTAACCGTACCACGCGCCGTCGGCGATCAGGTCGCCGCCGTCGTCGAGCAGCGTCCGGCTGTGCCAGGTCCCCGCGAGGATCCCCCAGTTCGCCGTGCCGACCTGCTCGGCGCGACGGACGTAGAGCTCGACCGTGAAGTCCTCGGTCTCGCTGAACTGGAACGCGTCCTCGTCGTTGACCACGACACGCGCCGTCCCCGCGGCGAGCTTGTTCACCGTGGTGCTCGGGTCGTACCGCGGGTCACCCTCGCCGATTGCGAGCTCCAGGGCGTCGTTCGCCTCGACGACGGCGTCCAGTCCGTTGCCGGAGACGTCCTCGATCACGAGGTCGTTCGGCAGCGGCTCATCGAGCAGCAGCCCGAGGTCGTTCATCTCCCAGATGGCGATGGTCTCGGGCGTCGACAGGAACACGCGCCCCTCGGGCGCCGGCTGCACGTTCGGTGGAGCGATGACCTCGACGTCGATCGACGCGCTCGCCTCCTCTCCGGCCTCGTTGGCGACCGTCAGCGTCACCGTGAAGCTCCCCTCGACGGCCGGGTCGAGGTCGAACGACGGCCGCGTGTCGTCCGCGTTGCCGTCGCCATCGAGATCCCAGCGGTACTCGGCGATCGGGATGGCGTCGAGCGGGATTCCCGCGCCGCGAGGGCAGACTCGCGCCGTCGCCGGGATCGGCGTCGAGGACGCCGTGCCGTCGAGCGACAGGACGTCGCCGGTTCTCAGGAGCACGCTCGAGCCCACCAGGACGCCGCCCGACAGCCGCGGGGTGATCACCGCGACCGGCGTCGCCGGGCGGACGACGATGATCGCGCTCGCCGTGGACGTGCAGTCCCTGCTGTCGGTGATCCGCAGGGAGACCTCGACGCCGTCCGGTCCCGTCGGCGTCGTGAAGGAGACCTCGCGCGTCACCGCGCCCTCCTCGAAGTCGCCGTCGCCGATCTTCCACTCGTACTTGGTTATGTCCGCGCCGTCGACCGCCGTGCTGTTGGCGCCGCTGAGCTGGATGCACTCGTCCGGCAAGACGTCGCGCGAGCTCGCCGTGACCACCGCGGAGCACGTGGCGTCCGGATCGAAGGGGATCAACTCCCCATCCTGGATCAACAGCCAGTTGTCGAACGCCTCCTCCGCATCGATGGTGCGCCGCATGACGCGCGCCGCATCGATGGCGTATCCTGTCGGCGACTGCCTGTACGCGCCCCGGCTCGCGTCATCAACACCGGTGAGGAAGGCCATGCGCGCCGGCTCATAGCCGGTCGGCGTGATCAGGGCCCTCCCGGGCGTCAGCGAGCCCGTGGACGCGAGCTGGCCATCGAGGTAGACCTCGACGACGTTCGTCTCGCGGTTGACGCTCGCGATGACGTAGTGCGAGCCCGCCTCGATCTCGAAGGCGGCGGTCGCCTGCTCGTTGAAGCTCGGCGTGAAGGTGCCGTCCGGGTTGATCGGCGAGGCGGTGAAGCGCCAGCCGCCGCCCTCGTTGTGACGGATGAACCCCCAGCCGTACCACGCGCCCTCGTTGATCGGATCCCCGGTGTCGTCGAGCAGCGTGCGGCTGTGCCACGTGCCGGCGAGGATGCCCCAGTTCTGCGTTCCCGGCGTCTCGTCGCGTCGCACGAAGAGCTCGATCGAGAAGCTCTCGTCCTCGGCGAACTGGAAGGGCTCGTGATTCGCCACCTCGAGGCGCGCGGAGCCTCCGCCGGAGGCTCGCCGGCAGGCCGTGTTCTCCTCGAAGATATCGATGAACCCCTGGGACGCCACGATCTGACCACTGGAGCCGGTGACCACGGCGTCGAGCCCGTTGCCGGAGACGTCGGGAATCACGTCGCCGTTGGCGAGCGGCTCGTCCAGCCCGACCGGGAGATCGTTCATCTCCCAGATCGCCACCGTCTCCGGCGTCTTCCGGAACACGCGCCCATCCTGGGCGAGCGTCAAGCCAACGGGAACGAGAGCCAGGAACAGACCGAGAAGCGTGACCCGGCGCGGGATTGAGACCATGACCTCCCCTCCGATTCGACAGTATGGAATGGTGACCGTTCGACCCGTGCCGACTATCGTACGCGCAGCCGGGGCGGACGACAAGAAGCTTCAGCCGGTCATTCCGGGCGGGGCGGGCGACACACCGCCGGTCACTCCGCGGGGGACGACGCCTCGTAGCGGAACCTCCACGACGCCACGTCGATCTCCTCGCCACCCGAGAGCGGCGTC
>JBFFXF010000167.1:0-16259 GCA_041569895.1 Planctomycetota bacterium | reverse complement strand
GGGACCGCGCCGAGATCGCCCTCATCCGCCGCGAGGCGATCGCCGGGCTCGTCTACCACCTCGAGGAATCGCGCGACGATCTCGTGGCGCTCCTCGATGATCCGAACGCGGACATCGCCGCCGCCGCGGCGCGCGGGTTGCGCGGCGTCGGTGGCCTCTCGGCCGAGGCACGAGCCACTCGCGGCCTGCTCCTCGAGCCGACTCTCGAGTCGCGGCTGAACGACCTCGACAGGCTGCGTACGGCGCTGATCACCAGAGCCGACCGGGGCGACCCCCTCGAGGGCGAGCTGGTTTTCTTCCAGCCGGGCGCGGCGTCGTGCTCGCGATGCCACGCGGTCGGCGGGCGTGGCGGCGATTCCGGACCCGATCTGTCGACCATCGGCCGGCGGCCGGTCGAGCACCTCGTCGACTCGATCCTCTTCCCGTCGAGGGACATCGCCCCGCAGTTCACGACGTGGCTCGTGATGACGCGAAGCGGCCCGCGTGTCGGCATCCTCCTCGGGACCGGTCCGGACGGCGCGACGCTCCTCGGCGACGCCCAGGGCGACGTCGTCCGCATCGCGGCGCGCGACGTCATCTCGCGTTCGCTCGAGGAGATCTCGATCATGCCGGAGAATCTGATCGGCGGCTTGACCTTCCGGGAGGCGGTGGACCTCGTGGCGTTTCTCGGAGCGGCCCGCTGATGACGTACCGGCTGGTCGATCACACCGGCGACACGGCCGTCGAGCTCAGCGCCCCGACCGCCGGCGAGCTGGTCCGCGAGGCGGCGCGGGGGTTCTGCTCGATCGTCGTCGACACCACGGCCGCGGCGCCGAGGCCGGTCGAGGGAGTCGACCTCGAGCTCGAGGCGGAGGACGGCGAGTCGCTCCTCGTCGACTTCCTCAACGAGCTCATCTTTCTCTTCGACAGCCGACGCCTGTTACCCTGGGATGTCGAGATCTCGGAGGTGTCGCTCGACCGCCCGGCGCGACTCCGGGCGACCGTGCGAGGGGAGACGTTCGACGCGAGCAGACACGTCTTCCAGACCGAGGTCAAGGCGGCGACCTTCCACGACGTCCATCTGGAGAGGACCGCGGCGGGGTTGCGAACGGTGGTGGTGTTCGACCTGTGAGACGGCCCGCGGGGCCAGCGGTCAAAGGAAGACCATGAAGAGCTCCTGGAACGAGAACCTCAAGCTGCAGCGGATCGATGATTCCTCCTGGCGCATCCCGCGCGAGGGGCCGATGCGCGCCGATGGCATCGTCTTCGCGGACGACACGCTGATGGAGACGCTGGCCGAGGACAAGTGCCTGCAGCAGGTCGCCAACGTCGCCTGCCTGCCGGGAATCGTCGGGCCGTCGATGGGCATGCCGGACATCCACTGGGGATACGGCTTCCCGATCGGCGGCGTCGCCGGCTTCGACCTCGAGGAGGGTGTCGTCTCGCCGGGCGGTGTCGGGTACGACATCAACTGCGGCGTGCGCCTGCTGTCGACCGACCTCGACGCCGATGAGTACCGCGATCGCATGCGCCCGTTCGTCGACCGCCTCTTCACCAACGTGCCGTCGGGGGTCGGCCGCGGCCGGAAGGACCTGCGGCTGAACGAGGGTGACGCGCGGAAGATGGCGACGCGGGGCGCGCGCTGGGCCGTCGAGCGGGGCTTCGGCTCGCCGGAGGACATCGACCACATCGAGGAGGGCGGCGTGCTCGACGGCGCCGACTTCGATCTGGTCAGCGAGCGCGCCTTCGAGCGTGGTCGCACGCAGCTCGGGACCATCGGCAGCGGGAACCACTTCGTCGAGATCGGATACGTCGACGAGATCTACGCGCCGGAGGTCGCCGCCCGGATCGGGCTGCGACTCGGCGGGCTGACGATCATCATCCACACCGGCTCACGCGGCTTCGGCTACCAGATCTGCGAGGACCACCTGCGGCTGATGCAGAAGGCCGCGCGCCGTCACGATATCTTCCTGCCGGACAGGCAGCTCTGCTGCGCGCCGATCAAGAGTAACGAGGGCAAGCGGTACCTCGCGGCGATGGCGTGCGGCGCGAACTTCGCGTTCGCCAACCGGCAGGTGATCACGCACTGGGTGCGCGAGACGCTCGAGGAGGCGTGGGGCCTCGCCCCGCGAGACCATCGCGCGAAGGTCGTCTACGACGTCTGCCACAACATCGCCAAGATCGAGACCCACACGATCGACGGAAAGAAGCGCCGGGTGTGCGTCCACCGAAAGGGCGCCACGCGCGCGTTTCCGCCGGGCCACCCGGAGGTGCCGGATGCGTACCGCGACGTCGGGCAGCCGGTGCTCGTGCCGGGCGACATGGGACGCTATTCGTTCGTCCTCGTCGGACACGCCGATGCGCCGGACTATACCTTCGCGAGCTGCTGCCACGGCGCCGGACGCCGGCTGAGCCGCAAGAAGGCGCTCCAGGCGACGCGGGACCGCCACATCGCGAGGGAGCTCGCCGAGAGCGGGATCCACGTCGCCGCAGCGAGCCGCCGGACGATCGACGAGGAGTTCCCGGAGGCGTACAAGGACGTCACCGAGGTGGTCGACGTCGTCGATCGCGCACGCCTGGCACGCAAGGTGGCGCGACTGCGCCCGCTTGGCGTCATCAAGGGTTGAGCGACTGCGGGATACCGGAGGGACGACCGTGGACCGTGGACCGTGGACCGTGACCGTGACCGTGACCGTGGACCGTGACCGTGACCGTGACCGTGACGGTGCCCGCCTTCCACATTTTCCTGCGTTCCTGCTGAGTCGTGGTCGAAAACTGCCCAGGCATCCGAAAGTTTCTTCTCGTGCAAGCCATCGGACACAGCAACACCCCCGCCCGTTTCAACTTTGGTTTTTCTCGCCAAAGCGAGAAAAACCAAAGTCGGCGAGAATGTCCTCAATCGCCTCGATGCCCACGGAGACGCGGAGAAGCCCGCCGGTGATGCCGAGCGCCTCGCGCTCGGCCGGGGCGAGGCCGGCATGTGACGTCACCGCGGGTCGCGTCACCAGCGTCTCGACGCCGCCGAGGCTCGGCCCGTAGGTGATCATCTCGAGACGGCGGACGAATTGCTCCGCGGCCTCCTCGCCGCCGGCAAGCTCGCACGCCAGCATGCCCCCGAACCCCGAGAAGAGCTCGCGGGCGCGATCGTGGCGCGGGTGCGACTCCAGGCCGGGGTAGTGGACCGCGGCGATCGCCGGGTGCGCCGAGAGGTGACGGGCGAGGGCGAGCGCGTTCTCGTTCTGGCGGCGCACGCGCAGCGGCAGCGTCTTCAGGCCGCGGTCGAGCAGGAAGCACGCGTGCGGATCGAGCGAGCCGCCGAGGTGGTTCAGCAGCAGGAGGATCTCCCGCACGGCGCGCGACGAGCCGGCCACCGCGCCGGCGACGATGTCCGAGTGACCGTTCATATACTTGGTGCAGCTGTGGAGCGCGAGGTCATAGCCGAGCTTGAGCGGCCGGAAGTTCACCGGCGTGGCGAAGGTGTTGTCGATCATCGACACCAGTCGTCGCGCCTTCGCGAAGTCGACGACCGCCCGGTGATCGGCGATCTCGACGAGCGGATTGGCGATGCTCTCGACGTAAATGGCGCGCGTGTTCGGTCGCAGCTTCGCGTCCCAGCTCCGCGGGTCGTCCGCGTCGATGAAGTCGTACTCGACCCCCCAGCGGTCGAGCATCTCGACGAACGTGCGCGTGCCGCCGTAGAGCTGCTCCTGGGCGAGGAGGTGCCCTCCCTTGCCGACGACGGCGAGCAGGGCCGTCGAGATCGCGGCCATGCCGCTTCCGAAGACGAGTCCCGCCTCGGCCGCCTCGAGCGCCGCGATCTTCTTGCCGAGCGCCTGGTGATTCGGGAGGTTGTTCAGCCGTGGGTAGACGATGTCGTCGTAGCTCGCGACCTCGTCGGGGGTCTCGAAGACCGTGGACTGGAATATCGGCGGCACCACGGCGCCGTGAATGCGCGGGCGCGGCGCTCCGGCGTGAACAGCCACGGTGTCGATGCGGCCGTCCTCGATGCGGTGGGTCCTCTCCGTCATGCGTGAACTCCCGGCTTGAGAAACAACCGGAACGCAGCGAGAATAAAAAGTCGCGGCTCTGCGTTCCTGACGGAGTAGACTCTATCACGCGGAGCGCAGGCGCGGAAGATCGGCACGTGTGGCGTATCACCGCGAGTGGCGACCCGCGTGGCGTCCCGCGTGGCGTCCCGCGTGGCGTCACGGAACCGCTCGAGCAGCAAGCATGACGACCGAGATCGACACCGAGGGACAGACGGTGCGCCCCGGGATGCCCCGCTGGAAGGTCGTCCTGCTGGCACTCTCCGGCCTTCTTCTGGTGACCGGTCTCGCGCTCGAGGCGTGGGACGCCGTGTTCGCGGACGACGAGGCGCGCGCGAGCGGCGTCGACAGGCACGCGGGCGGCACGAGCCTCGTCGGTCGGCCGCGATTGCCGGGCGAGGGCGGCCCGTCGAATCTGCCGCCACCCAACGAGGAGACGCAGGCCGGCGGTGACGCCGTGGCCTGGTCCCCGGCGTTGATCAAGGGCGGGCTCAGCTTCTTCGTCGGCTTTTGCATCGGCTTCGCCCTGCGGACCTTCTTCAAGATCAGTGCGGTGGTGATCGGGCTCGTCTTCCTGTCGATCTTCGCGCTCGCCTACTTCGAGGTCCTCGACATGAAGTGGGAGGTCCTCGAGAGCTATTACGACCGCGCCGTGGCGATGCTGGGCGAGGAGCTGTCGCAGTTCCGGACGTTCATCGTGGGAAGCCTTCCCTCCGCCGCGATGGCGGGTCTCGGCCTCTTCACGGGCTTCAAGAAGAAGTGACCTCGACGTTCTCCGTGTCGTCGACTGTCTCGGCTTCCTTCTTCTCGACCTGCGGAGGGTCGCCGGCGCTCGCGGGCGGTTTCGCGAGCCGCTCCGTCTTGTCCTCGGCCTTGCTCCGCTTCGAGCCCTCGCCGCCGGTGACGCGCCGGATGGCGCTGTGCACCTCCTCGACGGAGAAGGTCGACGTCCCGGAGAGCGCCGTGTCCTCGTTGGCGGAGGTCGTGTCCCCCCGGATGCGATCGGCGAAGCGCTCGTTGAGGTAGCGGGCGAGGGCCTCGACGCACGCGCGATCGAAGCTCCGCCCCGACTCGCTCTCGCACTGCGCCAGCGCCTCCTTGAACGTCTTCGGCGAGTTGTAGGGCCGCTGCGTCGTCATCGCGTCGAACGCATCGGCCAGGTTGAGGATCCGCGCCTCGAGGGGGATCTCGTCGCCGACCTGGCCCAGCGGGTATCCCGTGCCGTCGTATCGCTCGTGGTGGTGGAGGACGATCGGCAGCACGCTCTCGAGGAACCGGATCGGCTTGAGGATCTCGACGCCGTGCGCGGGGTGCATTTTGATCGACTCGTACTCCTCGTCGGTGAGCCGACGATTGCAGTTGATGATCTCCTCGGAGATGGCGATCTTGCCGATGTCGTGCAGCTCGGCCGCCACCTTGAGATTGTCGAGCCGCGCGTCGGAGAGGCCGAGCACCCGTCCGATGCCGACCGCGTAGAGCGCGACGCGCCCGCTGTGACCCCGCGTGTACTTGTCCTTGGCCTCGAGGGCCTTCGAGAGGCTCCTCACCGTCTCGTAGAACGACACCTCGAGCTCCTCGTAGAGGGACGCGTTCTCGATCGCGGTCGCCATCTGATTGCCGAGCACGGTGAGCAGCTCGAGGTCGCCCTCGTTGAAGCAGTGCGGCTTGGTGCAGTTCTCGACGTAGACCGCTCCGAGGACGTTCTCGCGCGTGCAGAGGGGAACGCACATCAGCGAGCGCACCCGGATATCCAGCAGGGTGGTCGACTTCTCGAAGCGGTTGTCCGTCATCGCGTCCGAGGCGAGGATGCCGGCGCGGTCGCGCTTGACCAGCTGCAGGACGTCGTTGCTCACCGGGAGGAAGGCGGTGTCGGCCTTGGCGCGACTGACGACGCGGTCCAGCCGGCCGGTCTCCCGATCGGTGATGAAGATGCACACGCGCTCGACGTCCTCGAAGTGGTCGAAGACCTTGTCGCTGATCAACTGGTAGAGGTCCTTGAGCTCGAGCGTGCCGTTGATCTCCCGGCTGAACGCGTAGATCGTCTGCAGCTGTCGGTTCGCCCGTCGGAGGCTGTCGAGCTCTTCCTGGGAGACCTGACTCGCCGCCGCTGCCATCGGCTCGACCGCGCCGATGGTCAGAAGCGTCTTCTCGACGCCGCTGGCCGTCGCCGTCTGGTCGATGTCGAGGCTGTAGTCGATGTGCGCGCTGTCTCCATCGTCGTCGGCGGCGAAGCTCAGGAAGAGAAAGGCGTGACGCCCGAGGTAGAAGCGGTCGCCCTTGCTGATCGGCGCCTCGCCCTCGACCTTCCGGCCGTTGACGAAGACGCCGTTCGTGCTGCCGTTGTCGACGAGGAAGTACCGGCCGTCGCGTTGTTCGACACGCGCGTGCTGGCGCGAGCAGGTCTGGTCATCGAGCCAGAAGTCACAGTCCGGACTGCGCCCGAACGTGACGGGTGTCTTCTGAAGCTCGAATGATCGCCCCTTGTAATGCCCCTCGAGACACTCGATCAGCATGATGGAACCGGGTGGTGGCGGCTGTTCTCCATCGGAGTTTAGGACGCCCGTGGCGATACGGCCACCCGAGAGGCGACAGGGCGAGATCAGACGAACCGGGGCCGGAAATGTCGCGTGCGGTCGTCCACGATATGGACAACGACTCGTCCCGCGTCGACGTCGTCGTCAGTCCTGACGCCCGGCTCGCGGCGTCACCCGCAGCGCGAGTCGCGCGACGCGCTCGCCGAGCGCACGCCCCTTGGCGAGAAACCGCGCGTCGACGGCGCCATCGTCGGACGTGAACGGGTCCTCCGAGACGACACCCGAAGCGCCGAACGCGCTGCGCCAGCCCTCGCCGCCCACGACGACCATGCCGAAGATCAGCATCGAGTGCAGCAGGGCGAGCTGGGTGAGCTCCTCTCCCGCCGAGATGCCCCCGGCGGTCACGAAGGCCGCCCCGATCTTGCCGCGCAGCGGAGCGCCGCGAAACGGCCAGCGATTGATGAACTCCTGCACCGGTGGCGCGACGTTGGCGTTGTAGACCGGACTGCCGAGGACGATCGCATCGGCGCGCACCACGTCCTCGGCGTCGGCGTCCTCGACGCGGAGGAGGTCCACCTCGACGCCCGCGACGGACGACGCGCCCTCGACGACGGCCCTCGCCATGCTCTCGGTGTGCCCTCCGGCGCTGAAGTAGGCGACGAGCACTCTTACCGGACCATCGGCACGGGCGCCGACGTCGACGACCGGAACCTGGCTCACCGGCAGGCGCTCGACGGGCGCGCAGCCGGTGGCGATGACGGCGAGGAGGATCGGCAGGCGGGCACGGGAACGGGAACGGGGACGGAGCATGTTATCCTGTCGGTGCTCGGGGTACGATTGGATCTCGACCCAACGTAAGTCATCCCGGAGAGAATATCCATGGAAGAAACACCGGCGAAGTACCTCGCCATGCTCCAGAAGCATGACACCCCGACCGTGTGCAACGCGATCGAGCTCTTCGACGTCCGCCCCCGGAGCTGGGGGTTCATGGGAGGCGAGATCAAGGCGCTCTTTCCGCAGATGCCGCCGATCGTCGGGTACGCGACGACCGCGACCTTCCGGTCGGCGCTGCCGCAGGAGAGCGGGGACGGCTACTCGAACATCGTCGAGCAGGTGCGGCGCTTCGAGTCCGAGCTGCCGCGGCCGCGCGTCGTCGTCTTTCAGGACGTCGACGAATCACCGTGCGGCGCCACCTTCGGCGAGGTGATGTGCACGATCTACCAGCGGTACGGCTGCGTCGGCCTGATCACGAGCGGCGGCGCGCGCGACCTCGACCAGGTGGAGGGCAAGGGCTTCGCGTGCTTCGCGTCGTCGGTGATCCCCTCGCACGCGTACTGCCGGATCCTCGACGTCCACGTGCCGGTCACCGTCGGCGGCTGCCTGGTGCGTCCCGGCGACATCATCCACGCCGACCGCAACGGCGCGACGACGATTCCGGCCGACCTCGTGCCCGAGATCGCCCTCGCCTGTGAGAAGTTCGTCGACGCCGAGCGCGAGATCCTCGGACTTCTCGAGGGAGACGCGTCCCCGTCGATCGAGGAGCTCGCCGGGGCCCAGCAGCGCATGCGACAGCGACAGGCAGCGATCGTCGACGAGGTGCGCCGGGAACTGGAGGCGGAGAGATGACCGCCGCACGCACGACCCCGACACGCACGGCCGCCGTGATCGCCGCCCTGCTGAGCGTCGCGTCGCCGCTTTCGGCGCAGGACGGCGGTGAGGCCGGCCGGCCGAACGTCATCTTCTTTCTGAGCGACGACCAGCGCCACGACTTCATGGGCTGCGCGGGCCACAGGATCCTACAGACGCCGACGATGGACCACCTCGCCAGCGGAGGCATCCGCTTCGCGAACACCTTCGTCACCACGTCGATCTGCGCCGCGAGCCGCGCGTCGATCTTCACGGGGCTCTACGAGCGAACCCACCGCTTCACGTTCCGCACGCCGCCGATCGCGGCGAGGTTCACGGCGCGGAGCTATCCCGCGCTGCTCCGTGCCGCCGGATACCGCACGGGCTTCATCGGCAAGTTCGGCGTCGGCGTCGAGAAGGGCGAGCGGGAGCGCATGTTCGACTTCATGAAACCGCTCTCTCGCAATCCGTACTTCCGGAAGGCGCCCGACGGCTCGCGGCGTCACATCAGCGAGATCGCCGGCGACCTGGCGATCGAGTTCCTGCGCTCCTGCGAGGCGGACCGTACGTTCTGCCTGTCGGTGAGCTTCAACGCGCCCCACGCCGAGGACTCCGACAAGAAGAACCACTACCCCTGGCCCGAGGCGGTCGACGGACTCTACCGTGACGACGTGATCCCGCCTCCGCGCCTCCTCGACGCGTGGCGGGATCAGCCCTGGTTCCTGCAAACCTCGCTCAACATCCAGCGCTGGTTCTGGCGCTGGGACACTCCCGAGAAGTACCAGCGGAACGTGCGCGGCTATTACCGCATGATCAGCGGCATCGACCGCGTGATGGGCCGCGTGCTCGACGAGCTCCAGCGCCTCGGGCGCGCCGGGGACACGGTGGTGATCTTCTCGAGCGACAACGGCTACTACCGCGGCGACCGCGGCTTCGCCGGCAAGTGGTCGCACTACGAGGAGTCGCTGCGCGTCCCGCTGATCATCTTCGATCCGCGGGCGCCCGCGTCGCGACGCGGCCTCGTGTCACGGACGATGGCTCTCAACGTCGATATCCCGGCGACGATCCTCGCGCTGGCCGGTGTCGAGATGCCCCAGACGTACCAGGGCCGCAGCCTCGTTCCGATTCTCGAGGGACAGGAGCCGGAGTCCTGGCGGGACGACTTCTTCTGCGAGCACCTGATGGAGCACACCGGCATTCCGAAGTGGGAGGGCGTGCGCGGCCGGCGCTGGGTCTACGCGCGCTACTTCGAGCACGGCTACGAGTTCCTTCACGATCTCGAGACCGACCCGAACCAGCTTCGCAACCTGGCGCGCGACGGGGCGCACGGAGAGACGCTCGCCGCGCTCCGCGCCCGCTGCGACGCGCTGCGATCCCTCTACGAGATGAAAAACGGGCCCCTCCCGGCGCCAGCGCCAGGCGAGGCCCCGAATCAAGAAAAGAGGTGATCACACCGCCGGATCGGGCGCCGTCGACGACGCGGGAACCAGCACCGCCTCGGGGACCGGCTCGGTCGCGACGCCGCGGCCCGACTCGAGGATGAACCCGTGGTACGCCGGCAGGCCGTGCTCGGAGATGTCGAGCCCGGCGACCTCCTCTTCCGGCGAGACGCGCAGGCCGACGGTGACCTTGATCAGGTAGAAGATCCCGAGCGACATCGGGAACGCCCACGCGAAGGCGATGCCGACGCCGATCAACTGCGTCACGAGCTGACCGGGACCGTATCCGAAGAGGAGTCCGCTCTCGGTCGCGAAGAAGCCGATCGCGATGGTGCCCCACGCGCCGCAGACGCCGTGCACCGAGATGGCGCCGACGGGGTCGTCGACGCGGACCTTCTCGAACATGAGCACGGAGCCGACGACGACGGCGCCCGCGATCAGTCCGGTGACCGCGGACCAGCCAGCCGTCATCGCGTCACACCCGGCGGTGATGGCGACGAGCCCCGCCAGCGCGCCGTTGAGGGACATCGAGATGTCCGGCTTCTTGAAGAGCATCCAGGACATCGCCATCGCGGCGACCGCACCCGCCGCCGCGGCGAGGTTGGTGTTGACGGCGATCTTCGCCAGGTCACCGCCGCCCACGGCCGTCGTGCTCCCGGGGTTGAAGCCGAACCATCCGAGCCAGAGGATGAAGACGCCGAGGGCGCCCATCGCCATGTTGTGACCCGGGATCGCCCGCGGCTTGCCGTCCTTGCCGTACTTGCCGAGACGGGGGCCGATGACGATGGCGCCGGCGAGCGCGCACCACGCGCCGATCGAGTGCACCACCGTCGAGCCGGCGAAATCGGCGAATCCCATGCGCTCGAGGAATCCCTGAGACTGGTCGCCGTTGAAGAGGCTGCCCCACGCCCAGTGCCCGAAGATCGGGTACACGATCGCGGTGATCAGCACCGAGTAGAAGAGGTAGCCGATGAACTTCGTGCGCTCCGCCATGGCGCCCGAGACGATGGTCGCGGCCGTGGCAGCGAACACGGTCTGGAAGATCAGGAACGCCCAGCCGAAGTTCACCGACTGGCCCGCCGCCGCGGCGAGCGTCGTGCCATCGGCGGTCTGGGCCGACGGATCGAAGAAGAACGAGTTCATCCCGAAGATGCCGGTGCCGATTCCGAACATCAACCCGAAGCCGATTGCCCAGAAGACCAGCGAACCGATGGAGAAGTCCATCAGGTTCTTCATCAGGATGTTCGAGAGGTTCTTGGCTCGCGTGAAGCCGCCCTCGACGAACGCGAATCCCGCCTGCATGAAGAAGACGAGGAACGCGGCGAGGCACGTCCAGAGGATGTTGCTGTCATCGAGCGCCGTCATCGGAGCGGTTTCCTGGGCGCCCGCGACGCCGCATGCCGTGACGGCAAGGAGAACAATGAGCGGATTCGGAAGGAAACGCCTGCGCATCGCTGTGTGGACCTCCTTTCGAGAAACGGATCCGGTTCCTGTTTCGGTGTGCTGACTGGCTGGCTCAGATCGCGGCGGCGCCGACCTCGCCGGTGCGAATCCGGACGACCTCCTCGATCGGGACGATGAAGATCTTGCCGTCGCCGATCCGGCCCTCCTGGCCGGTGCGCGCCGCCCGCGTGATGGCGTCGACGCACGTGTCGATCTGAGAGTCCTCGACGGCGACCTCGATCTTGACCTTTGTCACGAGACTCACCTGGTACTCGTGGCCGCGGTAGATCTCCGTGTGCCCCTTCTGGCGGCCGGCGCCCTGGACGTCGGTCACCGTGAGCCCGCGGATGCCCTCCTTCCCGAGCTCCGTCTTGAGGGACTCGAGACGCGCGGGCTGAATGATGGCGATGATCAGTTTCATGAACTCTGCCGACCTCCTCCGTTCTGATCTGTTTTCGGGAAAGCGCTGACGCGCGCCGCGGACTGCTGCGGCCTTGCTGTCCGGCGGCGGACGGGGCGCGCCGGCGCACGCCGTCGGTGCAAGAAGAGGGCCAACCGTTCCGGCGACACACCGGCCGCTGTCCCGACACCGGGGGCGCGCGTCGCAAAGCGCGCCGAGGGGAACGGTTTCGGACCTGGGGCGGGAGTACGTGCGAGCTCGCTCGAGCGCGACGACGCGCACAAAGAAGGTGCGCTGCACCGGCCATCAGCGGAGACCGCACCCGTCGTGTGCCGTGAGGCCCCGCCCGGGGCTGGAGCCGCGCGGCCGAACCGGTATAATCAAGCGTTCCCCGCCGAGAACGGCGGCGGTGCCGCTCGCCGGCCATGCGAGGTCAGCGGCCAGCGGCACGACATCTTCGCGTTATTCAGGACACGAGGGAAGGACACCATGTCGCGCCAGCTCACCGTCGCGCTCATCTGGCTTCTCGGCTCGATCCTCTTTCCGGGCGCGGTCACGTCCCAGGACGCCGCATCCGGCGCCGCCAAGTCGAAGGAGACCCCGCCGATGAAGGTGGCGGCCAAGGAGCGGATCAAGAACAACATCCGCCGGCTGCTGCAGAACTCCCGCATGGAGCGCGCCGCCGCGCTGGTCGAGAAGGCGATCACCGACGGCGAGAAGCACCCGCTCAACAAGGACCTGCTCGCCTTCGCCTGCTGGGCGCGCGCCGTCCTCGAGGGCAACAAGAGCAAGGATCCCGGGGCGCAGGAGGACGAGCCGAAGAAGCGCTGCCTCGAGTACTTCGACCGGGCGATCGAGAACGGCTGGAAGAACCCCTTCACCTTCCAGTACGCGGCGCTGATCCGCGACGACATCCGGAGCTCACCGGAGTTCGTCGCCCGTGTCGAGAAGCTCGGCGCCGCCTTCGAGGAGGCCGAGCGGGAGGAGTTCTCGAAGCGGCTCGAGAAGGGCTTCTTCGACGCCGCCCAGGACGGCGGGATCTTCCCGCTTCCGGAGGCGATCACGGGCGACAGCGCGCTCGCGGCGAAGCTCGAGGGGCGTCCCGCGATGCTCGCGGTGACGCGCATTTACCACGACGGATTCCTCAAGGCGCTCCCGGTGCTCGAGGAGCTCTCGGCGGAGTACGGCGACTCGGTGCCGACGGTGATCCTCTTCTATCAGGCCTTCGAGGACGACGAGTTCCGCCGCCAGCTGACCGCGCGCTACATCGACACGCACGAGATCAAGGTGCCGTCCGTCATCGTCACGCGGCGGTACATCGAGCCGCTGTCGATCCCGATCTTCCCCACCTTTCTCTTCCTCGACCACGAGGGACGCCTCGTGCTGCGCCAGGAGGGGCTGCTTCACGAGCGCTTCATGAGCAAGTTCTTCCGCCTCGCGTACGAGGAGCTCGTCAAGCGCGAGCCGCAACCGGAGCCTCAGCCGAAGCCCGAGCCGCAGAAGCCGCAGCCGGCGAGCCAGCCCGAGCCGCAGAAGCCGGAGGAGGCGGCGAAACCCGACAGCGCGGAGCCGGCGAAGCCGGCCGAGAAGGTGAAGGAGGCGATCGAGAAGCCGGCCGAGAAGGCGAAGGACGCCATCGAGAAGCCGGCCGAGAAGGTGAAGGACGCCGCCGAGAAGGCGGCGGAGAAAATACGGAAGAAGCTTCCCGACTTACCGACCGAGCCGCCCGTGCCCGCGCCGGAGAAGAAGAGCGGTGACGATCCGATCGAGTGACGCGAGGCGATTCTCGCCACGCGCACCAAGTCGGCCTGGTCCGTGACTGTGGTCTGTGAGCGTGGAGCGTGACCGTGGACCGTGACCGTGGACCGTGGACCGTGGTCCGTGACCGTGACCGTGACCGTGACCGTCGTCTTGAAGGGAAGAACGTACTACCCCACCTGCCCGTCGAAGAACTCGTCCCAGTACACCGTCCGCCGCTCGCGCATGGCGATGTTCGCCATGATCGTCGGCGCCGCGCCCCAGACGCCATAGGTGACGTCCGCGCGCAGGTGCTTCTCGAGGTACTCGGGATCGTTGCTGTGGCGGATGCAGTCGAGGAAGCTGTCGAGCGCCAGCAGCGTCTCCTGCGGCGAGTGCTCGCCCGGAAGCGTGCCGACGTACTCGGTCCAGTCGGTGCGGTCCTTCGGCACCTCGATCTCCGCATCGGGAGGCGGCAGGCCGCGCTCGACGGCGGTCACCGTCGAGCCGGTGAGGAGGATCTCCTTCTGCAGCGTCTGGGTCGGATCCGTGCCCTGCGCAATCTTCTTCGGGTGGCGCAGGACCTTGGCCTCCTTCCAGAAGCTGCCGCCGCCGAGGGTCACCTCGATGGTGCCCTCGTCGCCGAAGATCAGCTCTGACGGGCCCACCAGCGAGTTGGTCATGATCGACATGTAGTCGAAGCGCACCGGGAACTTCTTGCCGGTGGCGACGAACTTCCACCGCTGCTCCTCCTCGTCCCAGACGTCCTCCTTCCAGTCGGCGAGGTAGTCGAAGACGACGTGGACGTTGTCGGTGGTGTCGCGATCGTCCTTGTAGCGCGGATAGTCCTGGCCGCCGAAGCCGCAGACGGCCGTCGGATGCGTCCCGAGCAGCATGTTGACGACGTCGAGCTGGTGGCTGGCGAACTCGCTCATCAGCCCGCCGGAGTACTCGCTGTAGAGCCGCCAGTTGACCAGGCGGTCGAGCTCCGGGTCCGCGGTCGGCCGGCGGATCTCGTCGTTTCGGTTCCACTGGGCCCGCGCCGCGGTGACGTTGCCGATGCGGCCGCCCCGGACGAGCTCCCGGACCTTGCGGTACATCTTCGAGTAGTGCCGCTGGTGGCCGACCTGGAAGACCTGGTTCGGGCGCTCCTTGACCATGCGATAGAGGTCACGGCACTCGCCGATGGTGTACGCCATCGCCTTCTCGCAATAGACGTGCATCCCGGCCTCGAGCGCGTCCATCGCCATCGGCCCGTGCAGGTAGTGCGGCGTCGCGATGACCACGGCGTTCACGCCGCCCTTCTTGAGGAGCTGGCGGTAATCGTCGGTGAGGAAGACCTTCGGCTCGGGCTTGCCGGCCGCGGCAGCGTGCCGCTTGATGTTGCCCTCCGCCTCCTTGCGCTTCGACTCGCGCATGTCACAGATGGCGAGCACTTCGGATCCGGGGCACTTCAGCAGCGCCCGCAGCAGCGCGCCGCCCCGGGCGCCGACGCCGATGAAGCCGACGGATACCGGCGAGCGGTCCGGCCTCGGGATGGCGTCCTTCGAGAAGAAGTAGCTCAAACCGGCGGCGACGCCGGCTCCGGTGAGCCCCACCCCGGTGATGAACTCGCGGCGGGAAACGTCGTCGATCGACCCGTTGGACGCCATGCTTCCTCCTGTTCAGCGAAGAGCCCTGATTGTAGCAGAGCCCTGTATTTCTATACTATCTCAAACCCGGGGGTTCCACCCGCAACCGCGTGCCGTTCCACGGCCCGGATCCCGCCCCACGAGCTCGAGTCCGCCTCGAGGAAGATCGCCGAGATCGGCGCCAGGTCGCCGAGGATCTCCTCGCCCTCCTCGCGACCGAGGACGAAGAGCGCAGTCGAGGCGACGTCGCCGCTCATCGAGTTCGGCGTCCAGACGGTGACGCCGAGCGATCTCGACGAGGGCCGTCCCGTGCGCGGGTCGATCACGTGCCCGTAGTCGACGCCCTCGACCGACACCCGCCGCTCGTACGCGGCCGACGTGGACACCGCGCCGGGCGCGACGCGCAGCTCGAGCAGCGGCTCATCGGGC
This sequence comes from Planctomycetota bacterium, assembly GCA_041569895.1. Lineage (GTDB taxonomy): Bacteria > Planctomycetota > UBA8108 > UBA8108 > JACQVS01 > JBFFXF01. The sequence continues at coordinate 995 of JBFFXF010000167.1, read as the reverse complement.
GATCGCGGATTGGCGACACCGACGCGCCACGGCCCGCCGTCCGGCGCCGAGCCCCACACGACGAGCGTCGAGCGGCCGCTGAGCACCGCGCCGTCCTCCACGCCCGCCGCGCGCAGATGCGCCACCAGGCGGTCGACGATCAGCCCCTTGCCGATGGCGCCGGGATCGAAGGACACGCCCGGCCGCGCGAAGGACACCAGGCCGGTCTCCCCGTCGAGCTCCACGAGGTCCATGCCGCGACAGCGGAGCAACTGCTCGATCTCGTCATCGTCCGGCACGCGCGCGCCCCCGCCCCAGAACCCCCAGGCCTGCATCAGCGGCCCGACGGTGGGATCGAAGGCGCCACGCGTCACCTCCCACGCGCGCCTCGACGCCTCGAGCAGCTCGGCCAGCGTCGCCGAGACCGGCACGGGGCGCGTGGCGGCGATGGCGTTCATCAGGCTGACCTCGCTCTCGGGCACGAACCGCGAGAGCTCCGCCTCGAGCGATTCCATCAGCTCGAACGCGCCGGCGGCGGCCATGTCGAGCTCGCGGGAGCGCTTCGGGGAACCCGAGCGATCGACGAGGAGGAGGACGTTCCACGTCGCGAGGAGGAGGCGCTCGTGACGGCGCACCGTGACGTCGCCCCCGGCCGATCGCGCGGAGTACGACTCCAGGAAGCGCGAGGCCATCGACGGACGATCGTCAGCCATCGCCATCCTCGCCTCGCGTCAGTCGAGCGACAGGGTGGTCTCCGCGAGCTTCGCGTCGCGACGGCTGCTCGTCATGTAGAGCGCGATGAGGATGAACGCCGCGTAGATGAAGTCGTCCGCGGTCGTCGACGAGTCCCCGGTGATGTATTTCCCCAGGCCGAGCATCACCAGGAAGATCGCCGACAGGCGCAGCGCGGGATAGAGCGCCACCCCGGAGAGCAGGCAGAACCCGAGGATCGTGAACACGAACGGCATCGCGTAGAGGAACGCCTGGACGACGTTGATGCCGAGATCGATCGTCTC
>JBFFXF010000166.1:0-16376 GCA_041569895.1 Planctomycetota bacterium | reverse complement strand
GGCGTCGGCTGGAGTCCGCAGGCGCGCAGGATCGTCGGCACGAGATCGACGCTCGAGACCAGCGTCGTCGTGTCTCGGGACGGCTCGATGCGGCCCGGCCAGGAGAACATGATCGGCGTGCGCAGGCCGCCGTCGTAGGGGGAGCGCTTCGACTTCGGCTCGTGGGGCAGACGCCAGCCGGTGGGAAGCACCGACTCCCGCGTCTTCTGTATCCAGCCGTTGTCGGTGACGTAGACGACGAGCGTGCGCTCGGTGAGGCCCTTCTTCTCGAGGAAATCGAGCAGCTGCCCGCAGGTCTCGTCGAACCACTCGCACATGGCGTAGTACTTCGCGAGCGCCGGCGCTCGACCTTCCTCGCGGTAACGCGCCAGGAGGCGTTCCGGCGGGTTGTGCGGGGTGTGCGGCAGGAACGGGGCGTACCAGAGAAAGAACGGGCGCTCGCCCGCGCCCTCGACGAAGTCGAAGATCGGTTGCATCGTCCGCCGTCCGATCTTCAGACCGTCATCGCCGTGTCGCCCTCCGCGCGAGGGGTCTCCGTGCGTCATCCCGTCGGTGAACTCGCCGCAGCGACAGTGGCCCTCCCACCACTTGCCCGACTGGTGGCTCAGGTACTTCTTGCTGGCGAGAAGACCGGCGATCGTCGGCGACTCGCGAAAGAGCTCGATCATGCGGCGGCGCCCCTCGAGCACGCGCTCGCGCGCGCCTCCGGGCGGGTCATTGCCGGTGATCAGGTGCTGGTGCGGGAAGAGACCGGTCGCCAGCGTCGCCAGGCTCGGCCGACAGAGGCTCGTCGGGACGTAGCCGCGCGTGAACAGCTTGCTGCGCGACGCCAGACGGTCGAGGTGCGGCGTCCGGATGACGGGATGGCCCATGAAGCCGTAATCGCCCCACCCCTGGTCATCGGAGATGATCATGACGACGTTCGGCGGGCCGCTCCCCGGCTTCTCGGACGCGGCCAGGGGGCGGCTCGCCGGCATCGAGAGGACGGCGAGAAGGGCGCACAGCGACGGAACGGAGCGCGTCGTTGCCGTGGCTTGTCTCGTTCGTCTGCTCATGCTGTCGTCTGGAAGCTCGGATTCTCGGATTCTCGGATGCGTTCCTGTCAGAGGGCGTCGGCGGCCTTCTTGCGCTTCTTCCTCGGCGCCGCGTCGGCCTTTCTCGTGTACACGAGCTTCATCATCTTGAACTCGGTGCCGTCCTTCTGGATGTCGTACATCTCGCCGACGTGCCGGTCCTTGCTCTCGATCTTGATCAAGTAGCGGGACTTCTTCTCCTGGTTCGTGACCGGATCGATGTGCGTGCCGTGCCAGGTGATGACGTTGCCGGCATCGTTGGCCTTTCCCTCGCTCAGCATCGACGACGTCGACATGCTGTCCATCCACAGCGAGGTGTAGACCTTCTTCAAGTTGTCGTAGCCGATATAGCCGAGCCCCTGGAACTGCATGCCCGCGTATTCGCCCCGGTAGTCCTGCCGCACGAATCGCTTGCCGAGGGCCCACCGATACCTGGAAGTCGCCTTCGACTCCATGGCGGGCGCTCCGGGGGCCGGCCAGAACGTCGCCGCGACGTCGAAGTTGCCGATGAGGGCGTTGAGCACGCGGTGCTCCTTGCCGGGCGTCCCCGCCTTCATCCACGCGGCGGCCTCGGGGTCGAGATCGGAGGGCGTCTGGGCCTTCTTCTTCCGCTTGCGCTTCTCCCGGGCCTTCGCCTTCTTCTTCTCCTTGTCCTTCTCCTGCTCTGCCTTCGCATCGTCGGCCGCGCGCGCGGTGTCCGCGGTCGGCGCCGTCAACACACACGCCAGACAGATCGTGAACAGTCCGAGCCTCATCGGTCACCTCATCGTGCAAACGTTCAATATCGACGGCCCGCCCGTCGGGAAGGTACTCCGCACAACCGGAAACCGCATTCTCCCACTCGACGGCAGGCGTTGCAAGACGTCTGGTCGCCGTGGAGAATGGCGGGCGTCAAACTCCGGGGTCCTCGCATGAGCCGCGCACGATCGCAACTCGTCGTTCTCGCCCTGGCCGCGCTCATGGCCCGGCCTGATCCGCTCGGCGCTCTCGAGCGCTTTCGCTTCGGCGACCAGACGATCACGGTCCCCGACGGCTTCCACGTCGAGCGCGCCGCCGGGCCACCGCTCGTCGACCGGCCGATCGTCGCCGCTCTCGACGAGCGCGGCCGACTCCTCGTCGCGGAGTCCTCCGGAACGAACGATCCGGTCCAGAAGCAGCTCGCCGAGCGACCGCATCGCGTGCTTCGCCTCGAGGACGTCGACGGCGACGGCCAGTACGACCGGCGCACCGTTTTCGCCGATCGACTGATGTTTCCCGAGGGGGCGCTCTGGCACGACGGCTCGCTCTACGTCGCCGCGCCGCCGAGCATCTGGCGACTCACCGACGAGGACGACGACGGCGTCGCGGACCGTCGCGAGGAGTGGTTCGAGGGCAAGACGCTCACGGGCTGCGCGAACGATCTGCACGGACCCTACCTCGGACGGGACGGATGGATCTACTGGTGCAAGGGCGCGTTCGCCGAGCAGCGGCACGAACTCACGGATGGGTCGACACTGGTGACGCGGGCGGCGCACATCTTCAGGCGCCGGCCCGGAGGGGGCGCGGTCGAGTCCGTGATGACCGGCGGCATGGACAACCCCGTCGACGTCGTCTTCACACTCGCCGGCGAGCGCCTTTTCACGACGACGTTCATCCAGCATCCGGCCGGCGGTCGGCGCGACGCCGTCGTGCACGCGGTCTACGGCGGCGTGTACGGCAAGCGGCACGGCGTCATCGACGGGCACCCGCGGACCGGCGGCCTGATGCCGGTGATGACGCATCTCGGCGCGGCGGCGGCGTGTGGTCTCGAACTCTACGAGTCTCGAGTGCTCGGCGACGACTTCGAGGGCAACCTCTTCGCGTGCCTGTTCAACATGCGACGCGTGACGCGTCACGTGCTCGAGCCGGATGGCGCGACGTTCAGGACGCGCGACGAGGACTTCGTCGTCTCGGACAGCACCGACTTCCACCCGACCGATGTCCTCGAGGACGCCGACGGCAGCCTGCTCGTCATCGACACGGGCGGCTGGTACAAGCTCTGCTGCCCGACCTCGCAGCTGTGGAAGCCGGACGTGCTCGGCGCCATCTACCGGGTCCGGAGGGTCGATGCCGCGGAACCGGTCGACCCGCGCGGGGAGCGCATCGCGTGGACGCGTCTGTCGGCGCCGGAAGCTGCGGCTCTGCTCGACGACTCGCGACCCGCGGTGCGACGCCGGGCGATCGAGGCGCTCGCTCGCGCGACCGACGCGTCGGCGCTCGGGGCGCTCGAGGGGTCCCTCGGCGAGCATCGATCACCTGTGGCGCGTGTCAACGCCGTCTGGGCGCTGACGCGTCGGGCCGGCGCGGAGGCGCGACAATCGGTGCGCGGGGCGCTCCGCGACAGCGACGCCACCGTGCGTGGCGCGGCGGCGCACTCGGCCGGGTTGTGGCGTGACGCGTCGGCTGCGCCGGCGCTGATCGAGCTCCTCGAGGACGCGCGACCCGCGGTGCGGCGTTGCGCTGCCGAGGCGCTCGGACGCATCGGCGCGACGGCCGCCGTCCCACCGCTGCTCGCCACCTCGGCGGCGATCGATGACCGCGTCCTCGAGCACTCGCTCATCTACGCGCTGATCGAGATCGGCGATCCCGAGGCGACGGCTGCCGGGCTCGACTCGCCGCACGCGGGCACACGCCGCGCTGCGGCGATCGCGCTCGATCAGATGCGCGGTGGGCGGCTGCAACCGGTCGACGTGCTCTCCTGGCTCGACGGCGCGGACACGACACTGCGCCGCACCGCGCTCTGGATCGCGGGACGTCACCCGGAATGGAGCGACGAGATCGCCGCTCTCCTCCGGCGCCGGGTCGGTCGCGAGGTCGACGGGGGCGTCGGCGGCGCGGAGTGGAGACAGCTCCTGGGACAGCTCGCCTCGCGTCCCGGCGTCCGCGAGTTGCTGGCGGCGACGCTCGAGGAGTCGAGCTCGTCGCCGGCGCGCCTCGCCGGGCTCGACGCCATGGGACGCGCGCGTGGCGAGAAGGCGCCGCCGGGATGGATCCCCGGGCTGGCGCGGGCCGTGGCGGCGGATGACGCGACGGTGTCGGCGCGCGGCATCGCCACCGCGGCGCGGCTGAAGTTCGAGGGTGATGCGGCCGAGCTGTCCGGCGCGCTGCGCGCCGTCGCCGCGGACGACGAACGCCCGACCGCGATCCGAGTCCAGGCGCTCGCGGCCATCCCGGATCGGCCGGTCGAGCTCGACGACCCGCTGGTCGATCTCCTGCGCGAGAACCTCTCGCCGGACGCGCCGGCGGTCGTGCGCGCCGAGGCGGCGTCGGTCCTCGGCCGGACACGGCTCGAGCGCGAGCAGCTCGCCACGCTCGTCGACGTGGTCGCCGGGGCCGGGCCGCTCGAGGTGCCCCGTCTGCTGCCGGCGTTCGAGCGCTGCGACGAGTCGGTCGGCGCGGCGCTGATCACCGCGCTCGGCTCGTCACCCGGCGCGGCGGCCCTGCAGCGGGACATCCTGGTCAAGTTTCTCGAGACGCTGCCATCGGCCCTCGCCGACCGCGGCAAGGAGCTGGTCGCGTCGCTCGATGCGGGCGGCGCCGAGAACCGGGCACGGCTGGAGGAGATCGAGCAGTCACTCCCCGAGGGCGACGTGCGCCGCGGCCAGGCCGTCTTCAACGGCACGAAGGGCGCCTGCTCGGCGTGCCACGAGATCGGTTACCTCGGCGGCAGCGTCGGACCCGACCTGACTCGCATCGGAAAGATCCGCACGGCGCGCGACCTCCTCGAGTCGATCGTCTTCCCGAGCGCCAGCTTCGTCCGCAGCTACGAGCCGGTCCTCGTGATCACCCGCGACGGCCAGTTCCACAACGGCACCGTCCGGGACGACCGCGCCGACGCCCTCGTCCTCGCCACCGGCCCGACCGAGCAGGTGACCGTCCCGAGAGACGACATCCGCGAGATCAAGCCGTCGACGGTGTCGGTGATGCCATCGGGCCTCGACCAGCAACTCACCCCCCAGGAGCTGGCGGACCTCGTGGCGTTTTTGCTCGCCTGCCGATGAGGCTCGACGGGGACGGGAACGCCGATTACGCCGATTACGCAGATTGACGCAGATTGGGCGAAGTCGTTCGCGGAGGCGAAGCGCCCCGCCATCGGCCTCTGTGTCGGATCTCTAATCTCTGATCTCCGATCTCTGATCTCGGACTCCGATCTCGGAATCGGAGTCGGAATCGAAATCGAACCCGCCGTCAGCGGCCCCTGAAGATCTCCATCACCCTCCCCCGCTTCTCTCTCGGCGCCACGGCCATCAGGGCGGCCTCGAGGTCTCGCATCCAGAGGTAGCGCACCCGGTTGACCAGGCGGAAGCGGCGTTTCTTCTCGAGGACTTCCCACGCGCGTCCGTAGATCTCGGTGCCGAGCTCGGCGCCGATGGCGTGGAAGAGGGCGAGGATCGACTCGTACGAATCGAGCCCCGGCTTGCGGCCCTCGATCTGTTTCTCGAGGCGCGCCCGGCCGCTCGCGCGGCGCTGGAACGCGGTCCATGTCGGCCAGGGCTCGTTGCCGAGCCGGTCGTAGACCTCCTCGACGATGAGGCAGCCCGTGTAGTGCGCCCACGCGTGGCGGTCGTCCTCGACGCCGCCGTGCTCGCCCCACATGGCGATCATGTGTCCGAGCTCGTGGCAGAACCCGTAGACGAGGCGACGACCCCCCGCGCGCGTCAGGAGCTTCGGGTCCGGGACCATGAGGCGCAGCTCCGAGTGATAGGGCGGCGACGGGTGGAAGTAGAGACGGTCCTTCTCGAGCTCGGGATCGACGCAGATCAGGATGCGCACCTTCTTGCCCGGCACCTTGCTGATCGCTCGCAGCCCGAAGAGCTTCTCGTATCCGGCGCGGGCCGCCTCGGCGAGGTCGAGGGCCGCGCGCGCGTAGCGTCGCTCGGCGCCAACGACGCGCACGACGAAGTGCTCCGACGCGTCGTGGTGTCCGAGCCGTGCGGCGATCCCGGCATCGAGGGCGGCCACGGCTTCCTCGATCGGCCGCACGCGCTCGATCCATGCGATGTCCGCCCAGAGGAGCGCAAGGTGAGCGAGCGCGAGCGCACGCGCCTCCGCAGCCGCATTCCCGTCGCGGATGCGCGAGTCCAGGTCGAGCAGTTTCTTCGGCACGCGCTTCTGGAGATCGGCCTCGGTCCACTCGCCGCGCGAGCGCACGGCGCGAGCGTGAATCGCCTCGATGGCGCGCGCGAGCTCGGCGAGACCGCGGTCGGCGGGCCTTGCGGGAAAGGTCAGCAGCTCCGCATCGAGAGGCGCTGCGGTGACGACGACGAGCGCGGCGCAGAGGACGGTCCATCTGACCGCTGCCCCGCGCGAACGAAGTCTGGAGGTGTTCATCATCTTTCGTGATTGCGCTTCCGGGGCGAAACGACGGATACTCAGCGGGCCTGATGATATCACCGCCCGGACTCCCGGACCAAAGTCGGAAACGCCGGAGGCAGCCATGTCGAGCGAACAGGACCAGGGCCTGAATCCGTACGCCAGCCCGGAATCGACCGGTGCTCCGACGCCGTCCGACGAGGCGATGGGGGTGACGCCGCGGGCGATCGAGCATCTCGCCGGCACCAAGCCCTGGGTGCGGTTCCTCTCGGTGCTGGGCTTCCTCGCGGGTGTCCTGCTGCTCATCGCCGGTGTCGGGTTTCTCGGCGGCACCGGGCCCGCGGAAGGGTTCGGACCGGGTGTGGCGATCGTCTATGCGTTCATGGGATTCATCTACTTCGTGCTTTCCTACTTCCTCTTCAAGTACGCCAACGCCATCGGCGAGCTGCTTATGACGGGACAGGTCGAGTGGCTCGAGGACGCGCTGCGCTGGCAGAAGTCGTTCTGGAGGGTGGTCGGCATACTCGCGCTGGCCGTTCTCCTCATCAACGTCATCCTGCTCGTCTTCATGTGGTTCCCATCGTTCAGGTAGAGATTCGGTGCCATGTCCCTCGTCCCGGAGCTCGATCACGCTGCCGAGCGTCGCGCCCTGCGCGAGACCGGCGCGGCGTTTCACGCCCGCCTGTGGTCGATCGGCACCGGCGGCAACTTCAGCGTCGTCGTCTCGCGCGAGCCGCTGCGGCTGCTGATCACCGCCAGCGGCGCCGACAAGGGGCGTCTCGGCGAGGCCGACTTCACCGTCATCGATGGCGACGGCGAGCCTGTCGATGCAGGCGGGACGTCCCCGTCGGCGGAGGCGTTTCTCCACGCCGTTCTGGCGCGCGATCCGTCGATCGGCGCGGTCTTGCACACGCACTCCGTGTGGGCTACCCTGCTCTCCGACCTCCACGCGACCGCCGGCGCCGTCGAGATCGCGGGCTACGAGATGCTCAAGGGGCTCGATGGCGTGACGACGCACGAGCACACGGAGCGCGTGGAGATCTTCGACAACACCCAGGACATGCCCGCGCTCGCCGGACGTCTGGCGGCGTGGCTCGAGTCGGCGGCCGGCGCCCGGGCGCACGGTTTTCTCCTGCGCGGGCACGGCCTGTACACCTGGGGGCGGAGCCTGGAGGACGCACGGCGTCACGTCGAGGTCCTCGAGTTCCTCCTCGAGGTCCTGGGAAGGAGAACGTCGGCGGCGGGGCCGCCGCTGTCCAGTTGACTCGACGAGACCGTCGCGGAGGGAGGAACGACCGATGGCGAAGATCAGAATTCCGTCGCAGGCGCGTGAGATCGAGGATCCGGCGTCGATCGCCGAGTTCCTCGCGCGGTACGGCATCTCCTACGAGCGCTGGGACGTCGACGGGCGAATCGACCATGACGCGACGCACGAGGAGATTCTCGAGGCGTACGCGCCGGAGATCGAGCGCCTGAAGGAAGCCGGGGGCTACGTCACCGCCGACGTCATCGACGTCACGGCCGACACGCCGAACCTCGGCGCCATGCTCGACAAGTTCAACAAGGAGCACACGCACAGCGAGGACGAGGTCCGCTTCATCGTCAAGGGGCGCGGCATCTTCCATGTCAATCCCGGCGACGAACCGGTGTTCGGGCTGGTGATCGAGTCCGGCGACCTGATCAACGTGCCGGCGGGCACGCGTCACTGGTTCGACCTCTGCGAGGAGCGCGAGATCCGCGCCATCCGGCTCTTCCTCGACCCCTCCGGCTGGACGCCGCACTACGTCGACGACGGCGTGCACGGCGAGTACGCGCCGGTCTGCTGGGGGCCATCCTACCTGCCGCCGCGGATGTCGTGACGGCGCCCGCCGGCGGACGCGGCATTCTGCTTGACGTGGAGGGGACGACGTCGTCGATCTCGTACGTCTACGACGTCCTCTTCCCGTTCGCGCGCGAGCACGTCCGCGAGTTCACGCGCCAGCGACAGGACGACGACGACGTGCGCGCCGCTTGGGCGCTGATCGAGGAGGAGGCGGGACGTCCGCTCGCCGACGTCGACGCGCTCGTCACTGAGGTGCACCGGCTGATGGACGCCGACGCCAAGACCACCGGGCTGAAGCAGCTCCAGGGCCTCGTCTGGCGGCAGGGCTACGAATCCGGCGAGCTCACGTCGCACGTCTTCCCCGACGTCCGGCCGGCGCTCGAGCGCTGGCGCGAGCGTGGCGTCCCGGTGCGCATCTACTCATCCGGCAGTGTCGAGGCGCAGCGGCTCTTCTTCGGCCACACCGAGCAGGGCGACCTGCTGGCGTACCTCGACGGGCACCACGACACGCGGACGGGGCCGAAGGGCGAGCCCTCGAGCTACCGCGCGATCGCGGGGGACTGGGGTCTCGAGCCGGCCGACGTGCTCTTCGTCAGCGACGTGCTCGCGGAGCTCGACGCGGCGCGCACAGCCGGCATGAAAACCGCGCTCTGTGTCCGTCCCGGCAATCGGGAGGTCACCGAGCGCCACGACCACGAGGTGATCCGGAGCTTCGCCGATCTGCCGTGACCGACGCCACGATCGTCCTCGCGACGCTGATCGCTTACAAGCTCGTGCTGATCTCGATCGGCGTTCTCACGCGGCGACGCATCCGGGACGGCGCCGACTTCTTCCTCGGCGGCAGGCAGCTCGGCCCGCTGGTGGCCGCGGTGAGCGCGTCGGCGAGCTCGTCGTCGGCCTGGACCCTTCTCGGCGTCAGCGGCGCGGCGTGGGCGTGGGGGCTCGGCGCCGTCTGGCTCTTCCCGGCGTGCGTCGGCGGCTTCCTGCTCAACTGGTACGTGCTGGCCCCGAGGCTGCGTCGCCACGCGGGCGCCAGCGGCGCGCTCACCGTGTCGGAGGTGCTCGCCGGCCCGCCGGGGACGCCGCTCCGCGCCGCGGTTCTCGGCGTGGCGTCGGCGATCGTCCTCGTCGCGCTGACGATCTACGTCGCGGCGCAGTTCCAGGGAGCGGGCAAGACGTTCGCCGAGACCTTCGATCTCTCGGAGACGCTCAGCATACTGCTCGGCGCCGCGATCGTGCTGGTCTACATGTTCCTCGGCGGTTTCTGGGCGGTGAGCATCACCGATACGCTCCAGGGGCTCGTGATGGTCGCATCGTGCATCGTCCTGCCGATCGCGGCGCTCGTGCACGTCGGCGGGCCGGGTGAACTGATCGCCGCGCTTCAATCGGTGCCGGTGGACGGCTTCCAGTCGCCCGCGCGCGGAGCGACCGGCGCCGCGGCCGTCGGTTTCGTGCTCGGGCTCCTCGGCATCGGGCTCGGCTATCCGGGACAGCCCCACGTCGTCAATCGCTTCATGGCGCTGCGCGAGGGCGCCGGCGAGCTGCGTCGCGCGAGAGCGATCGCCATCGGCTGGGCGGTGATCGTCTACGCCGGCATGCTCATCCTCGGCTGGAGCGGCCGCGTGCTCGCCGAGGGACTCGCGGATCGGGAGAGGATATTCATCGTGCTGACGAACGAGCTCCTCCATCCCGTCGTCGCCGGCGTCATGCTCGCCGCCGTCCTCTCGGCGGTGATGTCGACCGCCGACAGCCAGCTCCTCGTGGCGGCCTCGGCGGTGACCAGCGACCTCGGCATCGGCCGGAGCTCGCGTCTGGGACTGCTGGCTCGCTCGCGCGTCGTCGTCGTCCTGCTCGGCGTCGTCGCCGTCGTCGCGGCGCTCGTCGGCAGCGAGGAGATCTTCAGTCGAGTGCTCTCGGCGTGGACCGCCATGGGAGCGGCATTCGGCCCGGTGCTGCTGCTGGCGGTGTTCGGCGTGCGCGTGCCGCCGTGGGGAGTCGTCGCCGGCATGCTCGTCGGCTTCGGGCTCGCGGTGACGTTTCACGCGTTCCCGGAAACGCGAGGCGGCGTGGTGGGAGGGGTGCTTCCGTATGTGGGGTCGTTCGGTGTTGCGCTCGGGGCGGGTGTGTTGCGGGGTCGGGACGGGGGCTGAGGGCGGAGGGGAGTTCGATGACCGACTCTGATACCGATGACGGTCACGGTCACGGACCACGGTCACGGACCACGGTCACGGTCCACGGTCCACGATACCGATACCGATACCGATACCGATACCGATACCGATTCCGATTCCGATGTCCGATGTCCGATTCCGATTCGGACTCCGATTCCGACTCCGACTCCGACTCCGAGGTCCGATTCCGATCACAGCTCCGGGATCGACGACGGGGTGGTATCGCGGACCGGGCGGATGGCGAAGGAGCCGCTGACCGCGCGTTCCGGGAGCATGCGGCGTCTCTTCTGCTCCTGGGCCGGAACGCCCCACAGGCGTCCGAAGTGGCGCCGGAACGACTCGTAGAGCGTCGGGTGGATCGCCGAGCGCAGGATGTCGACGTAGGCGAGGCGCGCGCGCTCCTCGCGTGGATGGAACGGGATCGCGACGCAGGAGTTGTCGAGCAATATGGCGCGGAAGGTGGGCTTCTCGGTGTAGAAGCGGACGCTGATCTTGGCGTTCTCGTCGCGACTCTGGTTGAGCACCTCGACGGCGTCCATCGTCATGCTGACGCGACGGAGGTACGTCGAGTGCGACATGTTCATCTCGCCGAGGAGGCCCTGCAGCACGGAGACCTTGCGCCGTTCCGGATCGATGCAATCGGGGTCGGGCTTGCAGAGCGCGATGTAGACCGGCACGTGTCGCGCCTGATCGAGCAAGCTGAAGAGAAACGCGCCGGCGTCGCCGGGTCCCTTGCCGAGGAGCTCGTACCCGGTGACATCGACGATGCAGACTTTCGAGGAGCGGGAGATGCGCTTGCGGAGGTTCTCGCGCAGCCGCCGGTTGGGATGCAGGCAATCGACCAGCCAGACGGCGAAGAGGCCGCCGCGACGGAAGACGTCGAGTGTCCGCAGGGACGGCAGGATCGACCGCAGCGCGGCGACGAGGAGCACCACGGTCGCCGCCGCCCCGCCCGCGAGGAGCATGTACGAGACCGACGCGATGACCGCGACCGGGTGCTCGACCGTCAGCCGGCCGTCGAGAAACCCGAGCGCGACGAACGCGATGAGCGACAGCGCGCCCCACCAGCGGAGGCCGCTCACCACGCCCGAGCCCGCGAGCGGCTCGACGATCGCCGCCTCGGATCTCCCCACGAGGCGATCGCGGATCCGGTCGATCAGCCCGCGGAAGAGATCGGGGAACTTCATCGGGATGATGACGGTGATGGCGCAGAAGGCGATCGCGAGGAACGCGGCGGCGGCGAGATACATACTTCTGGACCCTGGTGTCTGGGGATGGCTGGAACCGGTGGACGACGGGTCTATAGAAAGCAAGCGACGTGCCGGGTGGCGCGCCGGTGCGACCGGCCGCGCGGTTCCGGGAATACCCGGACTTAGGTCGTGCGCAGCGACGAGAAGTGGCGCCCGCATCGGGGAGAATTGCCATGGCATGTTCCGGTTACTCCCCGGCGAGTGACACGCAGTGTCAGGCTTGACCCATCGCGCGAGGCCCCAGAAGATGGCGGTATCATGGCCGGGGCCAACACGATCGAGCTGGTGAAGCGCGCCAAATCCGGGGATCGAGGGGCTCGGGACGACCTGCTCGCGCGATACTACGAACGCTGGGTCGATCGCTTCCACGGCGAGCTCGGCACCACGCTCCGCGCCGTGGACTCCACCCACGACCTCGTCCAGTCGGCGCTCGTCGACGCCATGCGTGACATCGGCGGACTGCGGAACGAGGGGGCCTTCTTCGCGTGGGTGACCATGATCATCAAGCGCAAGATCGCGCAGAAGCGGCGGCGCGTGAGGTCGAGGCCCAGGCGAGGCGGCGGCGCGCTCGAGCTCGACGAGCGCCAGGATCCGGCGGCCCGCCCCCCGGAGTCGGTGCTCGGCCCGATCGAGGACTACGATCGCGTCACCGAGGTGATGCTCCGCCTCTTTCCCGACTATCCGCGACCGATGGCCGCCGTCGCCCTCCGCTACCTCTGGGGCAAGCGGATCGAGGACGTCATGGACCAGCTCGGAGGCGTCTCACGCAGGTCCGCGTGGCTCTGGATCCGCCAGGGGCTCGACCTGCTCCGGGACCGGCTCGACGATGAGCAATGATCGCGACGGCAGCGCCGGCGTCGAGAAGGACCCGGGGCGTGCATCGATCATCGCGCGGCTCCGGAGGCTGCGAGCCGTCGACGAGATGCTCGAGTCCGGGGAGTCCGACTCGGTCACCGGCAGCGCTCGGGAGGCCGGACCCGTCGCGGCCGGATCGCCGGACCCGGACTCCCCGCCGCGGGACGTCCGGCGGTATGTCCTCGGTGAGCGCCTCGGTATGGGCGGCATGGGCGAGGTCGTGCGGGCTCACGACTCGGAGCTCGACCGCGTCGTCGCCATGAAACGGATGCGCGCCAGCCAGGGATCGAGCTCGGCGCGCCGCCGCTTTTTCGAGGAGGCGCGGACCGCGGCCGGTCTCGAGCACCCGAACATCGTCCCCGTCTACGACGTCGGGAGCGATGGCGACGGCTGCCCGTACTTCACCATGAAGTGGATCCGCGGGCGTACGCTCGCCGAGATTCTCCGCGGCGTCGCGGAGCGGAAACGTCGGGTCCTGGGGGACTATCCGCTCTCGCGACGCGTGCAGATACTCCAGTCGGTCTGCATGGCGATCGACTTCGCTCACGAGCGCGGCGTCATCCACCGCGACCTCAAGCCCGCGAACATCCTCATCGGCGCGTTCGGCGAGGTGCACGTCGTCGACTGGGGACTGGCGCGATCCGGAGAGCCGGAGAACGGCTCGAGCCGACCGGATCAGACGCTGGCGGTTCACGGAACCCCGTCGTACATGGCGCCCGAGCAGGCCCGGGGCGACGCCGTCGACCGGCGCACGGACATCTACGGTCTCGGCGCCGTGCTCTACGAGATCCTGACGCTGCGAGCACCGCACGCGGGCCGCTCGGCCCCGGAGATCGTCGAGGCGGTGCGCCGCGGGCCGCCGCCATCGCCGATCGAGATCGAACCGGAGACGCCGCCGGCGCTCGACGACCTCTGCCGGCGCGCCATGAGTCGAGATCCCGCCGACCGTCCCGGGAGCGCCCGTGAGATCCACGACGAGCTCGTGCAGTACCTCGAGGGCTCTCGCGAGCGCGCACGTCGGCGCGCCGCGGCGGACCGTGCGCTCGTGGCCGGACTCCGGTCCTTGAAGGAGCGCCGCGGCCTGACACGCCGGCTGAAGACCGCCTCGCGCGTCGCCGATCGCGAAGCGCGGCGATTCGAGCCGCACGCGCCGATCGCGAGCAAGCGTCCGCTGCTCGATCTGATCCGCGAGCGGGACGCCATCGCCGACGCTGCCGACGTCGCTCTCGGAAGCGCGCTCGAGGAGCTGACGCTCGCGCTCCGCTTCGATCCCGAGCACTCGCGAGCCCGTCGCACGCTCGGTGAGCTGCATGCGGAGATGCTCCTCGAGGCGGAGGAGGCGGGCAACGCCCGGGACGTCATCCTCCATCAGCGCATGATCGAGGCGATCAACGACGGTTCGTTCGACCGCTTCCTCGCCGGTGACGGCTCGCTCTCCCTCGAGACCGATCCACCGGGCGCATCGGTCCGCGCGCAGCGGTACGTCGACGAGGGAGTCCTGATGCGAGTTGGCCAGTCCCGCTCACTGGGCTCCACGCCCGTGCGCGACGTGCCGCTCGCGATGGGAAGCTATCTCCTCACCATCCGCAAATCGGGGTTCGCGCCGGTGCGCTTTCCGGTGCTGATCCGTCGGAACGAGACGCGATCCCTCCGATTCCCGCTCCTGAAGCCGCGACAGATCGGCGCCGGATTCGTGTACGTGCCCGCGGGCCCCTTCATCATGGGCGGCGATCCACGCACACTCGGAGCGGGGGAGCGCCGCGAGGTCGACGTTCCCGGTTTCCTGATGGCGCGCTTTCCGGTGACGTTCGCGGAGTACATGCGCGAGCTCAACGCCGCTCCTCGCGGGGCGTCGCTCGCCGGGCCCCGCAACCGCTTCGATCCCGCGGGATCCGCCGGACGCGAGCTCCTGCGGCGCGCGGGCACGCGCTGGGTGATCGCCCGGGATGACGCCGGACAGCGCATGGTGCAGCCGCGCTGGCCTGTCTTCGGCGTGAGCTGGGAGGACGCGACGCAGTACTGCCGGCTGCGGAGCGAGCGCGAGGGGATGCCGTGCCGCCTGCCCCGCGAGGTCGAGTGGGAGAAGGCGGCCCGAGGCGCCGACGGTCGCCTCTTCCCCTGGGGGAACCGATTCGACGCCTCGCTCTGCAAGATGGCCGAGTCGCGTCCGGCGCAGGCCCAGCCGGAGCCCGTGGGGAGCTTTCCCTCCGATCGTTCGCCCCACGGGGTACGAGACGTCGCTGGCGGCGTGCAGGAGTGGGTCGCCGACTGGCTCAACCGCCGCAATCGTTTCCGCGTCGTTCGTGGAGGCGGCTACTCGAACCGCGAGTCGACCACCCACTGCGCCTACCGGAGCGGCGCGAACCTCAAGGGGGCCTATCCGTTCATCGGCTTCCGCGTCGCGCGTGATTTGCCGGTGTGATCGCCGCGCGCCTCGCCGGATTTTCTTTGCACGGTTTCCCTGCCCGCGTCCCCCCTGTGTGGTACCCTGGCAATCGGGCACGGGAGGGACGTTGTGAGAGTCCGAGTCCTCAGGCAGGTGGTGCTGGCGCTCGGCGCGCTCGTCGTCGCGGCGTGCGTGGCGCCGCCGCTCGCGGCGCAGTCGACCACGTGCACTCTGCCCGTCGACGACCGCGTCCTCCTGTTCACGTCCGACGAGGGCGCCTTCGGAAGCGGCCAGACGCTGTGGAGTCTCGCGCAGGACCAGACGGCGCCGTCATCCGTCGGATCGATCTTCCAGACGACCAACCAGAACGTCCGCATCGACGCCATCTCCGACGGCGACGACTGGGTGCCCGGGCGCCCCGGCGTGCAGCCGCCTCTGACGGACGTCACCATCCTCTTCACGGTGGCATCGAGCCAGCCGCCGCCGGCGGGGTCGGGATCCTCGCCGAACGTCGGCGCGGAGGGAACGGCGGTTCACGAGACGTCGGCGGACGAGCTCCGCGGCACCGTCTTCCGGGCCGACTTCTTCCAGCAGGTGCAGCAGACGACACAGCAGAACGACACGCTGGTCGTGCCGGTCGGGCCGCGGTGCCCGGTCCTCGGCGACCCGCAGCTGTCACGCTACGAGCTCGCCGTCTCGTTGCCGACCCGGCTGGGATCGTTCACGGTCGCGGACGAGTGCTGGCACCGTCTCTACTTCTCGATCAGCGAGCCGGCGACGGTCAGTGGCATCGCCGCGGGTCCCGCGGATATCCTCTGCTTCTCCCGCGGCACGGGCGACGTCAGCGTCTACAGGACAGCCGCGCAGCTCGGTCTCGCCCCCGATGACGACATCGACGCGCTCGCGGCCTTCATCCCGCGACCGGGCTTCGAGCCCGTCATCTACTACTCGCTCGCCGATGCGACCGGCGCCGACGGCGCGCGCGTGTTTCGCGTCGGCGCCGTCGAGCCGTTCTACGAGCCGGGCGACCTCGGGCTCGTCACCCTCGCCCCCGTCGACCCGAACCCGATCTTCGCGGCCGAGATCATCACCATGGAGGGAATCGATCCCGGTCGCTGCCGGCTCTTCAACGCGGGCGGGCGCGCGTTGCCGAAGGAGATCGAGATCGCGCTCGAGGCGCTCTGTCCGCTCGATAGGGTGGCGATCGTGCGGGACGGCGTGCTGCGCGGCAGAGCCCTGGGGCCGCTGCCGGTCTTCCGCGAGGCGCTCCCGGCCGATTTCTTCCTCGACGAGGGAGCGGTGCATCGCTACACGATCTTCGCCGCCGGCGGACCGCAGGTCTCGCGCCCGGCCTCGGTGCTGATCGACTTCGCCCCCGCCGGTCTGATCGCGGACGCCGACGCGGTCGCGGAAATCTCCGCCGCGCCCCTCGACAAGCTCGGCCGCGTGCCGATCCGTTTCCGCGCCGTGTCGACCGGTGACGGCCCG
>JBFFXF010000165.1:0-16474 GCA_041569895.1 Planctomycetota bacterium | reverse complement strand
TCCATGCGGTGATCAAGTCGCTGCCGTTCTGACCCATCGCCGTGCCCGTCCCCGTCCCCGTCCCCGGTCCCGTTCCCGTGCCCGTTCCCGTTCCCGATTCTCGAGATCCGATTTCCGACTCCGATTCCGACCCCGACCCCGACCCCGAGTCCGAGTCCGAGTCCGAGTCCGAGACCAGAGACCAGAGACCAGAGACCACGCCCATCACGTCACGTCGCGGAACTCCCGCCTCGCGAACACCCACGTTCCCGCGGCGAGGAACCCCGCGGTGATGAGCATCAGCGTCGCCGTCGCCGCGGCGCCGCTGATCGGCTGGAAGACGAGGTCCTCGGGGGGCGCGATGCCGAGGCGGCTGCCGCTGTCGAAGGTCATCGATGACGAGTAGAAGCGGATCGAGACGCGCTTGATGACGCCGGGGACCGTTCCGAGGAAGACCTCGATGAAGAGCACGTAGACGATGGCGATGATCGTCGAGTGGCGGAAGGCGACGGCGAGGAAGTGGAAGAACGACAGGTACGCGATCGCTGCCAGGACGTGAGGCCAGGCGAGCACGCCGAAGACGTCCGCCATCTCGGGTGTGCCGGTCCTCGACGCGATGCTGCAGAGGAGCCAGAGTCCGCCGATCGCGAGGGTGAGCGCGATCGGGAGCGTCGCGACGAGCTTGCCGAGGTAGATGCTCGAGCGCGGCAGCGGTCGCGTCAACAAGTAGCCGAGCGTGCCCTCGTCGCGGTCGTCGCCGAGGGCGCCGGTGCCGAAGCCGAGCAGGAGCATCGGGAAGACGAACGGGCTGTAGAGCGCCAGCGTCACCACCTCACCGAACCACTGCGGCGAGATGGTCCGTCGCATGCTCGCCAGCAGCACCAGGAGGCACGAGATGCCGAGAAGCCCCGCCGCGACGATGACCTTGGTGGAGAACAGCTGTCGTCGCAGCGAGTAGGTCACGAGGAACGTCCAGGCGCGGAGCTGTTCGGTCACGAGTCGACCTCCCGCCGTCCGCCGACCAGGTAATCGAAGATCGCGGCCGCCGATGCGTCGAGCGGCTCGACCGAGCGGACGTCGAGTCCGCGCGACGTCACCAGCGAGGGCAGCTCCCTGAAGAAGTGCTCGGCGCCCCGAACGCGCAGGACGACGCGGCCCGGCTCGACGCCGTTCCCCTCGTCGACGCGCACGCTGACGACGCGCTCGTGCGCGATGAGCTCCGCGGCGAGCTCGCGGGCGCGGTCCGTGACGATGCGCACGGTGAGCGGGTAGTCGTCCATGAGGTCGCGGATGCGCGCCACCGTGCCGGACGCGATGACGCGACCGTGGGCCATGAGGATGACACGATCGGTCACCGCCTCGACCTCCTCGAGGATATGGCTCGATATCAGCACGGTGCGACTCTCCTCCTTGAGCTCGCGGAAGAGGTCCATGAGCTCGAGACGTCCGGGAGGATCGACTCCGGAGAGCGGCTCGTCGAGAACCAGCACGTCGGGGGCGTGGACGAGCGCCTGGGCGAGCTTGATCCGCTGGCGCATTCCCTTCGAGCATTCGCGGAGGCGCTTCCAGGAGCGATCGGCCATGCCGACGCGCGCGAGCGTGCGCTCCGTCCGCTGCCGCGCATCGCGGCGCTCGAGACCGCAGAGACGCGCCATCGAATAGACGAACTGGAAGCCGGTGAGCTCCTCGTGGAATCGATCTCCGTCGGGAGAGTACCCGAGACGCTTCCTCGCGAGAGCGCGCCGCCAGACGGGCTGTCCGTGCACTCGCACCTCGCCGATCGACGGGCGAAGCTGACCCGTGATCAGCTTCATCAGAGTCGTCTTTCCCGCGCCGTTCGGCCCGAGGAGCCCGGTGAGTCCGGGCTCGATCTCGAGGCTGACCTCGTTGACCCCGATGACGGCGCCGTACCACTTCGACGCGCCATGCACGACGACGGCAGCGTTCACCGGACCACCTCCGTGCGTCGCAGTCGCCACCAGAAGACCAGCACGGAGCCGAGCACCCAGAGGCCGATCACACCGAGCGCCCACGGCAGGCGCTCGCTGTATCGCTCGACCCGGATGCCGAAGAGGAAGTTCGCGGTCCATCGCAGCACGGACCACAGGTCGATCAGTCCCCACCACCATGGATCATCCCCACCGCGCTCGCCGAACGTCCTTCTCAGTGTGTTGCCGACGATCGGGAAGAAGACGAAGATGCCGCCCCACACGATGAGCGTCGGGATGGTCTTCTCGAGGAGCGAGGCGACGCCGAGGAGCACGGTGCCGGTGACGACGCATATGAGCGTCCCGTACGCGACGATGCCGATCAGCACCGAGACGTTGTCGACGTAATAGGCGAACGACTCGCTGAAGGCGCCGTACTCGAGGAACAGCACCAGCGCCGGGATCACGGTCAGGAGCGCGGCGATTCCGACGACCGCGAGGAGCTTGCCGAGAAAGTAGTCCGCGCGATTGATCGGCCGCGACAGGTAGAACGCCGTGGCGCGGAAGCGGAAGTCGTTGCCGACGATGATCGCGCCGGCGAAGCCGAGCATGATCATCAGCACGACGCCCTGGCTGAAGATGAAGTCGCGGTATCCCTTCCCGGTCTCGGCGAAGTTGCCGAGGAGGCGGTCCGGCACCGCGAGCGCGAACGGCACGTCCTGCGCCGCCAGCTTGACCTGGACCGTGATCAGGTAGACGAGCGAACAGTGCAGGAAGAAGTTGATGAAACCGAGAAAGAGGAACGCCCAGAAGATCTTGCGGCGAAAGACGAGCATCATGCCGGTGCGCGCGATCGACCAGCACCGCAGCGCGCGCGGTCGCCGCTTGCCGGACCAGACCCGGTATTCAAGCGGTCGCAACACGTGACCTCCCCCCGTCGTCGCCGGACGGCCCCGTGGAATCGCCCGCCAGCGGCGCGCGCCGATCGACGACGATCCGCCTGAAGAGGTCCCCGAGGCGCTCCCGGTCGGGCCCGATCGAGCGCAGGACGGCGGCGCGGTCGCCGAGAGACGCGACGAGCTCGATCACGTCCCGGCAGCGGCGCCCCTCGGGGAGCCGCACCACCAGCTCGACGTGGGAGCCGGGCGACGCCTCGCGCGAGATCACCTCGCCGCCGGCGCCGCCGAGCGCGTCGATGAACGACGTCGGGTCACCGTCGAGGCGAAGTCGGAAACGGTCCTTCCAGTGCTCCCGCAGCTCGTCGATGCGGCCGTGAGCGACCACCGCGCCCGAATCGAGCAGAACCAGGTGGTCACAGACGCGGTCGACGTCCTCGAGGAGGTGCGTCGCGAGGATCACCGACTTGCCGAAATCGCGGTGCAGCGAGCGGATCAGATCGAGCATCGTCCTCCTGCCGCCGGGGTCGAGCCCGTTCGTCGGCTCGTCGAGGATGAGCAGCTCCGGATCGTGGACGAGCGCCTGTGCGAGCTTGAACCGCTGCTTCATCCCGGTCGAGAACTCCTCGACGCGCCGGTAGCGGGCCTCCTCGAGGTCGAGGTAGGTGAGCACCTCGTGCGCCCTGCGCAGCGCGTCCCGCGGCGTCATGCCGGCCAGCTCGCCGGCGAGCGAGACGAACTGTACCGCCGTGAGGCCGGGCACGAAGCTGTCGTTCTCGGCCATGTAGCCGACGCGAGCGCGGATCTCGGAGGAGTGCTCGCGGATCGCCAGGCCGAGCACCGTCCCGCTGCCGTCGCGGGGTCGCAGCAGACCGAGGAGCACCTTGATGAGCGTCGACTTGCCGGCGCCGTTGGGGCCCAGGAGCCCGATGGCGCCGTGCGGCACGACCAGATCGGTGGCGCGGAACGCGCAGAAGCTGCCGTAGTGAACGCTCAGCCCGGCGAGGCGAACGATATCCCGGCTGGCGCCGTTCGCGGTCACGGCAGCGCCGAGAGCACCGCGTCGAGCCGGACGCCGAGCACCTCTCGAGAGATGACGTCCAGCTGCTCGCGCGGGCCGCTGAAGCAGAAGGTGGCGTGGCGATGGACGATCTGCTCGCCCGGAGCGAGCTCCTTGCACGGCGCGACGCTCTCGAGCTCGTAGAACGGCCACTTCTCGTTCAACTTCCCGGGCTCGCTGCCGCCGGCGTTGTACGACTGGAAGACGTCCCCGCCCCAGGAGTCCTCGAGCTCCTTTCCCCAGAGGAAGCTCGCGTAGTGCGGCTCCTCCGGCGCCACATCGAACTTGACGACGATCAGGAGGTCGCGCTCGGGGTCGTAGGCGCCGGCGACGCCCGGCGAGCGGGCCGGCGAGATCCCGAACTTCCCCTCGCCCGACGCGTCACCCCGAAAGAGCACCGCGTTGCCCAGCGTCGTCAGCCGCGACGCGGGCACCTCGCCGAAGTACGAGGCGTTGTACCTCGGTCCGAGACGGGCGTCGTCGTCATCGCGCGTGTTGAACGGAGCGATCACCGTCGCGCGGGGCGATGCGTTGAACTGACCGAGTACCCAGGTGCAGAGCAGTCCGGTCTCCTTCTTCCATGCCTCCTCGCCGGTGTTCGTCAGCGTGTTGAGCGAGTACGATCCGACGTAGCTCACTCCGGGCGGCAGCGGCGTCCCGATTTCCTCGTTCAGCCGGTCGGCTCGCACCAGGCCGATCTCGCGCTTGACGCGCACGGAGAAGGTCGTGCCGATGTAGTTGACGAGCTTCATGTCCCGCTGCAGGACGATACGACCGGCTCCGTTCTCGTCGGGACGCGTGACGACGTCCATCCAGCCCTTGTTGAGGTCGGCGGGGACCCGCCACGCGTCCCGCGTCACCTCGCCGCCGGGCGG
Source organism: Planctomycetota bacterium (assembly GCA_041569895.1). Taxonomy (GTDB): domain Bacteria; phylum Planctomycetota; class UBA8108; order UBA8108; family JACQVS01; genus JBFFXF01. The sequence continues at coordinate 11,736 of JBFFXF010000165.1, read as the reverse complement.
GAAGTAGATGCCGAACTGTCCGGCCTCGGGGCCGATCCAGAAGCGGTCCTGGCCGCCGAAGTTGTTGAACGGCGCGTCGCGGTCGCCGAGCTCGACGTCGGGCAGCGAGACGAAGCCCACCGACTGCACCTTGCCGACGGTGCTCGTCAGGATGCGGCCGTTGAGGCCCGGCGACACGAGCACCCGCGACCCGTCCCCGTCCTCGAGCACGAACACCTCTCCCGAGTGAATCATCACGCGCGTTTTGATGTCGTTGAACGAGAGCCGACAGCTGACGCATGCCGCTGCCACGAGGCACGACAGGATCGTCGTCCGCATCATTCCCCCCTGATTTCACGAAAAGACGAGGAGCACGCCCGGTCCGCCATACGGCCGGATGGTCTGGCCTGAAGCGGAAAGTGTCAACCCCGCTCCGTCACTCGCAGCGGACGTCGCTCTCGGCGTTCCAGGGCGGGCTGACGATCGCCAGGAACTCGAGAGGCTCATCGCCGGTGCATTCGATCCACTGCTCGGCGCCCGACGGGATGACGATCGCGTCGCCGACCCCGACGTCACGCGCCTCGGCCCCGATGTGCATCGTCCCCGTTCCGCGCGTGATGAAGTAGACCTCCGTCTGGCCGTCGAGGTAGTGCCGGAGCGTGCGCTGGCCCGGATCGACCACGGCCACGGCGAGGGAGTACGAGATCCCGGGGACGCCGCGCTCCGGATGCAGGACCTCGCGCAGCCGGCAGCCGTCGTTGGCGATGATCTCCTCGCAGTCGCCGAGTCGTCGCACGAGCATCTGGGGGCTCCTTTCTCTGTGGTAGGGTGAGGCGTGGGGTTCATGATACTCTTTGGGGGAGGCGCAGCGTTGATCGTGAACGGGATCCCGTGCCCGACCGGTTCGGGGACGGGAACGGGAACGGGAACGGAAGAACCGCAGGATGGACAGCGACAACTGGCACTGGCGGAGCCGTGGCGCGACGGCGCGATCCGGGCCCGGGCTGCTCTACGAGCCCGGGAACTGGGGCGACCTCCTGAAGGCCGCCTGGACCGCGCGTGTCGTCGCCGCCGTGCGCGACGCTGCGGGCGGACGCGAGCTCGTCCTCCTCGATCCGTTCGCGGGACGGGCATCCTGGCCGCTGAGCGCGAGCGCGCGCGAGCGAATGGCGCGCGTGCGTGACGTCGAGATCCTGCCGCTCGTCGAGGCCGACGTCACGGCGGGTCGGCTGCCGAGCTCCGGAGCGCTCGCGCTGCGCGCCGCGCGACGTGGCGGCGACGCCCTGATCCGTGTCTTCGACGTCGAGCCGGAGTTCACCGCCACGTGGCGTGCGGAGCCCGCGGCGACGGTGCTCGACCTGGCGGACGGACGGGACGCGCTGCGCGCCCTCGAGGCCGGCGCCGCCGACTTCGTCCTCGTCGACCCGTACGACCTCTTCGACGACTGGCGCGAGCTGCTCGACCTCTCGGTGCCGCTCGGCGCCGGCCGCGCTGTGCTCCTCTATCTCTACAACAAGTCGCCTCGCGGCGATGGGCACGCGCAGTACTATGGCGCGTTCCGGCGAGCCCTGCGCGAGGCGCTGGCCTCGATCGGGGGAGCCGCGGACGCGATCATCGGCCGCGTGCCCTCGGATGCCAGGCTGCCGCGGGCGTACCACGAGGTCGTGCTCCTCGGACCGCCCTCGCTGGTCGACCGCCTCCGCGACGCCCTTCGTCGCGCCACCATCGATCTCGCCCTGACGATCGGGGAACCGGGGCTCTTCGAGGAGGGCGCTCGATGAGCGGATGCGTCGCCGTGCTGGCGACCTGGTTCGCGCTGCTCGCCGCGTCCGGCGAGGGAGACGATCGATTTCCCCGGACTCCACCACCGGTCGAGATCGGCTCGACTCTCGATGGCGCGACCCTCGAGGCGCGCGACGTCGCGGGGGCGAAGCACGACCTCGCGCCGGGTGGCGAGCGCGGCGCCGTGGTGCTCGCCTGGACCGGCGTCGACTGTCCGATGGCGAGAGTCTACGCCCCGAGGCTGGCGACCATCGCTGCGGGGCTCGCGGGACGCCCGGTACGGTTCTTTCTGGTCGGCTCCAACGCGCACGACTCGCCGGAGGAGCTCCGGTCGTTCGTGAAGACGCATCGAATGCCTTTCCCGGTGCTCGACGACCGTGACGGCTCGCTGGCGCGTCGCCTCGGCGCCCGACGGACGACGCACGTCGTCGTCCTCGATGCACGCAGGCGCATCCGCTACCGCGGCGCGGTCGACGACCAGTACGGCTACCGCGAGTCCGGCGGCGTCGGCACGTACCGCAAGGACGCTCCGCGGCGCCATCACCTCCGGGAGGCGATCACGGCGGTGCTCGAGGGCCGGAAGGTCGAGGTGGCTTCGACCAAGGCGCTCGGCTGCGCGCTCGCCCCGTCCGTGCCCTTCCCGCCCAATCCCTCGAGCCCGGTCCGCGGCGACGAGAGCGACGCGGAGCGACCGACGTTTCACGAGCGCATCGAGCCGCTCATCCAGGAGCACTGCCAGCCCTGCCACCGGGCCGGCGGCGCGGCACCGTTCGCGCTCACCGGGTTCGACGAGATCCGCGGGTGGGCGCCGACGATCCGCGAGGTGGTCTCGGCGCGCCGCATGCCGCCGTGGAACGCCGATCCGCGTCACGGACGCTTCCGGAACGATCGCTCGCTCGACGCGCGCACGGTCCGTCTGTTCGAGCGCTGGGTGGATGTCGGCGCGCCCCGCGGCGATCCCGCGTCCGCCCCGCCGCCGCGGTCCTGGCCGGACGGCTCCGAGCTCGGTCCGCCGGACCTCGTGCTCGAGGTCCCGCAGTTCCGCGTGCCCGCCACGGGACGAGTCCCCTACCGCTACGTCACACTCGCGACGTCGTTCCCCGAGGACCGCTGGGTCCGGGCGGCGCGGTTCCGGTCGACGGCGCCGGAGGTCGTCCATCACGTGCTCGCGTTCGCCAGCGATCCGCGACCGGGTCCCGGCGCCGCTGAACGACCGTGGACGCCGACGTTCAACGTCTTCCAGCTCCTCCAGGGAGCCGATCCGAAGGACTGGCCGCGGTGGATCGAGCGCAACCGCGCGCACCTCTGGCAGCTTCGCGTCGGCAATGCCGGCGGCCTGAACGGCTACTTCCTCGCCATGCTCCCGGGCGACGAGGCGACCGTGTATCCTCCCGGCCGCGCCAAGCTGCTTCCGGCGGGCGCGAGCATCCTCCTCCAGCTGCACTACACGCCGAACGGTGTCGAGACGGAGTCACGGACGACGCTGTCTCTCTGGCTCGCCGACGGGCCGCCCGCGGAGGCGGTCGACGTGCGCGGCGCCTCGACCGTCGTGTTCGAGATCCCACCGGGCGCGAGCGACCATCGTGTCGAGGCGCGTTTCGAGCTGCCGCGCGCGGCGAGGCTGCTCTCGCTGCGACCACACATGCACCTGCGCGGCAAGTCGTTCACGTATCTCGTCGAGTATCCGGACGGCTCCGGAGACACGCTCCTCCACGTCCCGCGCTACGACTTCGACTGGCAGCACGAGTACAGCCTCGAGGAGCCGCTCTCGCTGCCGCGTGGAACGGTGCTCCGCGCCGTCGGCACGTTCGATAACAGCGCCGCGAACCCGTACAACCCCGATCCCACGAAGACGGTTTACTTCGGACTGCAGTCCGAGGAGGAGATGCTGATCGGGTACTTCGAGGTCATCTGGGATCAGCGGCCGTCGGCGGTGAGCGCGGGATCCCGAGGGCAGCGCCCCGATGCCCCCGAGTCGGACCGTTGAGCGGTGACGCCGTGACCGCGCGCGTCCTCCTCCTCGTCTCCCTCGCCGCGCAGGCGCACGCGCAGGTCGTTCTCACCGACGTCACCGCCGACAGTGGCGTCGCGTTCGGCCACACGCACGGGGGCTGCGGTGAGCGGCGCTTCGTCGAGCAGCTCGGCGGCGGCGTGGCGCTGTTCGACGTCGACGGCGATGGACGCCTCGACGTCTTCCTGGCGAGCGGGGTGACGCTGTCGGGCTGCCCAACTCCACGGAGGCCGCGCTGCCGGCTGTATCGCAACCTCGGCGACATGCGGTTCGAGGACGCCTCCTCGACGCGCCTCCCGTCCGAGGCCGTCTACGCGACCGGGTGCGCGGCGGGCGACGTCGACGGTGACGGCGACGACGACCTCGTCGTCATGTGCGACGGGCCGAACCGGCTCTATCGAAACGACGGCGGCGTGCTCCGGAACGCGACTGCGGACTCCGGACTGCAGGGCGCGCAGATGAGCGCGAGCGCCACGCTCGTCGACATCGACCTCGACGGCGATCTCGACCTCTACGTCACCAACTACGTCACGGTGCCGCCGGCGGGCGAGCCCCGGTGCGAGCGGCGGGGCGTGCCGACCTATTGCCTGCCGCAGGACTTCCGCGCCGCGTCGGATCGACTCTGGGCGAACGACGGCGCGGGGCGATTCACCGACGTCACTCGCGCCGCCGGCGTGTACCGTCCGCGCGGGCGGGGGCTCGGCGTCACCGCGGGCGATTTCGATGCCGACGGCGACCCGGATCTCTACGTCGCCAACGACGCCGGCGACAACTTCCTCTTCCGCAATCGAGGGGACGGCACGTTCACGGAGGTGGCATTGCTCGCCGGTGTGGCGCTCGGCGAGGACGGCGTGATGGAGAACGGCATGGGCACCGACTGGGGGGACTTCGACGGGGACGGCCGGCTCGACCTCGTGGTGACGAACTTCGAGGACCAGCCGAACACGCTCTGGCGCAACCTCGACGGAGAGCTCTTCGCCGACGTCTCGTACTCGAGCCGCACCGGAGCGCCCGGTTTCCCGCTTCTCGGCTGGGCGTGCCTCTTCGCGGACCTCGACCTCGACGGCTGGCTCGACCTCTTCATCGCCAACGGGCACGTCTTCGACAACGTCGCGGAGTTCCGCGAGGGCAGCGCGTTCGCGCAGCCCAACCTGCTCTTTCACAATCGCGGCCACGGCATCTTCGCGCAGGTGGGCTCGGAGAGCTGCCCCGCGCTGGCCGCGATCCGCGTCAGTCGTGGCGCCGCGGCGGGCGACCTCGACAACGACGGTGACATCGACCTCGTGATCAACAACCTCGACGGACCGGCGGAGGTGCTCCGCAACGACACGCCGCGCGCCGGCCGGCGATGGCTCGGCCTCGAGCTGAGCGGGCGTCCCGGCACGCGGGCGATCGGCGCGCGAGTCTCCATCGACGTCGGAGGGCGCCGCATCGTCCGCGAGGTGCGCGGCGCGACCGGGTACCTCTCGCAGGGTGACCACCGCATCGTCATCGGGCTCGGCGAGGGGGAGACGGTCGAGGGGATCGACGTCCGCTGGCCCGGTGGCGCGAGGGAGCGGTTCGAGGCGGCCGGTGAGCTCGGTCGGTATGCGGTCTTGAAAGCAGGAGGGGGACGGTAGAATGCGCGGACGCGATCGCTTGTGGTGCCCCAATTCGGGCCGTCTTCCCGTTCCCGAGTTCCGGGGACGGGAACGGGAACGGGAAAAGAGTCACTCCGGACTCGAGAGCTTTTCGAGATGCCCGCCATCTACGAGCACCGATTGACGGTTCGCGACGAGGAGCTCGACGAGCAGGGTCACGTCAACAACGTCGAGTACCTGCGCTGGATGCAGGCCGCGGCGGAGCGGCACTCGGCGGCCCGCGGGTGGCCGGCGGATCGCTATCGCGAGCACGGCGTCGCGTGGGTCGTGCGGTCGCACTCGATCACCTATCGCCGTCCGGCGGGTCGGGGCGACGTGATCGTCGTGCTGACCTGGGTGTCGGACTTCCGCCGCGTGCTGTCGCTCCGGAAGTATCGCATCGTGCGCGCCTCGGACGGCAGCGAGCTCGCCGTGGCGGAGACCGACTGGGCGTTCGTCGATCGCGACAGCGGCTCGCCCCGGCGCATCCCGCCGGAGGTCTCGGGGGCGTTCGAGGTGGTGTCGCCCGACGCGTGAGCCGGGGAGCGGCACGCCCGATACGGATTCCGACGTCCGACCCCATCGTTGCAAAAACGTACCCGTACCCGTTCCCGTTCCCGTGCCCGTTCCCGTGCCCGTCCTCGAGGGCTCTGGTTGCAGAGTCCGATGACCGACTCCAATACCGATGGCCGATACCGACGCCGACTCCGACCCCGACGCCGATTCCGATTCCGATGCCGACTCCGAGGTCCGAGGTCCGAGGTCCGAGATCAGAGATCAGAGATCAGAGACCGACTCCGACCCGCGCTGTCAGCTCGCCGTCCCGGTCCCTCACTCCGGCTTGCCGGGTGGACGCGTGCTCTCGATTTCGCGGTGGAGCGCCTCCCACTCGGCGCGGCCCGGCTCGGCCTCGAGCGCCCGGGCCACCCAGCGCCGCGCCTCGTCGGGCCGTCCGCTCTTCAGGCACACCCAGGCCACGTTGGCGAAGCGGAACCCGCGTGGCTCGAGCCGCGCGGCGGTGCGGACGTGCCGCAGGGCGGCGTCGGCGTCGCGTGACCGCAGGTAGAGGAGGCCGAGACGGGCGTGGGCGTCGACGAGCGCCGGATGCGCGTCCAGCGACCGCTGGTACTCGCGAATCGCGCGCCGCACGTCGCCGCGCTCGCGGGCGGTCTCTGCGCGAGCGAAGTGATCGCGCGCCTTGAGCGAGCGGAATCGCCGCATCGCGCTCAGCCCCTCGTCGCGGCGTCCGAGGCGCACCAGCACGTTGGCGAGCCTGTAATGCGCTGCCGCGAACTCGGGATCCCCCTCGATGGCGCGCGCGAGCGCGTCGCGGGCCTCGGGGAGCCGGTCGAGCTTCTCGAGCGCCGATCCGAGGCCGTAGAGCACCCTGGCGTTTCCCGGCTCGAGCGCCGCGGCCCGGTGGTACTCGTCGACGGCCTCCTCGAGCGCCCCGAGCCTGGCGCGCGCGAGGGCGAGGTTGTGCCGGGCCGCCACGCTGCGCGCATCGATCTCGAGGCACCGTCGAAACGACGCCGATGCCTCCTCGTTCCGACCGCGACGGAGGAGGAGCACGCCGAGCGCGAGCCTCGCCTCGTTGCTGTCCGGCTGCTGCGCGATGGCGCGCTCGAGGTGATCGCGGGCGCGCTCGAAGCGCTCGAGGTCCTCGAGCACGGCCGCGGCGGTGACGAGAAGCCGCGGTGCTCGATCCAGGTCACCGGCGCGCGACAGCACCTCGAGGGCGGCGTCGAGATCCCCCAGTCGCCGCATCGCCTCGGCGCATCCCGCGAGCGCGCGCACCGAGGTCGGGTCGACTTCGAGCGCCGCCAGGAACGCGGATCGGGCCCCGACATCGTCGCCGCGGGCGAGCAACGTCTCGCCCCGTGCCACTGCCTCCGTGACGTCGCCCGTCGGAGACAGCGGCAGGCAGGCGATCAGGATCGGCGCGCATATCGACGGCAGAGTCACGTTGTGATCCTCCGCTGACGAGTATACGCCAGCGATCGGCGCGATGGCAGACGGCGAGCGCAGGATCCGGTTCTTTACAGCAACCACACGACCTGCGTACAATCACCGCCGAAGGGTCGACATGTTCTTCTTCCACCTGCTCAGGAGGGCTGCCATGCGCAGGGTCCTTTTTCCTTCCGCTTTCTCTCTGTCCCTGATTCTGGCCGCCGCCGTCGGAGCGCAGGACTTTCCCGCCGGCATCGAGGGCGAGATCTACTTCTGTCCGAGAATCGACCTCGCGGAGGGCGGGCTGGCGCTCGACCTCGACGGCGAGCTCGACGAGGAAGCGTGGTCGCGCGCGGCGTGGCACGGATGGACGAACCCCTCGGACCAGGCTCGCGGCGACCCGTTCGCCGGCATCTCTCCCGAGGAGGACCTGGAGTTCGAGTGGGCGGCGCTGGCGGACGAGGAGTTCCTCTACGTCGCCTGGCGGATCACCGACGACATCAAGCAGAACGAGGAGCAGTCGCTCTGCGACGTGTGGAGGGACGACTCCGTCGAGGTGTACATCGACGCGGAGAACGACGGGCCCGAGTGCCTCGAGCCCGGCGACGCGCAGTGCTACGGGACGGACGACGCCCAGATCACCGTCGGGCTCGAGAACGACGGATTCGGCGATCCCGAGCTGCTGGTCTTCGGCGGCGTCGCGGGCGGCAGGAACTGCGACTTCGCCGGCTCGCACCCCGAGGTGGCTCAGGGCGTCGTGCAGTCGGTCACCGACGAGGACGAGATGTATGTCGGCTGGCAGGCGGAGATCGCCATCGCCCTGACGACGGAGGGAAACAACGACGACGGCACCCCCGCCTGGGCGATCGAGCCCGATCACTGCCAGACCATCGGCTTCAACATCCACGGCCAGGACGACGACGACGGCGGCGACCGTGACCACAAGCTGATGTGGTCGAAGAAGGAGGTCACCGAGAGCGCCTGGCGCAACCCCGGCGCGTTCGGCAAGCTCGTCTTCATCGACCCGACGGTGCCGGTCGAGGAGGGATGCGAGATCACGCCGGCCGTCGAATCGCTCACCTGCGAACGAAACGAGGACGGCAGCGTGTCGCTGACGTGGGTCAACCCGGACGGCGCCAACACCGCCAGGCCGATCACCATCTCCGTCGACGGCGAGGACGTCGCCACGGTCGACGGGACGAGCGAGAGCGCGGAGCTCACCAGCGAGCAGGTGCCGCTCGACAACACGGACCACGAGATCGTCGTGACGAACAGCGGCCGTCAGCCGACGAAATGCATCCTGGTCGAGGCGCCCTTCGACGAGTGCGGGGGCATCCGCATGTGGAACATCCTCGGCGCGTTCACACAGGAGGGCGGCGCGGCGCCGCCGGTCGAGGAGATCCAGCGTGACTATCTCACCGACGGCGAGATCGGCGAGCTCGATTTCGAGTGGGCTCCCGGAGCCTCGATCGAGACCGACTTCAGCGGCGCAGCGGCGAGCATCGGGCTCGACAGCGGCAATCCGGTCCTCCGACGGAACCCGGGAGGCGTGCCGACCGTCTTCACGTGGGAGGGCGTCGGATCGACCGTCGACTTCCAGTCCGGCGCCGCCTTCGGGCGGGACATCAACAACGTCATGAACTACGCCCAGATCTACGTCTTCGCGGAGGAGTCGGTCGAGGCGTTCCTGGCCATCTCGAGCGACGACTCCGTGCAGGTGTTCCTCAACGGCGAGGAGATCTGGGTGAACAGCATCGGCCGTCCGGCGGGCTCATCGTGCTCGCCGGATGACACGCCGTTCGACCCGGTGATCTTCGAGGAGGGCGAGAACAGTCTCATGGTCAAGGTCTTCGAGGGCGGCGGCGGCCACGCCTTCTCGGTCGCCATCCAGGACGACCTGCTGCAGCCGTTCACCGAGGGGCTCTTTCTCTCCTTCTCCCCGGCCGGCCCGGTCGGCACGCAGTTCATCCGCGGCGATTCGACACAGGACGGCGAGCTCAACATCACCGACGCCGTCAAGATCCTCGGTGTGCTCTTCCTCGGCGACAGGGCGCCGCCGTGCCAGGAGGCGATGGACGTCAACGACGACGGCGAGCTCAACATCACCGACGGCATCGGCGTGCTCGGCTTCCTCTTCCTCGGCCAGGCCGCTCCGGGCCAACCGTTCCCGGAGTGCGGGCTCGACCCGGAGGGCTCACGAGACCTCGGCTGCGAATCGCATCCGCCCTGCGGAGGGTAAGCGGGCGATTTCTGCCGACGACTTATCAGGAACGCAGGAAGAAGAGGAAGGCAGGAAACGGCTGGACTGATAGGGTCCGGCGTCGTGAGCTCGCTCGAGCCGTCGAGCGGACCTTCCCCCTTTCCTGGACTGCGTTTCTTCCTTCCTCCTGAGTCGTCTGACAGCAAGCCTCCGAAGTCGATTCTTCGCGGGAGTCACGGCCCGCCTAGCCGCTGCTCCAGCTGTTCGCCGAGTGACCGCAGGCGTGGGTCCGCGTCTCCCGCCGCGAGGCGCGCGATCCAGAGGCCGGTCCAGCGGATCTCCTCGATGCGGCCGACCCGGTCCCAGTCGACGGTGAGAAGCGCCTCGAGGACGTGGCTCCGCGCCGCGGCATCGGGCGCCACGCGGAACGCGTCCGCGAGCGCCGCGATCGATGCCTCGAGGGCGCGCCACGGCTCGCCGCCATCGCCGGCGCCGGCGAGCGCCTCGACGGCGGCCAGTCTCGACTCGGGATCGGTGGTCTCGTGGAGGTGGGCGCGCAGGTAGCGACTCGCCGGCGCCGCCAGGCGCTCGAACCCGTCGACCGCCGCACGGCGAGCCACGGGGTCCCCCGACGAGAGGTCACGCCAGAGCGCGTCGAGCGCCGCCACCACCACCGGGGATTCACCCGTCCCCGGCTCCGGCGCGGGGGCGGCGCAGGAGCAGACCAGGACCAGCAGGGTGAGCGCGAGGGATCTCATCGGCGGCGGCATTGTGCCACACGCCCCGGCGGGGTGAAAGTCGGCGATCGGCCGCGTCCACTTCCGGTCGGCGGCGGCGTGCGGTAGGCTGTGGGGCATGAGAGAGAGTCGTGTCTCCCCGGCGCGTCGGACGGAGGGCGTCGCCATCGTCGTCGCCATCGCCACGCTCCTCGCGAGCCCGGCGTTCGCCGACGACCCGCTGCTCGAGCACTGGGCGTTCCGTCCGCTCGACGACGCGCCGCCGTCGATCGCCCGCGAGGCTGACCAGGCGGCCCGCGATCGCGACGAGCACGTCTGCGACCCGCTCGACGCCCACGTCGCCGCCGCGCTCGCCCGACGTGATCTCGCTCCCGCGCCTCCCGCCGATCGGGCGACGCTGGTCCGACGCGTGCACCTGACGCTCACCGGCCTGCCGCCGACGCCGGACGTGATGGCGAGCGCGCTCGCCGATGCGAATCCCGACTGGTACGAGCGTCTCGTCGACGAGCTCCTCGCGTCGCCGCGCTACGGCGAGCGCTGGGCGCGGCACTGGCTCGACGTCGTCCGGTACGCGGAGTCGCACGGCTTCGAGACCAACCGGCCGCGCCGGAACGCCTGGCACTATCGCGACTGGGTCATCGACGCGTTCAACAGGGACACGCCGTACGATCGTTTCATCGCGGAGCAGCTCGCGGGCGACGAGCTCGGCGCCGACGCCGCGACGGGGTTCCTGGTGGCCGGCCCGAACGACATCGTCAAGAGCCCCGACATCGGCCTGACCCTGATGCAGCGCGCGGATGAGCTGGCCGATGTGGTCGATGCCGCCTCGACGACGTTTCTCGCGCTCACCGTGGCCTGTGCCCGGTGCCACGACCACAAGTTCGATCCGATCAGCCAGCGTGACTACTACGCGCTCTCGGCGATCTTCGCCGGCGTTCAGCACGGGGAGCGCCCGCTTCGACGGGCCCTCGGCGCCGACGAGCGCGACCGGCTCGCCGCGCTCGACGAGCGGCTCGCTCGCGTGCTCGGGGAGCTGGGCGAGACGCCGGTGCGCGAGGCTGTCGACCACGAGCGAAACGTCGAGCGTTTCGAGCCGGTGGTCGTGCGCGCCATCCGCTTCACGGTCCTCGCCACCGACGGCGCCGAGCCGTGCATCGACGAGTTCGAGGTGTGGTCCGCCGGCGAGGACGCCCGCAACGTCGCCCTGGCGTCGAGCGGCGCCACCGCCAGCGCATCGGGGACCCTTCCCGGTTACGACATCCACCGTCTCGAGCACCTCAACGACGGTCGATACGGCAACGCCCGGAGCTGGATCTCGAACACGCGCGGCAGCGGCTGGGTCGAGATCGAGTTCGCCCGGCCGGTGATGATCGACCGCGTCGTCTGGGGCCGGGATCGCGAGGGGCAGTATCGCGATCGCCTGGCGACGTCGTATCGCGTCGAGGTAGGGGTCGAGGT
>JBFFXF010000164.1:0-16507 GCA_041569895.1 Planctomycetota bacterium | reverse complement strand
GCGACGCTGCATCTCGCGACGCTCGCGATCGGCGAGCGCCTCCGCTGGCTCCACCGTCTGCGAGACTGGATCTGCGAGAGCTCGACCCTCCGTCCCGAGCATGTCGTCGAGAGCGAAGTGCGCTGGATCGACGGGCGCGCTGCCGAGATCGGGCGCGCCGACAGGAGTCTCGCGGGCGAGGCGGAGACCTTGCGGTCACGCGCGCGCGATCTCCACCACGACGTCCAGCGACGATCGGTGCGCGCGTGGATCCAGTACGAATGCGACGAGGACGAGCAGGCCGGAGAGGCGGAGGGCGGCGCCGAGGAGGAACCCGGCGCCGACGTGTTCCGCGCCTGCTGGGCGCGCGTTCTCGATTTCCACGAGTTGGCTTCGGACCTGGCGATCAGCGGCTACCCCGACGCCGATCACGTGCGTTCGCTCCGGGAGAGCCGCGACTGGCGGATCGCCACATGTCGAAAGGCGATCGAGAGCGCCGACGAGGATGATCGCGGATCGATCGCTCTCGAGGCGGTGACGGTCACCGAGAGTCGCGTGTCGAGCCTGCTCTCGGAGGGCGACCTCCTCGAGCCCAGGGATCGCGTCCCGAAGTACCGCGCCGGCGCGGCCGCCGTAGATGACCTCTCCCGCGTGCTCGATCCTCCCGGGCGCGGCGTGTCCTCGTGGTTCCGCCACCGCTCGCTCGGGCTCTCGGCGTTCCTCAGGGAGCTCCGCCACCTGGGCTGGATTCGCAGCTACGCCGAGCGCATGGCGCGAACGTCGCTCGTCGATGCGCGGCTCGAGAGGCTGCTCGGTCGCTCCTTGATGCGGCGTCTCGAGAACCTCGTCTTCGTGCTGATCCTCCTGCTGGTGGCGATCGTCGTCGCCGAGTGGCGCATGGATGCGGCCGGCACGCTGACGCCCGAGTGGGCCCTCGGGTTCCAGATCGCGGACCTCGTGCTGTGCCTCGCGCTTCTCGCGGACTTCTTCCTTCGCTGGAGCTGCGCCCGCTGGGCCCCGTGGTTCCTGCGGCGCCATTTCCTCTTCGATCTCTTGCCCGCGCTGCCGTACGGGTTCCTGCTCGGCCCGACGTGGCACGTCAACTGGTTCCTGTCGGTCGACGTCGAGATCCCGGTCGCGACCTACGCGCACGTGCTGCTCCTCTTCCGGGTCTTCCGTCTTTTCCGCCTGGTGCGCGGCGCGGTCACCGGGCTGCGTCTCTTCCGGCTGTTCGTGTTTGTCGTCCGCGGCATGGATCGGGCCGTGCGGCGGTTCCGCGGCCTGCTCGATCGAGACATCCTGCTCTTCGAGCCGTGTCCGCCGGCGAGCGAGACCGACGACTCGCTCGCGAGGACCCTCGCTCGCCAGGAGTACCGATCGGGGCGGCTCGGGCGCGAGCTCTTCCGCGAGACCGCGTGGCCCGAACGCGTGGCGCTCCTGCACGCGCACCTCGCCCTCGTCGAGTTCGAGCTCCGGTCCTTCCCGCTGGCCGTCTCCGGCAGGTTCGAGCCGAAGCTGCACGACCGCGACCTCAATATCGAGTCGCTGATCTCGAAGCTGACGACGTGCGACGGGCTGACGGTCGAGGCCATGCTCAGCCAGCGCGAGGTCGAGCGCCTGGCCGGCATGCTGCGCTGGTGTGATCTGCCGCTGATCCGCTGGTTGCCGCTCCTGAACCGCTGGGTCGGGGCGTCCCGCATTCCCGAGCCGAACGAGGCGGTCGCGGAGGCGGCTCGCGAGCTCGGTCAGTTCCTCGAGAGGATTCTGGCGCTGTTCCACCTCGGTGGCGACCTCTCCGGCATCACCACCGCGCCGCAGATCCTCGACCGCATCGCGACCGCATTGATCAAATCGACGCAGCGTCCGGCGGTGCGGCTCATCGTGATCGGCGGCGTGACGCTTCTCTTCTCGCTATTCTTCAAGCGCGTCGGATTCGAGGCGTTGAATCACATCCTCGAGGTGCTCGGCGTGCCGTTCTTCATCCTCGGTTCGATCTGCCTGGTCATCAACGTCATCGGCCGCTGGTTCAAGCGCATCGCCGGCGAGGCGCTCGACACGTACATGCGGACGTCCGAGGCGCACTTCTTTCACCTCGTCAAGGAGGTCAAGTCGCGCCGTTTCGACGATGACCTCGCGCAGATACTCGAGCGCGTCCTGCTGCCGGAGTGCCACATCCGCGCGCTGTCGACCGAGCAGTCACGAGCGGCCTTCGATTACCTGCGCGAGAAGCTCGCCGTCGTGCGGCGCTCCGATGACGGACCGGAGCTGGTCGGTGGCGAGGATCCGGTGTTCGAGGACTTCGTGTATCGCGAGGTCGAGCTGGTCTCGCTGCTCTACCGTGACTACCTCGACGGGACGCTCCTCGAGCGCACCTCGGACAAGACCTCGATCCAGCTCCTCGGCAACCTGGCGATGCGCGAGCTCCGCGTCGGCATGCTCGGCCTGGGGAAGCGGGAGCTGCGGCGCCTGGATCGACTCGCGCTCGAGAAGGACCGCTTGCTCGGGCTCGGACCGTACCTCTGGTTCCGATTCATCTCGGAGAGCCTGTCGATCGAGACGGCGAAGCTCGTCATGGAGTACAACTCGTGCTGCATCCCGCAGCGTCGACTGCCGTACGTCTCCGATGAGCTGCGCCAGCGCCATGAGCGCTTCCTCGAACGCAGGCGCCGGCGCGATGCCGGCGCGTCGCGGTCGCGGCGCCTTCCGGTCGACGGATCGTCGATGGTCACCACCGAGTTTCACGCGCTCCACTTCCTGCTCGCGGAAGAGGAACGCGACGAGCGCATCGAGCGGATCTTCGGGGCGGAGGTGCGGCGCATGCTGGTCGCCGACCGTCGCGCCATGGTGCGGGACATCTTCGGCACCTGGCCGTACCACCTGCTTCCCCGCAGCACGAGACGGATCAATCCCTACCGCATCTACTTCAAGTACCTCGGAGGCGCGCGCGTGCTGCTGCTGCCCTTCGTGCTCGCCGGCCGGGCGCTCGGCATCGTCGCGCACATCGTGCGACGGTTGATCCGCATCGTCGGTGAGGTGCTCGGGAAGGCGTCGCCCGTCGACGAGCGACCGCGCGTCGCGGGCTTCGACGTCGCGCTGCGAAAGATCAACCGCATGCGCAAGCCGTACTTCATGGAGGCGGTGCGCCTTCGCGCGGCGGTCGACGTCGAGTACCTCGGCCTGCGCCCGCCCGGGTTCGAGAAGCTCGAGCGGACGCAGACGTACCGCGAGGACCTCGACTTCATCGGCGCGCTCGAGCGTGAGCGGCGTCCGTTCGAGGATCTCCGCCGGGCCGCCTTGCGAGACCTCCGCGCGCTGCGCGTCTTTCTCGGCGGCAGGCGGTGGATCGGGCCGGACGGTGCGGCGTGGGATCCGTCGATCGACGCCGCCGTCGAGGGCAGCGGACGGGAGGCCGAGGTGATGCGCGCGATCGCCGGGGCGTTCGTGACCGATCAGCACGAGCTGCGCACGGCCATCGTCGGACCGCGCGAGATCCGCGTCTTCTTCGACGAGGTGCTCGACCGGCGGCCGCCGGGGCTGCTGATTCGCGCCTGGAAGCTCGTGTACAACGAGTGCGTCGATCGCTGGTTCGCGAAGAGCCGCCGCCGGCGCGCGCTCTTCGAACGGCACCTGCGCCTCCACGGCCGGCTGCAGTCGGCCTCGCCACGGATGCTGCGCTACGCCCGAAACGCCTTCCTCGATGCGCCGCAATCGATCGAACGCGCGTGCGAGTACGCCCTCCTCCTCGCCGAGTCACGCGACTCCTACGAGGCGCACGTCCTCGACGCGTTCCGCCAGGTCGCGGCCGAGCACGCACTCTGGAGCCGGCGCCTGATCACGCTCAGGATGATCCAGTCACTGACGGTCCTCGACGTGCGCGCGTACCGAGACCTGATCTGGACCCTGGGCGGCTTCGGCGCGGTGGAGGAGATCGAGGAGCGCGAGATCGTTACGTCGCGAACCACAGAGGCACAGAGGACACAGAGGACGCACAGAGAGGCTTTGTGAAGAAGCACGCGCTTGGGAGGCTTGCTGTCAGACGATTCATAAGGAAGGCAGGAAACTCAGGAAGGCAGGAAACGGAAGGATTGATGGGGTCGAGCTTCGTAAGCCTCGCTCGCTCCTCGAACGGACTCGAGAGGTCAGGTCTCTTAATCCCTCTGCAAGCACAAAGAAGCTCCTCCTTCCGTCTCCGTGCTCTCACGCGGTGCTGCGCTGGCGCAGCGCCGCGCCTCTCTCGTTCAAATCGTAACCACCTCTCGCTTTTCGACGACGTCTTCAAGATCGATGCAGCGCGCAAGGCACGACCAGCCTCGTTTCCTGCCTTCCTCTTCTTCCTGCCTTCCTTATAGATCCGTCGCAGAGTCGCGCCTGCGCAGTCGAGGCAGCCCTTCGGGCACGGGCCGGAACCTGGGCCGGGAAGGAAGGTCACTCGTCGCTGTTCTTGGTGATCGTCCCGCTCATCAGCCCCCCGTACCCCTTCCCGAACCACGTGCCGCTGTAGAGGCCCCGGTAGATCATCACGCGCGCCGTGTACGTTCCCACTCCCGGGATGCCCGCGTCGGTGACCGAGATGATCGGGGTGTCGCCGGCCCATTCGATTCGCACCGGGACGGGGACGGTGACGTCGCGGTCGCCGTACTGGATCCTGGCGGTGATCAGCCAGATCTCGCCGAGGCGGGTGACACTGCTGATGGTGTAGCGTTCCCTGTGCTCCTCGCCGAGCTTGCCGTCCTTGACCAGTCTCCAGCTGCCGACCAGGGTCACGTTGGTGAGCGTCTCCTGGAGCTTCTTCTCGAGCTCCGCACGGTCGGGCGCCTTCTTCTGCGGCGCGACCTTCTCGGCCGTGTCCGCTTTCTTCTCCTCGTCGTCGGAGTCGGACGCGGCGACGCAGAGCGCCGTCAGCAGCGCCGCCGAGAGGGTGAAGAGGATCGGGGACCTCGAACGGGTTTTCGATATCGATCGCATCTTGAGCTTGACCTCCACCGATTCTCCGCTGATACGATACATTCCGGTGAGACTGAAGCCGGGCTACCCAGAGAGCCCGTATTGTATCATGAGATCTCTACGTGACACGCGCGTCGCCGTGCTGGCGCTCGCGATCGTCGTGCTCTTTCCCCGTGACGCCGAGGCGGTGATTCCGGGGCTGGCGCCCGGGTTCGTCGCCATCCTGCCGCAGCTCCTTCTCTTCCTGGTCACGACGATGGCGCTGCTCTTCTCGCCGAGGACATGGTGGCGCGCGCTCGTCGCCGCCGCGAGGCGTCCGCTGTGGTCCGCCGCGACGCTGATCGTCTGCGTCGGCATCGTCGCGGGTGGGTCGCAGCTCCTGGCGAGGCTTCCGCGGCCGACGGCCGGCGCCGAGCTCGCGAGCTCCGTCGCGGGTTTCGCCATCGGTGACGCCGCCGCGGGCCGCGTGCGAGGTCACGGCGTCGGGCCGCTCGCGTCTCCACGCGTCGACGTGCTGCGCGCGCCGTCATCCGGAGGCGTGGCGTTGCCGGAGACGGTGTCGTCGCTGGCGCCGTTCGACGGTGGCGTGTCGGCGGCGGGCGTGCCGGGAGAGGGCGCGCTGGGAGTGGGCTTGGACCGGCGCACGATCTTCCGGATCGACGCGCAGTCGGTCACTGCGCGGTGGAGCTCGACGCTGCCAGGGTCGCTCGCGGCGGATCCGCTCGCGTTCCGCCGCGTGCGCTCCGCGCTCGCCGGGGCGCGAGATGATGACGAGACCGAGAGTGTCGTCGCGAATGGCATCGTCGCTCTGTACGCAGACGACGGTGGCGTCCTCGCGCTCGCGCTTCTCGACGGCGAGAACGGCGCGACGATCGGGCAGCTCGAGCTCGAGTCCCTCGCAGGCCCGGCGTCGATCGCGCTCGTCGACGAGCGGCTCGTCATCGCCGGCTCGCGCTCGATCGCATGCGTGACGATCGCCGATCCGGGACGACCGTCGCGGCTCTGGAGCGCAGCGCGGCGTCCCGGGCGCGTCGTCGGACTCTGCGGCGACGAGAGCGGTCGCTACTTTCTCCTCGACGAGACAGCGCTGGCGGTCGGCGACCTCGCCGGCGGTGAGCCTGTCGACCTCGCACGGCTGGATGGCCTGCTGCCCGCGCGTCTCGCGGCGCGCTCCGGGCGCGCGTACGTGCTCGCGACCGAGACGGACGACTCCGCGGCGGCTCAGCTCCTCTGTGTCGATCCGGCGATGCCCGGTCGCCCCGTCTGGTCGGTGAGAGTCGATCGACCCGTGCTCGACGAGATCGCCGCCGGCCCGCCGGGGGTCGTGCTGACGCTCGCCGATCGCATCGAGATCCGCGACCCGCTCATCGGATCGACGCGCAGTCGGATGCCGCTTCCGGCCGCGCCGCGTGTCGCGGCGGTGCTCGGTGGCCTGTCGTGCTTCGTGGCGCTTGACGACGGACGGATCGTGCGCTGCTCGCCCGCGCTCGGAGGGGTCGAGTGGTCGGTCGACAGCGCGAGCGGCGCCATCGCGGGTCTCGTCGTCGCGGGCGATCGGCTCGTCGCATCCGCCGGCGATGGGGTCTGCGTGGTGTCATCCGCCGGCGAGGACGACCTTCCATGGAGTCACGCCGGCGGCAGCGCGGCCCGGCGGGGCACGTGTGACCCGGAGGAGGCGCCCCTCTCGGCGGAGCTGCTCTGGAGTCGTCCCGCGGTGGTCGCGGGCGCGCCGATCGATGCTCGCGGCGCGATCCCGCTGCCGCTCGATAACGACTGGGTCGTCGTCGCGGGCTCGGCGAGCGGCTGCCGCATCGAGCGGCTCGCCGCGCGCGATGGAAGGTCGATCGCCGAGATGACCGTCGACGGGAAGCCGCTCGGCGCGGTGCGTCTGGGCCGGCGCGTCGTCGTGGCGCTCCATCGTCCGGAGGGCGACGCCGTCGTCTGCCTCGACGCGGGAGTCGAGGGCTCGAGGCTCGCGACGCTCTGGGAAGTCACCGTGGACGGGCTCGCCGGTCCCGCGCCTCTCGTCGCGACGCGCGATCAGGTCGTCGTGTCGCTCGAGGCGGCGCTCGTGTCGCTCTCCGCGCTCGACGGAACGCGTCGGTGGCGCTCGGCCGCGGCGCCGGGCGCGTCGTCGCCGGTTGTCACAGGCGGGCTCGTCGTCGTTTCGGCAAGCCGCGAGGCCGCGGGTGACACGCTCGTCGCGCTCGAGCTCGCGGGGGGCGACCTCGCCTGGGAACGGCGCGCGGAGAAGGGCAGCTGGGGCGCGCCGAGCGCGTCGGAGGACCTGAGCGCCCCGCTGCGATCCGACGGCGCGACGACGCTCGTCGCGCTCGACACGACGGACGGCACGCCGCTGCGGCAACGCGAGCTGGCCGTCGAGGTCGAGATCCCCCTGGCCATCGGCGAGGACGGCGTCGTCACGCGGTCCGTGGACGGCGCCACGCTCTTCGCGTCGTGGGACGGCGACGTCGCTCGCGTCCAGCGAACGGAACCGGTTTCAGGCGCGCGCGATTCCGGCGCCGCACCGATCGCCGCGTTCGGTCTCGTCGTCGTCGCAGACGGCGCGGCGGTGCGCGCCATCGATCCGGTGACGCTCGACGAGGTGTGGCGCGTACGGCTGCCCGCGACGATCGGCAGCATGGCGATGGCGCGAGGCCGGATCCTCGCCCTGACGGACGGCGGCCTGCACGGCGTCGGAAGCCCATGAGCATGTCATTCCCGATCCACTTCTTCGGTGACGGCGCGAGTGACGTCGACGGGATCGAGTCGCTCCCGGCCGGCGGCGAGCGCGCCGACGAGATCCGCCATCTCCTCGGCGGCAAGGGGAGCAGCCTGCACCTGATGTCGGCGATGGGCTTCAACGTGCCGCCCGGTTTCACGCTCGGCACGCCGTGCTGCCGCGCCTGGTTCGATGCGGGCGAGCGCTGGCCATCCGGGCTGCGCGATCGGGTCCGGGAAGCGGTCCTCCGGCTCGAGTCGATCACCGGCAGGTCGCTCGGGTCGGGCGATGGCAGCCTGCGCGTCGCGGTGCGCTCGGGAGCGGCCGAGAGCATGCCCGGCATGATGGACACGCTGCTCGATGTCGATTCGATCGAATCGATTCTCGACGCCGCGGAGCAGGTGTTTCGCTCATGGCGTGGCGAGCGCGCCGTGGCGTATCGCCGGGAGCGGGGGCTGGTCGGCCTCGACGGCACGGCGGTGACGGTGCAGGCGATGTGTCCCGCCGACTCCGCCGGTGTGGCGTTCTCGGTCGACCCCGACGAGCTCCGAAAGGACGACGAGATCGTCATCGAGGCGGTGCGGGGCCTCGGCGAGCGCCTGGTCTCCGGCGCCGTGACGCCGGATCGCTATCGCGTCGGGCGAGGCGACCTCGTCGTGCGCGAAACAGTTGCGCGTAACGAACAGCCGGTCCTCGACGGCGAGCGTCTGCGCGAGCTCGCGGACACCGTGCTGCGCCTCGAGGATCGCCTCGGGCACGCCGTCGACGTCGAGTGGGGGATCGCGTCGGGCGAGCTCTTCCTCCTGCAGGCACGGCGGGTGCGCCGCGGGGCGCCCGCCGCGAGCGATCGGCGGCGCGATCTCGTGGCCGCCGAGGTGGCCCGCCTGCGTCCGAGGCTCGAGCACACTCCGTTCGTCCGTCACAACCTCGACACGACGCTGAAGCACCCGACGCCGCTGACCTGGGAGCTCTACGAGGAGTTTTTTCGCGGTGGCGGTGGCTTCCTCGCGATGTACCGCGACCTCGGCTTCACGCCGGCCAATGACGTGGTCGAGGACGGTTTCCTGCGACTCTTCTGCGGTCGCGTCTACGCCGACCTCGACCGTACGGCGCGCCTCTTCTACGGCACCGGTTTCTATCGCCACGACCCGGAGGCCGTGCGGCGACGCCCGGAGCTGCTCGACGAGCCGCCGACCGCTCGCGATCCCTCGGCGACACCGCTCACGGCGCTGCGCACCGCCATGCGATCGATGCGCGCGGCGCGTCGCGTCGATCGGGTGCGACGCGACTTTCTGCGCGTGTACGAGCGACGGACGCTCGTCCGGTGGCTCGCGTGGTGCGCGACGTCCAGGCGCATCGACCTCGCCGCGCTCGGTGACGACGCGCTGCTGGCCTCGATCGACGATCACGTCGAACGCGTCATCCACGACTTCCCGCGGCGGGCGCTCAAGCTGTCGCTCCTCGGCGGCATCGCGCACGCCGAGCTCGCCGATTTTCTCGAGCGGCACCTCGGCGAGGAACGGGCCGTGCCGGCGGCCGCCGCGCTGCTCGCCGCGCTCGATGGCGACATCGCGGTCGAGTGCAACCTCGACCTCGCCCGTCTCGGGCGCGGGGAGCTCGACCTCGGGACGTTCCTGTCGCGTCACGGGCACCGGGGACGCGAGGAGATGGACCTGGCTCGACCGCGCTGGGCCGAGGATCCCGCGGCGGTGCTCCGGCTCGCGTCGTCCCTCGCAGGCGACGCCGGACGGGAGCTCGAGGCGCGGCACGGGCGCTCGCGCGTCGAGAGCCTCGAGGAGGCGCGGCGTGTCCGGGACTGGCTCACCTCGGAGCGCGGGCCGGACGAGGTGGCGCGCTTCGACGAGCTTCTCCGGGAAGCGCGAGAGCTCCTGCCCTGGCGCGAGACGTGGAAGCACCACTGGATGATCGGCATGGCGGCGCTGCGTCGCCTGCTGCTCGAGCTCGACCGGCGATGGCGACTCGACGGCCAGGTCTTCTACTTGCAGCGCGCCGAGCTTCGCGAGCTCGTCGAGCGGCGCGGTCGGGTCTCCGCGGACGTTCGCGAGCGTTTGCGGGAACGCCGAGCGGGCGAGCGCACGGCGCGCACCATCGAGCCGCCGGTCTTTCTCGCGGCGGACACCGTCGATGCGTTTCTCGCCGGCGACGGCGATGCTCACCACGCACGGTCCGAAGGTCACATGACGCCATGGTCGCGCGTCATCGCCGGGACGCCGCTCGCCGGCGGTCGCGGCGGAGGTCGCGTCTGGGTCTGCGCCGACCCCGGCGACGCACCTTCGTTCGATGGTCCGTTCGTGCTCGTCTGCGGCTCGACCGATCCCGCGTGGACGCCGCTCCTCGCGCGAGCGGCCGCGCTCATCGTCGAGCGCGGCGGGGCGCTGTCGCACGGCGCCATCGTCTGTCGCGACTTCGGCGTTCCCGCGGTCTCGCTTCCCGGCGCGCGAGAGCTGCTCGAGGACGGTGAGCCGGTCACCGTCGACGGCGAGCGCGGCGAGGTCGTTCGCGCCGCCGGTGGCGATCGCGTCGACGAGTCGCCCGGCGCTGTCGACGACGAGGGCACAGCGCCACCACTGCCCGCCGAGCCGTACGTCCCACCGGTCGGCGAGCGGCTCGGCCGGCGGGTCGCAGCGGGACTCGCCGCCGCGATCGCCGTCTCGATCGCCATTGTCGCCGTGCCCCCGATCTCGGGGGCCGTGACGCCGTTCGTCGAGCTCCTCTTCGACTGGACGCTGAACGTCGGGCCGACGACGTTCTGGTCGGTCGCCGGCGTCGCGGGTCTCGCCGCGATCCTCGGCGTCGCGCTCCAGCTCACGGCCGCCGATCCCGCGCTGCTGCGCGCCATGCGGTGTCGACTCCGCTGGTACCGCGAGCAGATCCGTCTTCGCCGGCGCTCCGGCACGTTCGCGAGCACGGTGGAGACGTTGCGGCGTCGAATGCGACAGGCGTCGTCCGAGAGGACGCTCGAGCTGCTCCGTCCGATCGGCTGGTCGTTCGTGCCGTTCTGTCTCGCCGTGCTGTGGATCCAGCAGCGTTTCCCCGCCGAGCCGGTGAGTCCGGGGACGCGGTTCGCCGTGACCGCCTTCGTTCGTCCGGACGCCTCCGATCGGTATCTTCGCTACGCGCGTCTCGACGCGCCGTCCGGGCTGCGAGTCGTCGACGAGCCGTACCGCCGGCTCGAGCCGAACCGCGAGTCACCCCGGCGGGCGCCGTACCGCGCGTCGTGGACCGTCGAGGCGCTCGAGGAGGGGCTGCGGACGGTCGCCGTGACGGTCCGCGAGCGGCGCGTCGAGCGGCGCGTCCTCGTGACGCATGGACGCTGGTTCGCGGCGGAGCAACGCCAGCCGGGAACGTCGCCCGACGGCACCGTCGAGATCGAAATCGTCGGCAGGCCGGTCGCGGTCGAGCTTCCCGAGCCGGCCTTCCGCGCGCTCGGCGCCGTCGTCGAGTGGGCCACGGGGGGCAAGCTGACGCCGCGTCAGGCCGCGTCACCCCCGCTGGTGACGTTCCTGGTGCTCGCCGTGGTCTTCGCGCTCCTCCTGCAGCGCATCGCCGGCCTGCGGTGACGTCTGCTTTTTCATTGCTTTGGCGTCCGCCGTGGTGAAGCTTGATCCGACGCGCGACCCCGACGGCACGACAGCACCACAGGAGGCCCGAGCCATGCGCCCGCGCATGACACACGAGACGACACACAGGAGCTGGATCGCCGCGCTGGTGGCCGCCGTGCTCGTCGGCGGCGGGCTGGCCGCGGGCGACTGGCCGCTCTTTCGCGGCGATTCGAAACGCACCGGCAATCCCGGCGGGGCCGCCGTCCCGGCCGCGCTCGAGAAGGAGTGGGTGTTTCTCGGCGAGGGGCGCAAGCCGAGCGTCGACTCGTCGCCGGCGATCGCCGGTGACGCCATCTATGTCGGTGTGGCGGAGCAGTCGGTGTTTCGCCGCAGCGGCCGGGTGGTCTGCATCGACGCGGCGAGCGGCGCGCTGAAGTGGGAGCGCAAGACGGCGAAGCCGGTCTTCTCGTCGCCCGCGGTGGCCGACGGGCGCGTCTTCATCGGCGAGGGCTACCACCAGGACACCGGGTGCAAGGTCATCTGCCTCGACGCGGCCACGGGGGAGGACAGGTGGGAGTTCGCGACCGGCAGCCACGTCGAGTCGAGCCCGGCGGTGCATGACGGTCGCGTCTACTTCGGCGCCGGCGACGACGGCCTCCACTGCGTCGATGCCGCGAGCGGCAAGGCGATCTGGCACTTCGAGGATGCCCATGTCGACATCTCGCCGCTGGTCGCTTCGGGGCTCGTCTTCGCGGGCACCGGCTACGGCGGCACGGCCGCCATCTGTCTCTCGGCGCGGGACGGCTCGGAGCGGTGGCGCTCGCCGATCGACCTTCCGGTGTGGGGATCGCCGGTTCTCGTCGGCACGCGCGTCTACTACGGGCTCGGCAACGGCAACCTGATCGCCAGCGATGAGGAGCCGCGTGGTCGCGTCGTGTGTCTCGCGGCGACCAGCGGCAAGAAGCTGTGGTCGCGCGATTTTCCCGACGCCGTCCACACCGCGGTCGCGGCCGCCGGCAGGACGCTCCTCGTCGGCTGTCGCGACGGCCACCTCTATGCGCTCGACGCGGCCAAGGGCGACATCGAGTGGAAGTGCGAGGCCGGGAGCCCCGTGGTCGCATCACCCCTGGTCGGCCCGCGCGCGGCGCTGGTGATCGGCTCCGCCGGCAAGCTCACCGTCGCCTCGCTCGCCTCGGGCGAGGTCCTCGGAACGCTTGACCTCGCCGCCATCGCCGGCGACGCGCAGTTCCGCTCGTCACCGGCCGCGGGCGGTGGACGCATTGTCACGGGCGCGAGCAACGGGAGCGTGATCGCCGTTCGCGGGCGGTGACAGTCCGGGACCGAGACAGAGATCCGATTCCGAAGACGATTCAGGAGGAAGTCAGGAAACTCGGGAGAGCAGGAAACGGATGGTCTGCTGGGGCTGATCTTCGTGAGCTTCGCTCGAGCTGTCGAGCGGATCTTCCTTTCTTCGTCGTCTTCCTGCGTTCCTCATGAGTCGTCTCCGGTCCGGGACCGGGACGATTCACTCAGTCAAATTGTCCGTCCCGCAGTACGACGCGCGTCCGCGTTCCCGGTTTGACCGAGACTTCTGTGCGGGCGAAGCGGCCGTCGCTGAGGATGGCGGTGACGACGCACGCGCCGGCGGGGGCCGCGAAGTGGGCGATGGGGCTCTTCTGGCCGCCGCAACTCTCGGCGGCGCCGACCTCGCGCAATCCGATGAGGCGGCCCGACGCATCGGTCGCACGCACGGCGGCGCCGATGACGCCGCGCCGGCAGTGCAGGCGCACTTCGAGCGGGGCGCGCCCGTTCTTCTTCGGCACGTCGTTGGCGAGCAGCACGACGCGGTCCTTCAGGTTGACGGCGAGGTCGAGGTCGCCGTCGCCGTCGATGTCGGCGAACGACGCGGCGTAGGCCGACTCGAGGCGCGGCAACGCGAGCTGTTCCGTCGCATCGCGAAACCGCCCGCGGCCGTCGCCGAGGTAGAGCCGGCTTCGATTCCCGCTCCCGCACACGAAGACATCGAGCGCGCCGTCGTGGTCGACGTCGCCCCAGGCGCTCGAGAAGCTCGGCGATTCGAGCCGTCCGAGGTGTCCGGACGCTGAGGTGACGTCGACGAAGGTGCCGTCGTTCTCGTTGCGGTAGAGGCGCGGACCCTTCGGGCCCGGCACGAGGACGTCGAGGTCGTCGTCGTTGTCGAAGTCCGCGAACGTCACGCCGCGCTTCTCGTTGCCGCCGCCGGAGAGTGATATCCGCGAGTCCGACTCGAGGCGGAACGAGGCGCCGTCGCAGCGCGCGACGACGCCGTCGTCCAGGTTGTACAGGATCGCCGCGAACCCATCGCCGAAGAGGTCTCCCGCCGCGATGAAATCGCCGTTGCCGCGGCCCGGTCCGCGGCCGCCGAGCCCGGCGCCTTCGCTGACGTCGCGGAACCACGCCGGTCCGTTGCCGGTGTTCTCGAGGAGCCGGATGCCGTGCTCGCCGTTGGTGATCAGGATATCGGGACGACCGTCGCCGTTGTAGTCGATCCAGCCGGCGCCCTCGGGATTGCGCGCGTCCGGCGCCGGCAGTCCGCGGTGACGCTCGAGCTTGCCGCCGACGTTCGTCCAGAGCTCGAAGTTGTTGGTGACCAGGTCCGGGTGGTCATCGCCGTTGTAGTCGGCCCAGGCGGCGGCGCGCGATTTCGTCGACAGCCCGTATCGGGACGCCGCCGAGACGAAGCTGCCGCCCTCGTTGACGAGCAGCATGTCGCCGGAGCTCAGGCAGACGAACGCGTCGAGCTCCTCGTCGCCGTTGACGTCGACCCAGGAGATGCCACGCGGCTCGACGGCCGTGTGCCGGAGCTGCTGCGTCACGCGGAAACCGCGCGAGCGCTCGACCTGAACACGCAGCTCGAGCTCGAGCTTCAGGTCCGAGCTCGCCGGCAGGACGTTGAAGACCTGCACGGCGATGGTGTTGGCGCCGTCGACGAGGAACCGGTCGGGATCGAAGGCGAAGCCCTCGAGCGTCCCCGACTCGTGGTTGCCCGCGGCGGTCGCCGAGAACGACGGCCGCCCGGGCGGGCGGTTGCTCGACGCCGCCTCGCGGCCGTTGATCCACACGATGAAGCCATCGTCGTAATCGATCGCCAGCTGCGCGACGCGAATGCGATCGAGCTCCTCGACCTCGAAATCGCGGCGAAGGAAGAGCGTCGTGTAACGTCCCTGCATGTCTCGCAGCTGCGTGCCGAACGGCCCGTCGCCGTAGCCGAACGGGGCACGGCCGCGCCGCCACGATGAGTCGTCGAAGTCCCGCAGGCGCCACTCGGCGTATCGCGGAGCGTCGTCGGAGGGCTCGCGAGTGCCCGGGAAGTAACGCCAGGTCGACTTTGGCGGGATCAGCACCCGCTCCTCGACGGTCGCGCGCTTGACGACGCGTGGCCGGTAGTTCCGGAAGTCGAGCGTCGGAACCCTCGGATTCGGCGGTGGAGCGCGCCGGCGACCGGCGGTGACGTCGCGGGTGATGGAGATGAGCTCCTCCGTGCCGCGGTCGAAGGTCCTTCCCATGTAGATCTCGAGGTGCGTGAATCTCCACCACACGCGCCTCCAGTCGCTGCGATGCGTCGCGAAGAGCTGGAACCACGTGTCGCCCGCGTGACACAGCGATTTGATGTCGTAGCCCTGGCGGCTGTAGAAGAGGATGAACGGGTCACCCTCCGCGATCTGGGCGAAGAGGTATCTCCCCTGGTCACGCGGTCCGAGCCCGACGTTCATCTGGACCCGCTCGTACTCGCGGCGGCCCTTGATGGTGCGCTCGACGCGCGCGACCACCGACTGTCGCCGCTGATCGATCGACTCGATGACGCCCTCGAAAATGTGCGTGCTCTCGTCGATCACTTCCTGCAGCGAGTACAGACTCTCGATGTACGCGGCGCCGTCTCGCATCGAGAGAAGGAAACACACGATGACTGCGGCTGTGAGCCGACGTTTCTTCATCTCCGACCTCCGCGGCGGGGGAAGGGTCAGTGCTTCTCAGCGTTCGATCGTGAAATCGCGGAACGTCGCCCGGGCGGGCTCCTCCATCTTCTCCAGCCCGCTGACGCGCGCTGCGCGCGGGCCTCTCTTCAACTTCGCCAGAAGCTGCGTCACGGCCGCTTCCGGCCCCTCGATGACGGTCTCGACGCGGCCGTCAGGGAGGTTCTTCACCCAGCCGGTGAGCTCGAGCTTGCGCGCCTCGCGTTGTGTGAACGCGCGGAAACCCACGCCCTGGACGCGTCCGGAGAGGAACGCGTGGACGCGGATCGTTCCTGGCGCGGCGCGCGGCTTCTCGAAGACGAGCGTCACCGCCGTGCCCTTCTCGGGAAGCAGGTCGAGGTTCGTCTTGTAGATGTTCTCCGTGCGGGCCTCCGCTCGCGAGTTCTGGATGAGCGGGGAAGGATCCGTGTAGTGCAGTCCGATGATGCTCTTCGTCACGGCGCTCTCGAGGACCTTCCCGCCGCTCTCCGGATCGATGCTCTTGCGCGAGCCGGTCACCGTCCAGGTCGTCGGCGTCAGGGCCTTGCCGGTCTTCTTGTACGCCACGAGCTCGTCGACCGCGCGACGCTCCTTCTTCCCCTCTCGCGAGAACTCTGCGAAGATCTTCACGGGCGCGCCGGTCGGTGGCGAGTCGTCCGCCGCCGGCTTCCCCGTCTCCAGGCCGAGCTTGCGGAGCGCGGCGTCGAGCGCGAGAGGGTCCGCGTCGGTGACGAAGACCGTCTCGTACGCCTTGCCGCCCCTGGCGACGAGGACGTACTCGATCGAGCCCTTGAGCTTGTCGAAGTACTTGCCCTGCTCCGCGACGACCGCGGGAATCGTGACCGTGCCCGCCTTCTCGTCGACCACGGGCTTCACGGCCGCGGGCTTCTCGGCGGCGACGGGCGCGGACTCGGGCGAGGCGCTGCCCGCGGTGTCGAGCTCGGGCGGGAAGATGGTCAGGATGATGACGGCGCAGGCGAGGACGCAGATGGCGATCGAGGCGAGCGGGCCCCACGAACAGCAACGACCCTTTCTCATGTGTCACCTCCGGCGACCACGATCATTGGAGAGCTTCGGAGTGAAATCAAGGGAAAACGAGCTTCCATGAACGGTCGTGATGACGTCGTCGTCGAGGTGTGCGTCGACAGCGTCGAGTCCGCGGTCGCGGCCGCGGAGGGCGGCGCCGATCGCATCGAGCTCTCCGCCGCGCTCGCCGAGGGCGGCCTGACGCCGAGCGCCGGAATGATCGCCGAGGTGATCCGCGGCGTGGACATCGAGGTCGGGATTCTCGTTCGACCACGCGCCGG
>JBFFXF010000163.1:0-16549 GCA_041569895.1 Planctomycetota bacterium | reverse complement strand
CGTGCCGCTGACCAGGTCGTTGAGCGCGTCGATGGCGTCCTTCGGGGCGACGTGGTCGAGCTCGAACACCATGGTGGCGTACTGGTCGGGGTCGATCTCGCCCTCGATCTGATCGATCTCGTCGACCTGTACGATGACGATCGGCTTCGGATCGCGTCCGGTCGGCGTCGTCGGCGCCATGTTCTCGACCTTGAGCACCTCGGTCGCCCTGAGCGGATCGTCGGGGGCGGCGGGATCGGGGATCTTCTCGCTGTAGAGGCGGATCTTGTTGGTCTCGAGGAGGGCCTTGACGACCTCCCCGTTGATGTTCTTGAGCGGCGCGACCACCTCGATCTCCTTCGACAGCAACTGCTGATCGGTTTCGACGAGGATCGGCAGGCCGGTGAAGTCGGCGAGGAAGACGAGGAAGTCCCGCAGCGGGATCTTGCCGGCGTCGATGGTCACCGGAAGGTTCCTGAGGTTTGGGCGGCGGGGGAGGATGACCTCGTCGCCCGCCTGCGCGCCCGGAACCGCCTGGGCCGCGCCCGGCTGTGCCGCGCCGGCGTTGTCCTGCGCGCCTCCCGCCGCGGGCGCGGCCGGATCGCCTCCCTCCGGAGGCACTTGCGGGGTGCCCGGCGCGGGCTGCGGCGCCGCCTGGCCGAGCCCGGCCGCGGCAGCCGCGTTGACCGCGGGGTTGGCGCCGAAGGGCGCATTCCGCGGCGCCTCGGGGCGACGGGCGCGGTTGATGGCGAGGGCGGCGTCCTCCTCGCGGCTCTTCCGGAGCAGCTCACGGCCGTTCGACGCCGGTCGACTCCGGCCGAGCTGGATGATGCGTCCGGCGCGGTCGTCCTCCCAGCTCCGGCGGAGCTGGCGCCGGCCGCCGGTCGCCCCCTCCTGCGCCTCGAGCGCCCCACCCGACCCGGCGCCACCCGACGCCAGGACGACGACCGCCACGGCGAGAAGCGCCCGTCGGAGAAGGTCGTGCCCCGAGATCCTCGTGGGCTTCCACTGCCGCTGCCGCTCGTGCTTGCCGTTCATGGCATGTCCTGTCTCTCGATGTCTCCCTGCTTCGTCCTCTCGCTCCCCGGGCGGCGGGGAGAGGCCGAGTCTCGGGTACGGTGGCCCCTCGAGTCGGTCGGTTCACTCCCGGCCGGGACGCCCCCCTTGTGAGCAAACGACGGACCACCGGCGCACCATCTCCTTCTCGGATGCAATCGCCGGTCGGTGAAGGGCGGGGTGGCGCCGATAAGCCAGCGTGGGCGCCCGCGGAAGCTCAGGAGCCGTCGCGATTTCGAGCGCAGCCCGGCGAGACCGACGGCGCCGCCGGCGAGGGACCGGGACGGCTCAGCGATCGGCCCGGGGACGGGCGCGCCCCGGGGCGCGGGCCGGACCGGCCGGCCGGGTGTTTGATTGGAATACAGCGCTCCGCCGCGGCCGGCCCCCCTCCGGAGGACTGTCGCTCACCTTGAGGATACGCTCGACCTTGCGGGCGAGCTCCTCGTCGGCGCGGATGACCAGGGAGTTGGTGCGGCGCGGCACGATGACGTGCAGCCGCTCCACCTCGTCGTCATCGAGCGCCTCGCGGAGCCTGGCGTGGAGGTCCTCGGCGCGCATGTGAAAGGCGCGATGGACGAGAAGTCGTGGCTCGCGCCGTGCGCTCTCCTCCTCGACGCCGCGGACGATCTCGTCGACGATCGCGAGGACGCGCTCGGAGTGGGCGCGAACGATGATGCGTCCGGTGCCCTCGACGAAGACCGCCCGCGTCGGGGGCAGCTCGGGGCGCCGGCGGTTGCGTTCCTCGACGAAGCGGTCGATCTCCTCGGCAGCGCGCCGGAAGCTGCGCGAGCCGAGCTCGAAGACGCGGGTGAGCTGCCGCGGCGTCGCCGGATCGAGGTGGCGATCACGGCTCGCCAGCCAGCGGCCCGCGGCGGGGTCCTCGACGAGGTAGAGCCCGTGAGCGGCCAGCAGCACGCGGGCGCCGTCGAGGTCGGCGGGGGCGCCGGCGATCGGCGCGTCGAGACGCACGGAGACCTCGTCGAGGCCGGCGGCGACCGCATCGACCGGCATGCCGGTGAGGCGCTCGACGACGTCGAGGATCGCCCGCGCCGGGTGGCGTCCGGCGGCGGGGTAGCGCGGCGGTCCGTCCCCGTCGCGCCGGCGTGGACGCTCGGCGCCCGATGTGGGCCGCACGCCGGCGTCTGCAGCCTCGTCGGCGGCGACCGGTCGCGCCAGGGCCCGGACGAGCTCGGCGAGATCGACGTCATCGACGACCGGCGCGAGCGCCGACCGCGCGACGATCCAGGTGGCGATCCAGAGCTCCATCGTCTCAGCGCGTGACCTTCAACGTCCCTGTTGTGCCATTCAGGAGATCGACCGACGCATCTCAGCGCCGCGATCGCGTCTCCTGCCTCTCCTTCCTCTCCTTGACGCCCACCCCGTAGCTCCGCAGGCGCGCGTAGAGCGTGCACCGCTCGATGCCGAGGATCTCCGCGGCGCGCTTCTTGTTGCCGCCGGTGTGCTCCAGGACGCGCAGGATGTGCCGTCGCTGCACCTCCTCGAGCGAGTCCGGCCGCCACTCCTCATCCGGACGGTCGCTCGCCCTCGCGGGCAGGACGAGGTCGTCCGCATCGACGACCGGCCCCTCGCGCATGACGACGGCGCTCTCGACCGCATTGCGGAGCTGGCGGACGTTGCCCGGCCAGTGGTACTCCAGCAATCTCCGTTCCGCGGCGGCGGACAGCACCTTGCGTTCCTCCGGCAGCCCCATCTCCGAGAGGAAATATCGGACGAGGACCGGGATGTCTTCAGCGCGCTCCCGCAGCGGAGGCAGCGTCACGGCGAGGACGTTGAGGCGATAAAACAGGTCCTCGCGGAACCGTCCCTCCTCGATCGCCGCGGCGAGGTCCTGGTTGGTCGCCGCCAATATGCGCACGTCGACCTCGATCGGCTGCGCGCCGCCGACGCGCTCGAAGCGCCGCTCCTCGAGGAGACGCAGGACCTTCGCCTGGCAGCCCGGCGACAGCTCGGCGATCTCGTCGAGGAAGACCGTGCCGCCGTCGGCGAGCTCGAAACGGCCCTTCTTGCGGCCGAGGGCGCCCGTGAACGCGCCCTTCTCGTGCCCGAAGAGCTCGCTCTCGAGGAGGTTCTCCGGCAGCGCGGCGCAGTTGATGGCGACGAAGGGCTTGCCCCGGCGCGGGCTCTGGTGGTGGATCGCCGAGGCGACGAGGTCCTTGCCGGTGCCGGTTTCGCCGCGGATGAGCACGGTCATCGCCGTCGGCGCCGCCTTGCGGATGAAGGTGTGCACCTCCTGAATCGCCGGCGACTCGCCGATGATCGAACGCGCGTCGGAGATCGTCCGCATCAGGTTGCGGTTCGCCTCGCGCAGGCCGGCCGCGGACTCGAGGTGGCAGATGACGCCGCCGGCCTGCTCGGCGGCCGCGCCGAGCAGGTGGAGCTCGTCCTCGTTGAAAGGGGGACGCGTCGCGAGCCGGTCGACGTAGAGGACGCCGAGGAGCGCGCGGTCACCCTCCCGACCGGGGGCGCGAATCGGCGCCGCGAGCACCGAGCCGATCTCGCCCTCCGCGATGCTCGCGCCGGACTCGAAACGGTCGTCGAGCGCCGCGTTGCGCGACAGGATCGCGGTGCGCTCCATGACGACGCGGTTGATGATCGTCTGGCTGACCGGACACGCGATCGCGCGCCGGGTGGTCGTGGCGGTCTCCGCACGCGTGTCCGCGTCGGACGTCGACTCGCCGGGTGCCGCGGTCGCCACGGACGGGCTCGGGTGGGCGGCGGCCGGCGCCCAGGACTCGCCCCGGCGCGCCATCACGAAGCCGCGGTCCGCCTCGAGCGCCGGGACGAGGATCTCGAGGAAGCGCTGGTAGAGGCCCTCGACGCTGGCGCTCTCCATCATCGCGCGCGACATGTCGAAGAGGCGGCGCAGGCTGTCGACGCCGTGCCGGATGCGCTCGCGGCGGAGGCCCGGATCGCTCTTCAGCGTGTCGATGATGCGCTCGATCGAGCTCGAGCCGGCGTCGAGCTCCTTGACGATCGTCGAGGCCATGTTGTCGGCGACCTCGACCTCGGCGTCGTCCTCGAAGCGGAGCTCGCTGTCTCCCGCCGAGATGACGTCGCCGTTTCGAAGCATGCCCTCGCGCACCGGTTCCCCGTTGAGGAAGGTCCGGTTGCGGCTGCCGAGGTCGACGAGCCGGAAGCCGCGCGGCAGGCGCTCGAGCCGGAAGTGCTCGCGCGAGACCGTCGCGTCCGCGAGCGCGAAGGGGTGGCGCGGATCGCGACCGCCGACGTGCGAGCCGTCGGGAAGATCGTCGAGAGGGAACTCCCTGCCCTCATCCGGTCCGTTTATGACGACGAGTCGTGCCACTGCTGCAACGGGCTCACTTCAATAGTACCGATCGCGCCGATCGGGCGGAGGCGCCGCTCACGCCCGCACCCGGTCTCCCGCCGTCGCCGCCAGGCGCCCAATCTCGAGCTCGCCGGCGACGCGAAGCGCCTGCATGACCCACGACGGCTCGGCGAGCGAGGCGCTCGTCGCCGAGTACGGCCTGATCTCGAGCACCCCCGAGCCCCAGTCGGTCCCCTGGAGCACGAAGCCGGACTCGCCGTCGCGGGGGTAGATGCGCTCGGACGGCCGTCCCGGCCGCCGGCGCTCGACGGTGAGGAACACCCGGGTGACTCGCTCGCCGCGCTCGAAGCGGAGCGTCACGTCGCACGGATCCCCGACGAGGGGAGGCAGTTGCTCCGGAACCGGGTCGAGTCGGACGTCCTCGGCGTTTCGCGTCGCAATGAGTGGGCGCTCGACCGGCGAGGTGTTCGCCTTGCGGTTCCCCCGCAGCGTCACGTGGAGCGTGCGCACCCGCGACTCCACCGGATGCCGGACGGCGATCTCGAGGTCGACGATGCCGTGGATGGTCAGGCCCTCGACGGTCACCGAATCGAGCCTGGAGATCGGGTAGCGCAGCGTCAGCGGAAACAGCCTGCCGGCGAGACGCAGGCCGCCCGTGCGGTGGAGCGTCGGCCGCTCGCCGGCATCGAACGCGAACACCTCGCGCAGGGCCGCGGTCGAGGCGATGCGGCGGAAGTCGAAGGTCCACTCGCCAGGGGTGTCGCCCTTGCCGGCCGCGCCGCCCGGCTCGACGGTGTCGGCCGCCGACCGGTATATCGCGAGCACGGCGGCGTCCTCCGACGTGCCGCCGTCCTGGAGGACGGCGAGCGCCAGGAGCACGACGAGCGCCAGCCCGGTCCAGGCGGCGAGTCCCGCCACGAACCAGAAAGCGGCGCGCGACCGCCACCACGCGGGGCGGAAGGTGCGACTGCTGACCGCGGTGGTCTCCTTGCCGAGCGACTTGCCGTCGCGGATGCGCTCGAGGTCGGCGATCAGGTCGTCGTAGTCGTTGTAGCGGCGCGCGGCATCCTTCGTCAGCATCTTGCCGATGACGTGGGACACCGCCTGCGGCACGCCCTCCCGCACCACGTGCGGCGGCTGCGGCGGCTCGTGCACGTGGGAGTAAATGATCGACGCGTGCGATTCGCCGTCGAACACCGGACGGCCGGTGACGATGTGGTAGAAGGTCGCGCCGAGCGAGTAGATGTCCGAGCGATGGTCGACGCGGTGCCCCTGTCCCTGCTCCGGCGAGATGTAGTGCGGCGTGCCGAGGACGATGCCCTCGTCGGTGATCGACGCGTCGCCGTCGAGCTCCTTCGACAGCCCGAAGTCGACGATCTTGACGCCGCCGCTGACCACGAGGAGGAGGTTCGAGGGCTTGACGTCGCGATGGATGATGCCGCGCTCGTGCGCCGCCCGCAGCCCGCGCGCCGCGGCGAGCACAATGCCGATCGCCTCGTCGACCTCGAAGCGCTGGCCGAGCCGGAGGCGCGTGTCGACCGACTCGCCCTCGACGTACTCCATGACGAGGTAGGGGAGCCCGGCGTGCTGCGCGACGGCGCCGGCGGGAACGCCGGCGTGGGAGCGGTCCGATCCGTCCTCGAACGCGAAGACCTGGATGACCGCGGGATGCGAGACGCTCGCGACCGCGCGCGCCTCGCGCTTGAGGCGTACCAGGTAGCGGTCGTTGCGCCCGAACTTCTCCTTGAGCACCTTGATGGCCACGAAGCGCGCCAGGGCGGCATCGAAGCCCTTGTAGACCACGCCCATGCCGCCCTCGCCGATCTTCATCTCGACGCGGTACGGCCCGATAAAGGACTCCCGCGAACGCACCAGCTCGCGCGTCTCGCTGTCCCAGGGGGTCGCCGCGGCGGCGGACGGCGGCACGAACTCGGCCGACGAGCCGTCGGCCGACTCCTCCCGGGGCACCGGGTCACCGGCGGCGTGCTCGGGCGTGGCGGGCATCGCGAGACGGGGTCCTGACAGGCGCTGGCCGCCGCGCCGACCGCTCCCCGGCGGGAGGCGTAAGCGTCGATTTCGAGGCGGCTTGGAGTGGTCGCCACGGGGCCGGCGCCGGCCGGCCGAGTGGATCAAAACAATACACTTCGCATCGGGAGTGTACCTGTCCTATCGGCGGATCGTAAGCGATTTTTTGCTTTCCCGGCGCCGTGCGGGGCGGCGAGAATCGCCGCCCGCGATGCGCATCGCCGTCGTCATCCCCACCCTCAACGAGGAGGCCTTCGTCGGCGCCACCCTCGATTCGGTCGAGCCGCAGCGGCCGTCCGAGGTCGTCGTCGTCGACGGCGGCAGCACCGATCGCACCGTCGACGTCGTGGCGCGGCGAGCGGGGCGCGTCATCGAGGAGCGCGGCGGTCTCGGACGCCAGCTCAACGCCGGGGCGCGTCACGCCACGGCCCCCGTGCTGCTCTTTCTCTACGCCGATGCGGTGATGCCGCCAGGCGGGCTCGAGGCCATCGAGCGCGCGCTCCGCGACGAGCGGGTTGTCGGCGGCGCCTTCCGCCTCGGTCTCGACGGTGACCGCTTCGCCTACCGTTTCATCGCGGCGACGGCGAACCTGCGAAACCGCTTCGGGCTCGGCCCCTTCGGCGACCAGGGGATCTTCGTGCGCCGCGGCGTCTTCGAGGAGATCGGCGGCTTCCGGGACGGGCGTCACCTCGAGGACCTCGACCTCGTGCGGCGGCTGCGGAGGCGGGGGCGGTTCGTCGTGCTCCCCGAGACCATCGTCACGTCGGTGCGGCGCTGGGAGGAGAACGGGCTGGTGCGCACCATGGTCGACCACACGCTCGCCACCACTGCCTGGGTGCTCGGAAGACGGCGCCGCCCGGCGGAGTCGGCCGAGCGACGCGCGCGCAGGGAGGCGTCGAGATCGCGGCTCTCGTGACGCGCACGGGTGGTCGGCAGGCGCTGTCTCGCGGTGCGGGCTCAGTTCGTCGTCGCCGCGCCCGAGTGCGCGCCGCGTGAGGGAGACGGCGCAGACGTCGAACGGCCGTTGCCGCCGGATCCGGCGGCCCGCGTCTCCCTGGCGCTGTCGAGCACGCCGGGATCGCGCTTCTTGATGATGCCGTAGAGCACCGCGTCGCGAAGCGCTCGCCAGGACGCCTCGATGATGTTCTCGTTGACCCCGACCGTGCCCCACGTCGAGCCGTCGTCCGAGTCGTACGACTCGATCATCACCCGCACGCGGGCATGGGTCGCCTCGTCGGCGTTGATGACGCGCACCTTGTAATCGCTCAGGCGCACACCGGTGACCTCCGGGAAGAAGCGCTGGATGGCGGTGCGCACGGCAGCGTCGAGCGCGTCGACCGGGCCAACGCCCTCGCCGACCGCGAGGTGCTCCTCGCCGCCGACGCGGATCTTCACGGTCGCCTCGGAGAGCGTGCCTCCGCTCGCCCGGTGGTCGACGACCGTGCGGTAGGTGACGAGCTCGAAGATCTCCGGCAGCTTCCCGAGAATGCGGAGCATCAGCAGGCTGGCCGATGCCTCGGCGCCCTCGTAGACGTATCCCTGGTTCTCCCGGCGCTTGATCTCCTCGACCACCTCCTGCAGAGCCTCGCGGTTGTCCGCGAGCTCGCCGAGCCCTTCCTGGCTCGCGAGGTGGAGGACGTTCGACTTGCCGGAGAGCTCGGAGAGCAGCACGCGGCGGCTGTTGCCGACCGACTCGGGCGTGGTGTGCTCGTACGTCCGGGCGACCTTCATCACGGAGTTGACGTGCACGCCGCCCTTGTGCGCGAAGGCCATCTTGCCGACGTACGGCTTGTTCTCGGGGAAGATCTGGTTGGCCGCGGCGCAGACGAGGCGCGCGACGTGCGTCAGCGACTTGAGCCTCTCCCGGTCGACCGAGAGCTGCCGTCCGAGCTTCAGGATCAGGTTGGGGATCACGGTCACGAGGTTGGCGTTGCCACAGCGCTCGCCGAGCCCGTTGATCGTCCCCTGGACGTGCTCGGCGCCGCATCGCACGGCCTCGATCGAGTTCGCCTCGGCGAGCCCGCTGTCGTTGTGCGTGTGGATGCCGAGAACGACGTCGCGGAATCCCGCGGCGTCGAGGTGCTCGCGAGCCCGCGCCACCGCGTCGCCGACGACGTGCGTCAGCGTGCCTCCGTTCGTGTCGCAGAGGACGACGCACTTGCTGCCGCCGCGACACGCCGCCTCGAGCGTCGTCAGCGCGTACCCGGCGTCATCGGCGAACCCGTCGAAGAAGTGCTCCGCGTCATAGATCACCTCGCGGCCCTCGGAGACGAGGAACGCGACCGACGCCTCGATCATCCGCACGTTCTCCTCGACCGTCGTGCGGAAGACGTCGGTCACGTGGAGCTTCCACGACTTGCCGAAGATGGTCACCACCGGCGTCTCGACCTCGATCAGCTTGCGCAGGTTCTCGTCGTCCTCGGGCGCCTTGCCGGCGCGGCACGTGCTCCCGAAGGCCGCCATTCTCGTGTGCCCGAGGTCGACGTCGCGCGCGCGGCGGAAGAACTCGATGTCCTTCGGGTTGGAGCCGGGCCAGCCGCCCTCGACGTAATCGATGCCGAACTCGTCGAGGCAGTGGAGGATCTTCACCTTGTCCGCGACCGAGAGCGAGATCCCCTCGCCCTGGGTGCCGTCGCGAAGTGTCGTGTCGTAGAGGAGGACCTTGTTCATCGTTCGACCGGTCTACTTCTTCGTGTCCACACCCGCGAGCCGGTTGCGGGACAGGCCGCCGCCATCGTCGCCGTCCCCGGACGTGCTGCCGTTCGAGCGGAAGTTCTTCTGGAAGTTGAGCGCGCGGTTGGCGCCCTTCACCATGGCGCGCACGGAGGCCATGATCACGTCCTCGTCGATCGCCTCGCCGCGGAACTGGTTGCCGATCTCGTCCTCGAAGCAGATCGAGGCGTGCGCCAGGGCGTCGGTGCCGCCGGTGATCGCCTTGAGGCCGTACTCCTTGAGACGCAGCGTGGGACCGATGTTGTCGTGGATGATGCGCTTGAGCGCCGTCGAGGCGGCGTCGACGGGGCCGACGCCGGTGCCGGTGCCGAGTACTTCCCGCTCCTCGATCTTCACCTTTAGCGTCGCGCTCGGCGTGAACCCGTTCCCGGTCATCACCGAGACCTCCTCGAGCGTCAGCAGCTGCTCCTCGGGCCGGAGGTCGTTGATCACGTCGGTCGCGATGGCGACGATGTCGTCTTCCTCGATCGTCTTCTCCCGATCGGCGACCTCCTTGACGCGCTTGATCACCTCGCGCAGATCGTCGCGTTCGAGCCCGTAACCGCGCTTGGCCAGGACCTGCTCGACCGCGTGGATGCCCGAGTGCTTGCCGATCACCAGCTGATCGCCCTGCCAGCCGACGTCCTCGGAGCGCATGATCTCGTAGGTCAGGCGATCCTGGATGACGCCGTGCTGGTGGATTCCGGCCTCGTGGGCGAAGGCGTTGCGCCCGACGATCGCCTTGTTGCGCTGCACGTCGAGCCCGGTGAGGTTCGACACCAGGCGGCTGGTCGGCCAGATCTCGCTGGTGTTGATCCCGGTCTCGACGCCGAACTCCGCGCCGTGCAGCTTCACGGCCATGACGATCTCCTCGAGGGAGGCGTTGCCGGCGCGCTCGCCGATGCCGTTGATGGTGCACTCGACCTGGCGCGCGCCCTCCTTGATCGCGGCGAGGGAGTTCGCCACCGCCAGGCCGAGATCGTTGTGGCAGTGCACGCTGACGATCGCCCTGTCGATGTTCGGCACGCGCTGGAAGATCAGCCGGATGCGCTCGGCGTACTCGGCGGGCGTCGCGTAGCCGACGGTGTCCGGGATGTTGACGGTGGTGGCGCCCGCCGCGATCGCCGCCTCGAGCACGCGACACATGAAGTCAATGTCCGAGCGCGAGGCGTCCTCGGGCGAGAACTCGACGTCGTCGGTGTACTGCCGCGCCTGCTTCACCGATCGCACGGTGCTCTCGAGCACCTCCTCGGGCGACTTGCGCAGCTTCTTGTCCATGTGGATCTTCGAGGTCGCGATGAAGACGTGGATGCGCTTCCGCTCCGCGGCCGCGAGGGCCTTGCCGGCGGTGTCGATATCGGCGTCGACCGCCCGCGCGAGACCGCAGATGATCGGTCCGCGCACCTTCTCGGAGATCAGCTTGACGCTCTCGAAGTCGCCGGGCGAGGAGATCGGGAAGCCGGCCTCGATGACGTCCACGCCGAGCCGGTCGAGCTGCTTCGCGATCACGAGCTTCTCGTCGACGTTCAGACTCGCCCCGGGACTCTGTTCGCCATCGCGAAGGGTGGTATCGAAGATCAGCAGCTTGCTCATGGCTCTACCCTGCAGTTTCCTGCAGTCTCTGGTCTGACCGGCTGGCCGTGTAAGTCACCTCGTGGTGACGACTCGAACGTTTGGTTATCGGCAACTTCGCCGCGCACCATGCGCGGAACTCCCGCTG
Source organism: Planctomycetota bacterium (assembly GCA_041569895.1). GTDB lineage: Bacteria > Planctomycetota > UBA8108 > UBA8108 > JACQVS01 > JBFFXF01. The sequence goes on along the minus strand of JBFFXF010000163.1, from coordinate 5,750 downwards.
CTCCGTGCGCAGCCAAAAAAAAACCCGCCCTGTCGGGGGCGGGTGGCTTGTTTCGCGGTCGGGTACGTTCCCTCAGCGACCACCCACCCCCTCGAGAAGGGGCAGGATGTCGAGAAGGAGAATAATGATCGGCGCGGCGGCGCCGGCATGCGCGGAGACCTTCTCGGATCGGCTGACGGAGCGATTCATTCGGTATTCGGCCGTTTGAGCCTCGCTTTTCAACAACAGGCCATTGAAGAATACCATTTTCAGGCTGTCAAGAGCAATTTTTCTTCTCTTCTCGCCGGCGAGCTCGCCCGGATTCGCAAGGCTCGAGGAATCCGGGTTGCCCGGGATCGAAGCAGCGGGATGGTGGCCAGCGAGACCGCCACCTTTCGCCATCCACACGCTTCTTCCCCTCTGCCAATCGTCGAGCAGCCCTCCGGAGACTTCTCCTCGCAAAGACATTCGGGCACAGCAAAACCCTCGTTCGTCAGACACCGCCGGTAGTCTGGTTTTTCGCACCTCCAGCGAGAAAAACCAGGCTACCGGCGCAACGCCCGCATCAGCTCGTCGAACTGCGCGAACCGGAGCGCGTGCCGGCCGTCTCCCACCGCGCGCTCGGGGTCCGGGTGGATCTCGAGCATGACGCCCTGCGCTCCGACCGGCCGGGCGGCCAGCGCCAGCGGCGGGACCAGGTCGCGGTCCCCCGCCGCGTGCGACGGGTCGAGGAGCACCGGCAGGTGCGTGCGCCGGCGCAGCGCCGCGATGGCGTTGAAATCGATGGTGTCCCGCTGGGACGTCTCGAGGGTGCGGATGCCGCGCTCGCAGAGGATCACCTGGTGGTTCCCCTGCTCGAGGACGTACTGGGCGGCCTCGAGCCACTCGTCGATCGACGCCATCTGCCCGCGCTTGAGGAGCACCGGGCGGTGCAGCCGCCCGACCTCCCGGAGCAGGGCGAAATTCTGCATGTTTCGCTGGCCGATCTGGAGGATGTCGGCCTTGCGCGCCACCTCGGCGACGTCCTCCGGGGCGACCACCTCCGTGACCACCGGCAGCCCGTAGGCCGCGCCGGCCTCGACGAGGAGGTCGAGCCCCTGGTGGCCGAGCCCCGAGAAGCTGTACGGCGAGGACGGCGGCCGGAAGCAGCCGCCGCGGAGGACCTGCGCCCCGTGCTCCTTGACGCGGCGGGCGCACGCCATGATCTGCTCGCGCGACTCGACGGCGCACGGCCCGGCGATGACGACGAACTCCGGCCCGCCGATCTTGACGCCACGGACCTCGATCACGGTGTCGTCCGGCTTGTGCGCGCGCCCCGTGAGGCGGAAGGGCTCGCTCTCGGCTGCAGCGGGCCGCGGCGCGCTCCGATCCTCGGCCGGGCCGGCGGCCGGCGCGTCGGGGAACTCGGTCGAGATCGCGCGCGGGCTCGGCGTCGTCCGCGGCAGGTCCTGCGAGCGGTAGCTGCCGAGGACCTTGATGAAGCGCGTCGTCCTCGTCAGCTCCTCGAGCGTCCGCTTCACAGCGTCCTCGGCGACGTTGCCCTCGAAGTCGACGTAGAACATCTCCTCCCACGGGTTGCCGAGGATCGGGCGCGACTCGAGCTTCGAGAGGTTGATGCCGTTCTTCTCGAAGACGACCAGCGACTTGACCAGCGAGCCGGGCTCCTGGCTCGTGGCCATCACCAGCGACGTCTTGCAGGGGATGCGCGTCGGGACCACCTCCGGGTTCCGCGCGGCCACCAGAAAGCGCGTGTAGTTCTCCTTCTGGTTGGCGATCTCGCGGCGGAGCACCTTGAGGCCGAACATCTTCGCCGCCTCCTCGCTCGCGATCGCCGCCTGCGTCGGGTCGCCGTCCTCCTTGATCTTCGACACCGACATCGCCGTGTCGGTGAAGTACTCGACTTTGCAGCCGGCGAGCGTCGCGAGGAACTTGCTGCACTGCGCCACAGCCTGCGGGTGCGAGTAGACCTCCCTGAGCGACGCCAGCGGGACATCGTCGGCGGCCACGAGGCAATGCTGCACGTGGTACTTCTCCTCGCCGACGATCGACAGCCTCGTGTGCAGCAGGAGATCGTAGACCTCGTTGATGCCGCCGGAGGTGGTGTTCTCGATCGGCAGCATGGCGAACTCGGCGCGGCCCTCCTCGACCGCCTTGACGACCTCCTCGAAGGACTGCAGGCCGAGAAACCTCAGGCGGTCGCCGAACTTCGAGAAGAACTTCTTCGCCGCCAGGTGGCTGTAGGCGCCCTCGATTCCCTGGAACGCGACGCGGATGAGCTCCGGCTCGGCGTCCTGCTTGTTGGCGTCGCGCAGCACGTGCTCCTGCTGCAGCCGCACGGAATCGTCGATGATCTCGTGGAAGATGCGCGTCACGTAATGCGCGTCGAGCCCCAGCTCCCGCCCGGCCCGGATGCGCTTGACGAGGAGATCCTCCTCGCGCTGGAAATCACGGATCGGCGACTCGTCGACGTCCTTGGCGCGGACCACGTCGAGGCTGACCTCGCGCCGCTCGGCGAGCAGCCTGAGGAGCTCGGCGTCGATCTCGTTGATCCGTTTGCGCAGCGATGAGATCTTGCGAGACTGGTCGCTCACGACTTCACACGGTGAACAAGTTATTGCTCGGCACGATTCGCCGTTCCCGGGCTCCGATGTTTCGGGAACGGGTACGGGTACGGGTACGAGCGGGACCTCCGATGATCATATCCACGTATTCAAGACCTGTGACTGGTATTCCGTTGACGAGCGATGGCAGGTGCGGCCGCCCGGCGCGGAGCGCCACTCGACCGCCTCGCTCCGCCGTCCCTCGGCCGGCTGGATAACGGCGGCCGGATCACGGCGAACGGATGACGGCTGCCGGATCAGACCTCGGTCACCCAGCCGAACAGATCTTCCTTTTCGCCGGTCTGGATGCCGCGGATCTCCGCAAGCAGCGCCTGCTGCAGGTCGTTCTTCTCGAAGGTACGGGTCGACGTCCGGTAGACGACCTCGCGGATGTTCTGCACGGTCCACGCGGTCCCGGTGCAGAACACCTCCTCGCCGTCCTCGAGGAACTCGTCGACCGTGATGGGGCGCTCCTCGACCTGGATCCCGAGCACCTCGCGCGCGACGTGGATCGCCGAGTCCCGCGTGATCCCCGGCAGGATCTGATCGTCGAGCGGCGGCGTTACCAGCGTGCCGCTCCGGAGCTTGACGAAGATGTTCGAGCCGCTCGTCTCGGTGAGAAACTTCACGTGGCGCGCGTCGAGGTAGAGGACGTCGTCGAAGCCGCGCTTCCTCCACCGCGTGGCGATGGTGATGCCGCCGGCGTAGTTGCCCATCACCTTGGCCGAGCCCGTGCCGCCGGCCGCCACGCGTCCCTGCTCGAGGACCTTGAGGCGGACGCCCGCGGGTCCCTTCGAGTCGGACTTCGTCGAGAAGTAGCTGCCGACCGGACACCCGTAGACCAGCACCCAGAACTTCGTGCACGGACCGAGGCCGAGCCGCGACTCGATGGCGTGCTGCACGGGGCGCACGTAGAAGGACCCCTTGCCGTGCGGCGGCACGAAGCGCTCGTTGCGCGAGACGATGCCCTGCACCGCCTCGACGAACTGATCCTCGGGGAACGGCGCCATCAGCAGACGCTCCGCCGATTCGATGAAGCGCTTCGCGTTGTCCCGGTGGCGGAAGAGGAGCACGCGGCCGTCGGCCGACCGCTGGGCCTTCAGTCCCTCGAAGCACCCGATCCCGTAGCTGATGAAGGCCGCCGCCGGCGAGAGCGTCACCGACCCGAATGGCAGGAAGTCGCCCGAGTCCCACACGGGATCGCGGTCGAGGTCGCCCTCGGAGCGATACATGACGTCCGTCTCGGTGAAGGAGAACGTCAGGTGATCCCAGTCGGGGAGTGGCCGCTTGGCAGTCTTGCGCTCGCGAGTCGAGCTCTTCTTCTTCGCGGGCGCCGCCTTCGTCCTTCTGCGGGTCATTGTCTTTCCGGATGCCATTTTCGGAACACCGGCGCCGCTGTCGGCGCTGGCCCTTTCTCTTCGGGACATCGCGCTGTCGAGAGCCGCTGCAGCCGGGAGAGTCGCACGTCGCTCGGCGATTCGGCTGAGAACCCCGAAAGTATTATAGAAACTATCGGGCGGTCGGAAAGGATTTCTTCAGCGCCGGAAGGCCGCGCGACGGATCGGAACCCCCGGATCAGGTCCGCATGGTGACGAAGAGCGTCGTTCCGAGCGCCGTGAAGAGTATCGGAGCGAGCCACGCCGCCGCGGCCGGGTCGAGGATCTGGCGGTTCCCGAGATACACGAAGAGCGCCTGGCATATGAAGTAAACGGTGGCGACGCCGACCGCGAGCAGCGCGCTCAGGAAGACGTTCCGCGTGTTCTTGAGGAAGATCATCGGCAGGCCGAGGAGCAGCAGGACGATGTGGTTGAGCGGCTCGGCGATGCGGGAATAGTATTCGATCAGCCAGCGGTGGGGGTCGGGCGCCACCTCCGCCTTGCGACGCAGCTGGCGGATGGAGAGGAACTGGTCCTGGCTCTCGCTCCCCTCGAGATCCTGGGGGATCATGCTCGAGAGCGCGAAGTCGAGCTCATCGAACGCCGTGGTGAGCCGCGGCGGCTCGGTCTCCACGCCGCTTTCCTCGCCCTGCCGGGCCTCGCCGATCGGGGGGGCCGGCGGGTCGGGCGCCGCCGGCCCGGGGGCGGGCGGCGGCTCGAGAAGTCCCTCCGGGTTGTAGCGCTGGATCTCGCCGTCGCGCAGCACCCAGAGGCGCCGCGCGTCATCCCAGCGCGCCTCCGCCGCCGTGTAGACCGTCTCCCGATCGCCGTCGCGCGCCCGTATGAAGACCCCGGTGGCGCGGGCCTCGCCGGGAAAGTACAGCCGGGCAGCGACGTAGATCTCGTGCTCGCTGTCGACGAAGTACGCATGCTGGATCTCGCCGTAGTGACGGCCGAAGGTCCTGGCCCGGCGGATCTCGGCGCGGTGGCTCTGGATCCACACCTCCTGCACCCACAGCGAGCCGGCGGCGATGGCGGCGGAGATCAGGAGGATCGGCATCAGCGCGCGCCGGAGGCTGGTGCCGGTGGCGAGGATCGGCACGAACTCGTTGGCGCGCGCCGTGAGCGTCACGGCGAACATCGCGCTCGCCATGGTGATCACCGGACCGAGGAAGCGGCAGAAGAGGCCGGGCAGCTCGTAGTAGTAGTAGCGAGCGGCGATGCCGATCAGCGAGAAGAAGTCATCGGCGTGCTTGAGGAACGCGTCGACCTGGTTGAGACTGTCGACGAGCGCGTAGATCAGCCCGAAGACGAGCAGGTCCGCGAGAAAGATGCCGAGGAACCGCCGGCCGATGTAGACGGCGAGGGTGAAGTTGCGCGGCCGCAGCCGGTGGGGGATGGTGAACGTCACCGCCCGCCCTCCCCGTCACCGGCGTCCCCGGCGGCGACCGACGGCGTCGCCGGGCGTCCCGCCCGGGCCGGGATGCGCCGCAACGACCAGTGCTCCAGTCGCAGCAGCAGGATCGCCGCCAGCGCGAAGAGCGCGGCGTTGCCGAGGTGCTCGAGATACGACGCGTCGCCGCTTCTGGCGAGCTCGTACCCCTGCATCTCGAGCGGGAAGAAGAGTCCGCAGCAGACCACCGAGCCGACGAAGAAGGGGAGCAGGCGGTTGCTCGAGTTGAGCGACAGCGCGATGAGCGCGATGGTCACGGGGAAGGTCAGGGACACCAGCGCGAACGTGATGCGCCGCTGGTAGATGCCCTTCGCCTTGCGGTGCTGGTTGAGCGCGCGACTG
>JBFFXF010000162.1:0-16663 GCA_041569895.1 Planctomycetota bacterium | reverse complement strand
GGCACGGGTCCGGGTCCGGGTCCGGGTCCGGGAACGAGGACGAGGACGAGGACGAGGACGAGAGGCGCTCCGCCGGGATCCCGCCGTCGCCTCTGGTTACTTCGGGCTGACGGCTATAGAATCCCCGGCGTTCGGTCGAGGAAAACAAGAGGTCGCGTTTTTCGGGTCGTTGCGGCCCGTGCTGGCAGTTGTCTTTCGAGCGAGGTCATCCATGAGGTACGGAGCTCGGCTCATCCTTGTCACCGCGTGCGCCGTGCTGGTTACGGTCGCGCCGCGTCCGGCCCAGGGGCAGGAGCGCGCGTTCGATCTGCGTGCTCGTCTTCCGGCCGGCGCGATGCTCCTCCTGCAGGTCGACGGTGGCCCGCTCGCTCGCGCGATGCGCGAGACGCCGTTCGCCGCCATGCTGACGCACCCGCAGGTCGGCGCGGCGCTCGGGCAGGTGCCCGATACGCTGAGGTCGCTGATCGCCGGCGGGACCGAGGAGTTCACGGAGGTCACGGGGATCACCATCCTCGAGATGCTCGACCTGCTCGCCACCGGCACCGTGGTCGCGGTCTATCCGCCGGGCGAGGACGATTTCGCGCCGTTCGCGGCCGCCGTCGAGCTCGGCGGGTCGGCGGCGCGCATCCGCGGCGTCCTCGACCGTGTCGATGACTGGTGGCGTTCGGCGGGCGTCCGCCTGACGCAGCTCAGGCGTCGGGGCGTGACGGCGATCGGCTGGCCCGCCTTCGGCGAGGACCGTGAGGCCCCGCGTGTCTACCACGCCGATCTCGGCACGCACGTCGTGTTCGCCGCCGGCTCGGTCGGAGGACGCGAGCTCATCCGGCACGTCGTGCGCCGGCGACGCACTGCCGCCGCGGGACGACTGATCGACCAGGAGCCCTTCCGCGCTCTCGAGTCCGCCTGCGCGGTCAACGACCGGGGAGTCTTCGCGGCTGTCGACCTCGAGACTGTGTACGGGCTGCTGCAGAGGGAGCTCGACCGCGACGAGCTCGCCGTGCCCGATTTCCTCGGACTCCGGAGCGCCCGCTCACTCGGATACGCGCTCGGCTTCCGCGACGGCGAATTCGAGGGCCGCCTGAGGATCGACTTCGCGAGGGATGCGATCGGGCTCCCGCGTTTGCTCGGGGGGGTGTCGCCCGTGGCGGACATCGACGCCTCGTTTCCGCTCATCCCGGCGTCGGCGAAGATGATCGCGTTCAAGCGCGTCACCATCGGCAAGCTCGCGCGCATCGTCGTCGAGGAGCTGCGCGCTCGTTTCCCGGACTACCAGCCCGAGATCAACGGCTTCCTCGGTCTCGTCGAATCACGACTGGGGATCTCGCTGGAGCAGGACGTGTTTCGGCTCGGCGAGATCGATATTCACTACTTCTCGATGTCGCCTCCAGCGGGAGGTCTCCTGCAGGATCGGCTGCTGGTCGTGCGCTCCGCGCAGTTCGCGCCCGTGCGCGACCTGCTCCGGAGGATCGCCGGCGAGGGCGGGGTGCTGTCGCGTCCGATCGGAGATCGCACGATCTGGACCGCGACCATGCCGATCTTCGGGACGGACGACGTCGGGGCGGGGGGAGCGCAGGTGTCGACCACGATCGGCTCGTGGGCCGAGGTCGACGCGACCTGGACCGTCGTCGGCTCATCACCCTTCGCCGTCAGGCGGTACCTCGAGCTCTACTCGCGGGCGCCGCCGATCTCGGCGGACGCGGAGCTCGCCCGGCTGGCGCGCGAGGAAGTGCGCGGCAAGGTCGGCGCCGTGCTGCGCGGCGGCGGGCTGTTCGTGGCGAGTTACAACACGGTCGTCTCGCTCGCGAATATCGTGCAGCCCTTCCTGATCGAGCAGCTCGATGCCGCCGGCGTCGACTTCCGCCTGATGCCGATCGGGGAGACCTTCATGCGGGGGTCACGCCACGCGTCGCTGACGGCGGCGGTGAGCCCCGAGCGCTTCGATCTGTACGGCCGGGGAGGCATGAGCGGCTTCCTGACGGACGATCTCGCCTTCGTCGCGGGCGCGGGGGTCATCGCCGGGTTCCTGGTCCCGACGCTCGTCCGGAGTCGGGCCGCGGCCGACGAGGTCGCGTGCCAGAACAACCTGCGGGAGATCGCCAAGTCTTCGATGCTCTACGCGGACTTCGGAAATCAGTACTTCCCGCATGATCCCGGTGGCAGCCTCGCCTCGCTCCAGGTGCTGGTCGACTTCTACGCCGGGCCCGACCGGCGCTATCGTCCCGATCTCTTCGTCTGTCGCAGCGCGACCCAGACGCCTGCGACGACGGACGCCGAGGGGAAGTTCCGGCTCACCGAGGCGACCTGCAGCTACGAGCTCTTCCCGGCGCGACTTCGATCGATCGACACCTGCATCCTCGCGTACGACCGCTTTCCTCACCACGACGGCCGCCGCAACGTGGTGGACACGTCCGCCAGCGTCACGAGCGTCACCGAGGAGGAGTTCCAGGCGATGCTCGCCCGGTACCGCGCCGAGTTCGGCGTCACCGAGAAGAAGGGAGGTGACCGATGAGCGCCTTCCGGTGCTTGCGACTCGCCGCGGTCGTCGCCGTATTCATCTCGATCATCTCCGCGACGCTGTCACCGTCCACCGCTTGCGCTGGCGGCCAGGACGCACGGCGTTTCGATCCCGACCGCCACCTGCCGGTCGAGTCCCTCGTCCACCTCCACGTGCCCTCGGGTCGGGCCCTCGTCCAGGCGCTCGGACAGACGCTCCCGGGGCGGATGGCGACCGATCCCGAGGTCCGCGCCGCCCTCGGCGATCTGCCGCAGCGCGTCCGCGAGCTGATCCGATCGAGCACCGCGCCGCTCGTCGGCATCCTCGGCGTCGGGCCGCTCGAGCTCCTCGAGCTGCTGCGCGGCGAGGTCGTCTTCAGCATCACGGGACTCGATCCGCTGTCGTTCGTCAGCGTCGTCATCGCGATCGAGCTCGGCGACCGTCGCGAGGCGATCCTCGGCGTGCTCGATCGGCTGACGCGGGTCTTTCCCGGCCCCGGCGGCGAGCCGCGGACGGTCGAGATCGAGGGTCTCGACGTGCAGATAATCCACGCCCAGCGCGCGCCGCCGCTCTATCACATCGTGCTCGGAGACCACGTCGTGCTGGCGCTCTCGCGTGACGTGCTCGCGGGGATCGTGCGCGCGTGGAAGCGCGACGGCGCCGCGGAGGGCGATGGCGACCTCCGACTGAAGGACAACCAGCTCTTCCAGCGGGCGGTGTCGAGGACGCAGGTCGAGGCGCCGCGGCTGCGGCTGGTCGTCAACATCGGCGCGCTGCGATCGCTCGCCATGGGACCGCTCTTCGGGTCGCCCGAGGGCCAGCGGGTGTTTCAGATCCTCAGCATCACGGGCCTGTCGAGCTTCAGCTGGCTCGGCTACACCCTCGGCGAGCGCGCCGGCGACATCGAGGGTCGCGTGTATCTGCAGAGCCCGACGGCCCAGCGCGGGATGATCGGCGCCGTCCTCGACGGCTTTTCGCCGGTGGTGCTCGACGAGGCGATACGCGCGCGGCTGCCGCGGACGACGACGGCCCTCTCCATCAGCGCGCTCGATGCCGGCGCGGTGCTGAGGGCGCTTCACGACATCGGCGAGACGCGGCTCCCGGACGACGTGTGGAAACAAGTCACCGAGTCGATCGCGGAGGTCGAGAAGAGAGTCGGGCTGTCGCTCGAGAAGGACCTGTTCACCCTCGGTCACATCCGGTCGTGCTCGGTCTCCGTGCCGCCACCGGGTGGCGGGCTGATCGATGACCAGCTCCTGCTCGCGCGCACCAGCGAGCTCGAGCCCTACCTGCGCGTCGTCGAGAAGATGGCGGCGACGACCGGCCGCGAGCCGCGAGAGATCCGGGAGGGCGACACGTCGATCCGCTGCGTCATGGTCGGGGGAGTGCTCGGGCGGCTCTGGCCGGGCGGCGCGCCTCCGGGGGCGCTCCCCGTCGATCCGGGCGTCGCGGTGGCCTCGGCGCCGATCGACGACGAGTGGTCGGTGTGCTCGAACGCGCCGCAACCGGTGATTCGCTATCTTCGATACCACCGCCGCGATGCCGGCCTCGCCGCGGACGCGCCGCTCGTGCGCGAGCTGACGGCCCTCGGGAGCGCGCGGGTCGCCGGGGCGTTCACGCCGAGCCGGTTGATGCTCGCGCTCTACAACACCGCCCTGCCGCTCCTGCCCGCCCGTGTCGTGCTCCCGGAGCCGTTCGCGAGCGAGATCCGCCTCGCCGATCTCCCGCCGGCGGAGAAGTTTCTCCCTCACCTCGCGCCCGGCGCGACGGCCCTCTCGTGGGACGGGGAGGGCATCTCGTTCCACGGGCGCCGGGTGGTCTCGGGGCTCTCCGGCTGGGTCCTCCTCGGCGCGACGGCCGGGGGTGTCGCGGGTTTCGTGCAGGCATTCCGCTTCGGCGACCGCTTCTGACCGCCCCGGGCCGACTGCCACGATTTCACGCACGCCCCCCGGCAGGGTCTTGCTCCACCCCCCGTGTTTCTGTTAACATGTGTCTTGCGCCGGGGTTGGGCGCCAGGGTCACAACACAACCGATCCACGCGATCGGACCGCGCCGTTGATTCGCTCAATCAGCGATTATCGGAACTCGGGACGAGGGGAACGAAAGAATGAAAACAGACCGACGCCTTCGTCGGAGGGGCAGGGCGTATCTCGCGGCCGGGTTGTCGGCGGTGTTCGTTGCCCTCCTGGCAACTGACACGCACGCTCACGGCAAGCGGCAGACCACCTGCCTTTCGCTCGACGGCACCAATTCACACAGTTGCTGGAAGAAGCGCACCGATGCCGAGCTCGAGCTCGTCATCGGAGGGTCGGGCGCTCCATTCGAGCCGCCGGTCGTCTGCGGGATCGTCGTCGACACTCCCGGCGTTGCGCGCTCGGTCTTGCGCGGTCGCGGGCCCGGGCCATGCGGCAAGCTCCGTCGAGACGCGCTCGTGGCCACCTTCAATATCCGCCGCTCCCTGCTCGTCGGTGACGGACTGCTGGGCTCGGACGCGGCCGAGTGTTTCGGGATCGACGACTTCCGCATCGTCCTGAGGTGCGGCGACCGATTCATTCCCGACGAGTCCACTCCCGATCCCGACGACGCGCTCGCCGTCGACGAGACGACTCCGATCGAGGACCTGCTCGCGCTCTCGCTCGAGCTTTGCGACCTCTCGGGGTGCCCCGGCAACATGAAGGAGCCGTGCTCGAAGACGATTCACAGGCTTTCCAGGATACTCTACAAGTTCAACAAGTCGCGGAAGAACAAGGACATGTGCCCCGTCTGCCCGGACGACGAGACGCCGCCGGTGCTTTCGTGTCCCGTGGGGACGGTCGAGATCGAGTGCCAGGGCCCGAAGGGCGCGCCGATCGACTACGAGGTCACCGCGACCGACAACTGCGATCCGTCGCCGAAAGTCGTCTGCTTCCCGCCGCCGGGCACCGTGCTGCCGATCGGCGCGGTGAAGACCGTGGTCTGCGCTGCCACGGACCTGAACCACGAAGACGACGACGACGATGACGATGACCGCGGCCCTCACATCGGCCATCACGATGACGATGACGATGACGATGACCGCAACATCAGCCGGTGCAAGTTCAGCGTCGCCGTCGTCGACACCACCGCGCCGCGGCTCAACTGCCCGTCCGAGCCGATCGTGGTCAACTGCGTCCGGCCCGGCGACGGTGGAGCCGTTGTCGACTATCCGCAGCCGACCGCGACCGACGTCTGCGACGATTCGGTCGACGTGGTGTGCGATCCGCCGAGCGGCAGCTTCTTCCCGCTCGGCACGACGACCGTCACGTGCACAGCCGCCGACGGTCACAACAACGTCTCGACGTGCACGTTCGAGGTCGTGGTCGTCGAGGACCCGGGAGTCCAGCTGATCTGCAGCCCGGACATCGTCACCGAGTGCCGCGGCCCCGAGGGCGCCGTCGTCGAGTACCCGTTGCCGATGGTGTCGAGCCTCTGCCAGTCCCCGCCGGCGCCGATCTGTGAGCCGCCGTCTGGCTCGGTCTTCCCGCTCGGCGACACCGTCGTCACGTGCAGCACGACCGACGACGATGGGAACCGAGTCGAGTGCCAGTTCACGGTGAGCGTCGTCGACACGCAGAGTCCGATGATCGTCTGCCCCGACGACGTCACCGTCGAGTGCGCGACGCCGGCCGGCACGCCGGTGTCGTTCTCGGTCTCCGCCAGCGACCTCTGCGATCCGGACCCGATCGTCGTCTGCGATCCGCCGTCGGGGTCCGTCTTTCCACCGGGGTCGACCGTCGTGGCGTGCATGGCGATGGACGAGTCCGGCAACACGAGGACCTGCGAGTTCACGGTGAACGTCGTCGACACGACGCCGCCGACGATCTCGTGCCCCGCCGGACCGGTGCGCGCCGACTGTGACGTCGTCGACCCGTTCCCGGGCGCCGTCGTCAACTTCCCGGATCCGCTGGTCGAGGACCTCTGCGACGCGGACGTCAGCTTCTCCTGCGAGCCGCCGTCCGGCTCGCTCTTCCCGATCGGCGAGACGACGGTCCGCTGCGTTGCGAAGGACGCCTCCGGCAACACCGCCGAGTGCTCGTTCATCGTCGAGGTCGTCGATGTGACGCCGCCGATGCTCGTCTGTCTCGAGGACATCGTCGTCGAGTGCGATGGCCCCGAGGGTCGCGTCGTCGAGTACTCGACGCCGAGGGTCGCCGACGCCTGCGACGAGTTTCCGGCGCTGGTGTGCGATCCGCCGTCCGGCTCGCTCTTCCCGATCGGCGACACCGTCGTGACCTGCACCGCGACCGACTTCAGCGGCAATTCGATCACGTGCAGCTTCAACGTCATCGTCGAGGACAACACGCCGCCGTCGATCTCGTGTCCGGCCGACATAGTCGTCGAGTGCGAGAGCCCGGCCGGCACGATCGTCGACTTCACCGCCATCGCGTCCGACACCTGCGATCCGAATCCGGTGGTCGAGTGCAACCCGGCCCCGGGGAGCACCTTTCCTCCGGGACAGACGGTGGTGCGGTGCTCCGCGACCGACTTCAGCGGCAACGAGACGACGTGCGAGTTCACGGTCAACGTCGTCGACACGACGCCGCCGGAGCTCTCGTGCCCCGAGGAGCCGATCGTCGCGGAGTGCACGGGCCCCGAGGGCGCCGCGGTGACGCTGAACGTCGGCGCGATCGACGCGTGCCAGGACACCGTCGAGGTGACGTGCGACCCGCCGTCCGGCAGCGTCTTCCCGATCGGCACGACGATCGTCACCTGCACGGCGACGGACGCGTCCGGGAACTCGAGCCAGTGCCAGCTGGCGGTGATCGTCGCCGACACGACGCCGCCGACGATCGCGTGTCCCGTCGACGTCATGGCGATCGAGTGCGACGAGAACCTCCTCGGAGTGATCCAGTACCCGCTTCCGAACGTCAGCGACGTCTGCGATCCGGATCCCGTGGTGACCTGCAACCCGCCGCAGGGGGCGTTGCTGCCGATCGGCATCCACACGATCACCTGCACGGCGACCGACGACGCGGGCAACACGGCCACGTGTCAGTTCGAGCTCGAGGTCGTCGACACCGTCCCGCCGCAGCTGACGTGCACGACCGATATCATCCGCGAATGCGCCGGACCGGACGGTGCCGAGGTCGTCTACGAGCAGCCGACGGTGAGCGACAGCTGCAATCCGGCGCCGAACCTGGCGTGCCTGCCGGGCTCCGGCTCGCTCTTCCCGCTCGGCACATCGACCGTGACCTGCACGGCGGACGATCAGAACGGCAACCTGGTCGACTGCAGGTTCGTGGTCCAGGTGATCGACAACACGCCGCCGCTGATCCAGTGCCCTGGTGACATCAGCGCGCTCTGCACCTCCGCCGAGGGCGCCGTGGTCAACTTCGCGCCGGTGGTCGTGGACACCTGCGATCCGAACCCGGTCGTCGCCTGTGACCCGCCGAGCGGCTCGGTCTTCCCGATCGGCGAGACCACGGTGACGTGCACCGCCACCGACTGGGAGAACAACGTCGCGGAGTGCACCTTCACGGTGGTGGTCCGCGACGACACGCCGCCAGCCATCGCGTGTCTGCCCGACTTCGAGCTGGAGTGCGGCGAGGGCGGCACCGCCGTCGTCGACTTCCCGCTGCCGATCCCTCAGGACAACTGCGACCCCGCGCCGCAGATCCGCTGCGATCCGCCTCCCGGGACGCCGCTCGAGCCCGGCCCGCACGTCATCACGTGCACGGCGACCGACACGGCCGGCAACGAGTCCAGCTGCCAGTTCACGGTCACCGTCGTCGACACGACCGCGCCCGAGCTGATCTGCCCGCCGGACATGACGGTCGAGTGCGAGAGCTTCGAGGGGACCGTCGTCAACTACGACCTGCCGATGGCCAATGACGCGTGTGACGGCGAGCGGCCGGTCGAGTGCGTGCCGCCGTCCGGAAGCACGTTCGCGCTGGGATCGACCGAGGTGATCTGCACCTCGACCGACAGCCGCGGCAACGAGATCCAGTGCTCGTTCGTCATCACGGTGGTCGACACGACCCCGCCCGTGGTGCAGTGCCCGGAGATGGTCGAGGTGGAGGCCGAGAGCTCGGCTGGCGCCATGGTCGATTTCCGGTCCCTGATCACCATCACGGACGACTGCGACCCCGATCCGCAGCTCGACGAGGATCCCATCTCGGGCTCGATGTTCCCGGTCGGCGACTCGCAGGTGACCTGCCGCGGTCGCGATGCGGAGGGCAACGAGACCACCACGACGTTCACCGTGCGCGTGCAGGATACCACGCCGCCCGAGCTCGTGTGCCCGCCGGACATCTTCGACCTCGAGTGCACCACGAACGGCACGTCGCCCCACAAGCCGCCGGGATGGCCTCCGGGGAACCAGCCGGAGCCGAACGAGTGCACGGTGGTGCTCCAGTACGAGCTGCCGATCGCCACGGACAACATCGACGGCGCGGTCCAGGTGACGTGCGATCCGCCGCCGGGAACGAAGATCATGCTCGGCTCGCACACGGTGGTGTGTCAGGCCCGGGACGCCGCGGGGAACGAGACCGTGTGCACCTTCGACGTCAACGTCGTGGTCGGCATCCGCGCCTTCATCCGCGGTGACGCCAACGGCGATTCGAAGTGCGACATCGGCGATCCGATCTACCTGATCAACTGGATGTTCCTCGGCAACCAGTCGCCGACCTGCATGGACGCCGGTGACTGCAACGACGACGGCCACGTCGACCTGGGCGATGTCGTCTTCGACCTCAACTTCGTCTTCAGCGGCGGCCGGCGCCCTCCGGACCCGTACCTGCCCCTCTGCGGCCTCGACCCGACCGAGGACGACCTGGACTGCGAAGGGTTCCTGCCGTGTGAGTAGCCCCGTGCCCGGAGAACGCCGGGGCGGCGGGTGACTTCGAGGAGCGCGAGCGGAACCTCAGCGTCTTCGCGTCGCTGCCAGGCGCTTTGTCGCCTTTTCGAGGGCTTCCGTCTCGGCGGCCTCCCGTGTCGGACCGCTCGCCCGCGCGATGGTGGCGCCCGGGGAGACGTTGTCGATGTGGCAGTAGTGGGTCTCGCCGATGCGATAGGAGGTGATGGAGATCTTCCACCCCTCGACGGTCTGCCGCCGGCGCTGGTGATCCTCGGCCTTCACGGTCATCCCCTCGCGGATCAACCGCGCTCGATCGGCGCGCCGACCAGGTTGCCCCATTCGGTCCAGCTGCCGTCGTAGTTGCGGACGTCCTCGTACCCCATCAGATACTTGAGCACGAACCACGTGTGGCTGGAGCGCTCGCCGATCCGGCAGTAGGCGATGACCGGCTTGTCCCGCGTGATGCCGCGCGACTCGTAGAGCTCGGTGAGGTCGTCGAGGCTCTTGAAGGTGCCGTCCTCGTTGCACGCGAGTCCCCACGGGATCGACCGCGCGCCCGGAATGTGGCCGCCGCGCTGGCACGTCTCGGGAAGTCCGGGCGGCGCGAGGATCTCGCCGCTGAACTCCTGCGGGCTGCGCACGTCCACGAGGTGTGACGCGCGCTTGCTCGACGCGTCCTGCACGTCCGGGAGGAAGCTCCGGAGCGACATGTCGGGGGGCTGCGCGGTGTACTGCTTCTTCGCGGGCTTCGGTGTCTCGGTCGAGAGCTCGCGGCCCTCCTCCAGCCACTTCTTGCGGCCGCCGTTCATGATGCGGACGTCCTTGTGGCCGTAGATCTTCAGTTGCCAGAAGGCCCAGGCCGCGAACCAGTTGTTGTTGTCGCCGTAGAGGACGATCGTGGTGCCGTTGTCGATTCCGGACGAGCCGAGGAGCTCCTCGAGCTTGTCGCCCGGGATGATGTCGCGCACCACCTGGTCGCACAGCTGCGTCGTCCAGTTCCACGCCAGCGCCCCGGGGACATGCCCTTCCTCGTACGCCGTGGTGTCGACGTCGACCTCGACGACAGCCACGTCGGGTTTGTCCTTGTTCTCGTCCACCCATTCCGTGCTGACGAGAGCCTCCGGATGCGCATATTCTTCCATGATCAGAGCTCCTTTCGCCTCGCCGTGTGGAGGTGTCGCGTCGAAGAGCTTCTTTCGGAGTGCCCGTGACCGTCAACAAACTATAAATCGCCGCGAGCCGGGACGTCAACGCCCCTTTTTCCGGTGTCCGCGGCCGGGGCGACGATATAATGGCGCCTCTCCTTTCCCGAGCCATGAACACACGCTTCCTCGGCCTGCAGACCGCCCTGCCACCGTTCCACGCCACCCAGGAGCACGTCTCGCGCTTCATGGCCCGCGTGATCGAGGCGACCGCGAACGCGTCCGACCGCGACCGTCTGCTGGCCTTCGTCGATCGGATCTATTCGCGGAGCGGCATCCGGACGCGTCACAGCGTCATCCCCGACTTCGTGACGCAGGATCCGGATCGATTCACCTTCTTCCCACCGCGCTGGGATCTCGAGCCGTTTCCGGGCACGGCGCGGCGCATGGAGGTCTACGAGCGGGAGAGTGTCGGCCTGGCGCTGACGGCGGCGCGTGGCGCCCTGGACGCCGCTGGCCTGCGTGGACCCGAGGTCACTCACCTGATCGTCTGCACGTGCACGGGGTTCTTCGCGCCGGGCCCCGATGTGCTCCTGGTCGAGGGGCTCGGCCTGCGGCCGTCCGTCTCGCGGTCGATCCTCGGCTACATGGGCTGCTACGCGGGACTCTCGGGGCTCCGGCTCGCCGACCAGATCTGCCGCGGCGATCCCGATGCCGTCGTCCTCCACGTCTGCGTCGAGCTCTGTTCGATCCACTTCCAGAAACGCGCCGACCTCGACCTGCTGGTCGCCAACAGCCTCTTCGCCGACGGCTGCGCGGCGGCCGTGTACGGCGGTGCGCGTTCGGGCCCCGGAATCGCGCGGATCGAGTCGACGCTCGCTCGCGTCGAGGGCGGCACGCGCGATGAGATGTCGTGGCGAATCGGCGATCACGGATTCGAGATGCGCCTCGCCGACACGGTGCCGCGTACGCTGCGCGGCGCGGTGCCCGAGTTCCTCGGCGAGCTCACCGGTTCGCGAGGTCGCGAGGGGATCGGTGGCTGGGCGCTCCATCCCGGCGGACGGCGGATCGTCGAGGAGCTGCGGGACGTCATCGGGCTCGAATCGAGCGACGTCGAGGCCTCGTTCGACGTCCTCGCGCGCTGCGGCAACGTGTCGAGCGCGACGATATTCTTCGTGCTCGACCGCGTGTTCGCGCGATGCGCTTCCGGTGAGGGAGTCGTTGCGCTCGGCTTCGGGCCGGGCTTGACGATCGACGGAGCGCTGCTCAGAATGTGCACGTGATACCGGCCGCCGCGTTCGAAACAGACGAGCGATGATCGCCAGGCGTCGTGCCGCACGCGAGCTCATGGACGATCCCGCCGTCGAGGAGGAGGACCTCCGCGGCGCGCTCGTACAGCTCGACGAGATCAACCGCGTGCTCGGCGGGCGCCGCCCATCGCTCGGCGGGCTCGAACGTCTGACGCCCGTCGATCGACGCGAGCTCTCCCTCCTCGACGTCGGCTGCGGCGGGGGCGACGTCACGAGGTGCATCGCCCGGTGGGGGCGCCGGCGGGGTGTCGATATCGACATCACGGCCATCGACGTGTCGGACGTCTGCGTCCGGTTCGCGCGCGAGCGCAGCGCCGGGCTGCCGATCCGGTACGAGACCGCCGACCTCTTCGATCTTCCCGGCGACGGCGCGTTCGACGTCGTCCACGCGTCACTCGCCCTGCACCACTTCGACGGCGAAGACGCCGCTCGCGCGCTCGCGAAGATGTTCTCGCTGGCGCGACTCGGCGTCGTCATCAACGACCTCCACCGTCACGCGTTCGCGTATCACGCGATCCGGGCGCTGACCGCCGTTCGGTGGCGCAACCGCCTCGTCCGCCACGACGGGCCGATCTCCGTGCTGCGGGGCTTCTCGCGCCGCGACCTGCAGGAGATCGCCGCGGATGCCGGCGTGCCCGCGCCGGAGATCACCTGGCAGTGGGCGTTCCGGTGGCGCGTCGTCGTCCCGAGGTCCCCCGTGCCCTCGAACGTGTGCGGACCGGTCGAGCGTGACCGGGGTGCCGTGCGATGAAGGACTCGGAGCTTCGAGCTTCTGGCGAGTACGAGGTCGCCGTCGTCGGTGGCGGGCTGGCCGGGAGCTCCCTCGCGGCGGTGCTGGCGCGGGAGGGTCGCGACGTGGCGCTCCTCGAGCGCGAGGAATTCCCGCGGGACAAGCTCTGCGGCGAGTTCCTCTCGCCCGAGGCGCAGGACGTTCTCGGGGAGCTCGGGTGTCTCGACGAGGTGCTGGCGGCGAGCCCCGCGAGAGTGACGCGCGCCCGGTTCACCGCGCCCGGGGGTCGGGCGCTCGAGGTCGATCTGCCAGGTGTCGGCCTCGGCATCAGCCGTCGCGTGCTCGACGAGATCGTCCTGCGTCGCGCCGCGGTGTGTGGCGCTGCGACCTTCACCGCCACGGAGGTGGTCGGTGTGTCCCCGGTGTCGAGCGCGCCGGGACCCGTCGACGTCCGTGTCCGTTCCCGCGCCGGCGCGCCGGTCGTCGAGCGGGTGCTCCGGGCGAGCGCCGTTGTCGTTGCTCACGGCAGTCGTGGACGGCTCGACCGTCCGCTCGGCCGGCGATGTCCCGACCGCCGCCGGACGCACGTCGGAGTGAAGCGTCACCTCGTGCCAGCGTCGCGCCAGGCGGAGGAACGCGTGCGGGCGGATCTGCAGGGCATGATCGAGGTGCACGCCATCGACGGCGGGTACTGCGGGGTGGGTCTCGTCGAGGGCGGTCGGGTCAACGTCTGCGCCCTTCTCCGGGACTCCTTCGTGCAACGGTTGCCGTCGACCGGCTGGGGCGACATCACGTCCGCCCTCGCGGGCGCGAATCGCGCGCTCGCGGATCGCCTCGAGGCGCTCGTCCCGGCGGACCAGAGCGCGATGCACACCGTCGCGGGTTTCTCGCTGCGCCATCGTTCTCGCTCCTCCGGCCCCGTGCTCTTCGTCGGCGACGCGGCCGGCGTGATCGCGCCGATGTGCGGCGACGGGCAGGCGATGGCTCTGCGGTCCGGCGTGCTCGCGGCGCGCATGCTGGCACGCGTCTCCGGACGTCTGACGACGCGGTCTCTCCGGGACCTGGAGCGCGAGTGGGACCAGATCTGGCGTCGCGAGTTCGCCCTTCGGGTGCGAGTCGGTCGCTGGCTGCAGTCGCTGATCGGGCGGCCTGTGGTGGCGAGCGGAACGCTCCGCGCGCTGGGTCTCGCTCCGGCCGTGGCGAGAGCGCTGGTGCGACTGACGCGGGGACCTATACGTGGACGACCGAGCCGTTGAGCGCGATGAGCGTCTTCTTCTTCTCCGACGTGAAGGCGAGCTTGCCCTCGCGAGCGAGCCAGCCGACGGCGGCGACGACCTCGTCGGCCGTGAGCCCCTTGATCTTCTTGAGGGCGTTCAGCGTGACGCCCTCCGGGTTCTTGTTGAGCTGGGTCCAGACGATTCCCGCGGCCGTGCCGATTCTCTCCTGATTCATGCGAACATCTCCTCACGATCATTCAGGGAAACAGGCGTCGGAATACCACACCGCCACGGGGCGCTCAAGCCCAATTTCACGCCTTCGTGGCGAGTCGGTCGGGTGCTCGGGATCGACGCGAAAAAACGCGCGCTCCCGAGCGTTTTCACGCCCCGGGCAGAGTCCGGCCAGCCGGCGGGTGTACCCGTCCGCCCCCGGGGAACAGCGATTGCAGAGCAGCCGGAAGCCGAAAACACCAGCAGAGACGTGAGGGAGAAAAGTCATGATGTGTCGGAGTTCCGCCAGTTTTGTCGTTGTCGCCACGCTCGTGGCGGCGTGCGCGTCGCCCGCCCTGTCCCAGGAGGCCGCCGTGGAGGACGGGCCGAAGACGCTCCTCGAGGAGATCGAGGACGCGCTGCTGAAGGGCTCGATCCACCTCGACATCCGGCTCCGGGCGGAGATCGTCGAGCAGGACGAGCTCGATACGGCGCAGGCCTACACCTCTCGACTGCGGATGGGATACGGCACCAGGCCGTTCCGCGGGTTGTCGTTCTACGCGGAGTTCGAGGACATCCGCTCGGCGGACGAGGACCTCTACAACGCCGCCGGCCTCAACAACGAGCCCGACAAGGCCGTCGTCGCGGATCCGGAGGACACCGAGCTCAACCAGTTCTTCGCGAGGTACGAGAGCGAGTACTTCGAGGCCATCGCGGGTCGACAGAGGATCATCCTCGACGACGCGCGCTTCATCGGCAACGTCGGCTGGCGTCAGAACGAGCAGACCTTTGACGCCTACACGATCCTCACCGAATGGATTCCCGACACGCGGGTCTACTACTCGTACGTCGACGACGTCAACCGCATCTTCGGGCCGGACGCCAACCTCGACTTCGAGTCGGACTCGCACCTGATCAACGCGTCGTTCTCGGGGTTCCCGTTCGATCTCGAGGTCGCCGCGTTCGCGTACATCATCGACCTCGACAACTCGGACATAAACTCATCCGACACGGTCGGGACCCGGGCGTCGGGCTCGCAAGAGCTGCCGAACGAGATGTGGGTGAAGTATGCCGCGTCCTACGCCTATCAGGTCGACGGGGGCAGCAATCAGGTCGACTACGAGGCGAGCTACTACTTCATCGAGGCCACCCTCGGCGCGCAGGGACTGGGCTCGCTCGGCGTCGGGTACGAGGTGCTCGAGAGTGACGACGGCGCTTTCGCGTTCCAGACACCGCTCGCGACGCTGCACGCGTTCAACGGCTGGGCCGACGTCTTCACGGTCACGCCGGCGGACGGACTCGAGGACCTCTACTTCACGGCCTCGACGAGACTTCCCTACGACGTCGACGTGCAAGCGATCTACCATCTCTTCTTCTCGGAGGACCGCAGCCGCGACTTCGGCGGGGAGTTCGACGCCATGATCAGCAAGGCGATCACGGAGCACATCGGCGTCAGCGGCTACCTCGCCGTGTTTCACGGCGAGTCGGGCTTTCCCAACGTGCAGAAGTACTGGCTCGTCTTCGAGCTCAAGTCGTGAGGGGGTCGTGAGGCCGGTCGTTCACGCGGCTGGGGGAGGCGTGACGACCGCCGGATCACTGGTCGGCGCCGGCCTCGGCGAGCGCCGCGACGATGCGGGACCTGCCGTACCTCGTCGCGATCGAGAGTGGCGTATCCCCGTGCGCCGACCGGGCGTTGACGTCCGCGCCGTACTCGATGAGCAGCTCGACCACGTGGAGCCGATTGCGTCGCACTGCCCAGTGGAGCGGCGTCTCCTCGAAGACGTCGTCGCGCGCGTCGACGTCGGCGCCGTGCGCCAGCAGCATCGCCACGACGTCGTCGTGACGCGTCGCGAGGTGGAGCGCGGTCTTTCCGTGCCTGTCCGTGAGGAGGAGGATGTCGGGCCAGCGCTCGACGATCTGACGCGCCTCCTTCACGCTGCCGGCGCGGACGCAGCGCCAGAGGTCGGTCCGCGCGCTCTCGCCGTCGACGCGGTCACTGACCGCGCCGGTCGGGTTGTCGGTGACCAGAACCGGCTCGTCGACGTCCGGGCTGGGCGTCGATCCGGACACCATGACGTCGCGCGTCGCCCACCAGGCCAGCGCGGCGATCGCGAGCGCCACGCCCAGCCCGGGAATGACGTACTGGATGATCGCGCGCCGGAGCTTGCGCTCCAGTTTTCGTACTCTCTCCGAGCGTTCCATTCGAGGCTTTCCTCGAAAAGCGATGTCCGGCCCCAACTCGGTCATCGGCCGTCGGCGGGGAAAAGATGAAGCGGGAGCGTTTCGGGAACCTCGGGGCGGGCGCGGGTCGGTCGTCCGATCGGGCTATCTCTTCGCCCCGACGGGCCACCAGGCGTCGATGAGAGCGCGGAGGCGGGCCGCTCTCTCCGGCTGCTCGACGAGCAGATCGCGTGTCTCGTGCGGGTCGACCTCGAGGTCGTAGAGCTCCGCTCCCCGATCCGCACGCCAGATCAACTTGAACCGCTCGCCGCGCATCATGCGGAGCGGGTGGTCGATGGCGCTGGCATCGAACCCTGGAAAAAGCCGTCGCAGCCGCCGGATGCCGTTGAGCGGTCGCGCATTCTCGGCGAAGACCGCGCGCCGAGAAGGTCGCTCCGGGTCGGCGAGGCTCACCGCCGCCCGAGGCATCTCGCCGAGCTCCTCGTCGAGGCCGCAGGCGTCGAGCACCGTCGGCACCACGTCGATCAGGCTGACCAAGTCGTCTTCGACCACCCCGCGGCCAAAG
>JBFFXF010000161.1:0-16666 GCA_041569895.1 Planctomycetota bacterium | reverse complement strand
CCGGCCTCGGTGCTGATCGACTTCGCCCCCGCCGGTCTGATCGCGGACGCCGACGCGGTCGCGGAAATCTCCGCCGCGCCCCTCGACAAGCTCGGCCGCGTGCCGATCCGTTTCCGCGCCGTGTCGACCGGTGACGGCCCGTTCTTCGACACGCTCGCCGTGTACCGCGATGGGCTGCGCATCGAGACGGTGGACGCGCCGAAGGCCGGCGTCGAGCTGACGTTCCTCGACGACGGCCGGGGGCACCCGCTCGCCGTCGATGAACGCCGGCTGCCGCCCGGACACTACGTCTACAGCGTCGTCGGCCTTCGACGGGACAGCGGCACGCGCGTTCTCGAGCCGGCGCCGATGCGATCGGACGGCCGGGACACCGTGACGTACACGATCCGCGAGTCCGACACGGCGCCGCCACCGGTGGCGGGACTGGTGGTGGTCCCGTCCGACCGGGGCTTCGAGCTCCGCTGGGAGGCGGAGAGCGAGGCGGAGCACGTCGCCGTCCTCAGGCGGGATGCCGGCGGCACGCTGACACTCTTGCCGCCGACTCCCGAGCGGCCCTTCGTCGACGTCGACGCGGGCGGGATCGACTATCGCGAGTACCAGGTCTACAACTTCACCGGCGCCGGCGGTTTCTCGGCGCGCGCCGGGGCGATCGGTTTCGATCTCGACACCTCGCCGGCGCCGACCGGCTGCAACTGCGATCGCCGTCGAGAGGTCGAGCCGGGCGTCCCGGGCCTGCGCGGCGGCGGCGCCGGCGTTCCGGGCAGCCCGTGCATCAACGCGTTCATACGCGGTGACTGCAACCACGACGGCGTCGTCATCGGCGACCCGTCGGACGCCGTCTTCCTGCTCGACTGGGTCTTCAACGGTGGACCGGCGCCGCCGTGCGAGGCCGCGTGCGATGCGAACGCGGATGGCATGGTGTCGGCGGTCTCCGATGCGAGCTACCTCTTCAACTGGCTCTTCCAGGGCGGTCCCGAGGTCGAGCCTCCGTTCCACGTCTGCGGTGTCGGCACCGAGGCGGACGAAGCGATCGGTTGTGACGAGCCGACGGAGGTCTGTCAGTGAACGCGCGGGATCGGACAGGGACGACGACAGTCCGGTTGTCGCAGGCGTTCCTCGTTGCCTGCGTCGCCGCCGGCGCCGCGTCGCTGCTCGACGCCGGCGAGCCCGACGTGCGCGAGGTCAGCGTCCGCCTCGAGCCCGGGCTCAACGCCGTGTCGCTCGTCGTCGAGTTGCCGGCGGGGCTCACGGCGAGAGAGCTCGCGCGGCAGATCGACGAGCAGAACGGAGGCTCCGGTTTCGTCCGCGGCGTCCGCGACCCGGGCGCCTCGCCCGAGCGCGTGCTCGATCTCTCGCTGTGCGCCGGCGAGGGCGGCGACGACTTCCCGATCGAGCCCGGCCGGGGCTACTTCGTCGAGACCGCTCGCGAGGGCCGCTGGACGATCGCGGGCGCGGTCCCGGCGATCGCCACCATCGACCTCGCCGCCGGCGAGACGCTGATCGGCATCCCGTTCGGCGGTTTCACGGCGAGGTCGCTCGCCGACGCGCTCGGCGCCGGCGCGACGATCGAACGGCTGCGGGCGTGGAGCCCCGCGCGGGGCGACTGGATCGCGTACGATCCGGCGGAGCCCGAGAGGAGCTTCTTCGCCATCGAGCCCGGCCGGGCGTACGCCGTCGACGCGACGGACATGGCCACCGTCTCGCTCGAGCCGATCGATCCGCCGCCATACCGCTTCGTGATCGAGGCGCCGCCGCGCCTGTGTCCGGCCGATGGTGTCACGCGTGTTCGCTGCCTTTTGGACGTGGACGTCACCGCGAGGGCGCCCGTGCGCGGGTGGGCGCTGAGCATCGTCGCCGAGGGGGACTGCGCGATCGTCGCGGCGCGCGTGCCAGAGAGCGTGGAGGAGGCGCTCGCGCCGCTCGATGACGGCGGCGAGCCGTTCGTGTTCGCGCAGGCCGAGCGGGCCGAGGACGGAGACGACCGCGGCGCCGTGAGCGCCGTGGTGCTCGCGTTCGATCCGGTCGTCGCCCTCGGCGCCGCGGCACGTCCCCACCCGATCCTCGAGCTCGACGTCGAGCCGGTTGCAGGCCCGGGTGGCGAGTGCCGGCTCTTCTTCCGCGACGGGCTGCGCGGATCCGGCGAGGCGGTCAACAACCGGGTGACGGTCGGCGGGCTGCCGGTCGTTCCGGAGACCGTCGGCGCGTCGATCGAGGTGGGGGAGGCATGCGGAGACGTCGATGGGGATGGCATCGCCGATGCCTCCGACACGTGCCCGCTCGCGCCCGACGGAGATCAACTCGACTCGGACCGGGATGGCATCGGTGACGCGTGCGACGTCGACGACAACAACGACGGCATTCCCGACGGCTGTCCGGTCCCGTTCCGCCGCGGACACGCAAACGAAGACGGGACTCTCGACGTCAGCGACGCCGTGTCGATCCTGCTCTGGCTCTTCGCGGGTGGCCGGGCGCCGCCGTGCCTCGATGCCGCCGACGCCAGCGACGACGAGCAGGTGGACTTGACCGACGTGGTCGTCGTCCTCGACTACCTCTTCCGCGGCGGCGCGGCGCCGCCCGATCCGGGCCCGGATGCATGCGGGCCGGATCCGTCGGGCGATGCGCTCGACTGCGCACGGCCGCCGCGGTGTGAGTGAGCCGTCGTCGTCCTCGTTCCCGTCCCCGGTCCCGGTCCCGTGCCCGAACTCGAGGGCTCTGGTATCGGAGTCCGATGACCGACTCCGATACCGATGGCCGATACCGATACCGATTCCGACTCCGACTCCGACCCCGACTCTGACTCTGAGCTCTGATCACTGATCACTGATCTCTGGCCTCTGGTCTCTGGTCTCGGTCTCGAACTCCACGCACTCCGGCCCCGACGGTGAGCAGGCGCCCGACGCCGATGGCTTTCGGGCACGGGCACGGGCACGGGAACGGGGACGAGGACGGGGACGGGAACGGGACCGAGAATGGTCCCGGGCTCAGGACACCACCGGATCGACCTTGTCCGGGTCGATGTCGAGCTCCTTCACCGCCGCGACGACCTTCTGCTTGTCGATCTCGCCGCGGTCGGCGAGCTGTCTCAGCGCGGCGAGCGTGATGCACTCCGCGTCGACCTCGAAGAAGCGTCGCAGCGATGGGCGCGTATCGCTGCGGCCGTAGCCGTCGGTGCCGAGCGCGTAGAGCGGCAGCCACCGCTGAACCTGCTCGGGAACGATCTTCATGTAGTCGGTGACCGCGACCACGGGGCCCTTCTCCTTCTCGAAGAGCTTCGCGACGTACGGCTTGCGGGCCTTCTGACCGGGATGGAGGAAATTCCAGCGCTCCACCGCGAGCGCTTCCCGCCGCAGCTCCTTGTAGCTGGTCGCGCTCCAGACGTCAGCGGAGACACCATAGCGCTCGGCGAGGATATCCTGGGCGCGCAGGGCTTCTCGCAGCAGCGAGCCGCTTCCGATGAGGTGCACCTTCGGTCCCTTCGCCTTGCCCTCGGCCGCCTTGAAGCGGTAGAGCCCCCTGAGGACGCCATCCTCGACGCCGCGAGGCATCGCCGGCATGGCGTAGTTCTCGTTGCCGAGCGTGATGTAGTAGAAGATGTCCTCGCGGTCGACGTACATCCGCTTCAGCCCGTCCTTGATGATCAGCGCGATCTCGAAGGCGAAGGCCGGATCGTACGTCACCAGGTTCGGGACCGTGCTCGCCAGCACGTGGCTGTGACCGTCCTCGTGCTGCAGCCCCTCGCCGTTGAGCGTCGTGCGGCCCGACGTGGCGCCCAGCAGGAAGCCGCGGCCGCGCATGTCGCCGAACGCCCAGATCAGGTCACCGATCCGCTGGAAGCCGAACATGGAGTAGAAGATGAAAAACGGGATCATGTCGATGCCGTGCGTCGCATATGCGGTGCCGGCGGCCATCATGGAGGCCATCGATCCAGCCTCGGTGATGCCCTCCTCGAGGATCTGCCCGTCCTGCGCCTCCTTGTAGTAGAGGAACAGCTCCTTGTCGACCGGGTCGTAGAGCTGCCCCGCGTGCGCGTAGATGCCGCACTTGCGGAAGAGCGCCTCCATGCCGAAGGTGCGCGCCTCATCGGGGACGATCGGCACGATGCGGTCGCCGAGCTTCTTGTCGCCCAGAAGCTTCGTCAGCAGCCGCACGAAGACCATGGTCGTCGAGACCTCGCGCTCCGAGCCCTCGTAGAACTCCACGTACTTCTTGACGTTCGGGATGTCTATTCCCTGCACCTGCACCTTGCGTGACGGCACGAAACCGCCGAGCGCCTCGCGACGCTCCATGATGTACTGGATCTCCTCGCTGACCTCCGGCGGCCTGTAGAAGGGCGCCTCGGCGAGCTTGCGATCGGAGACCGGGATCTCGAAGCGGTCGCGGAAGAGCTTGAGCTCCTCGTCGTTGAGCTTCTTCTGCTGGTGCGTGATGTTCTTGCCCTCGCCCGCCTCGCCGAGCCCGTAGCCCTTGACCGTCTTGGCGAGGATCACCGTCGGCGATCCCTTGTTCTCGATCGCTCTCTTGTACGCGTTGTAGACCTTCTTCGGATCGTGGCCGCCGCGGTTGAGCTTGCGGAGCTGGTCGTCGGAGTGGTTCTCGACGAGCTTCAACAGTCTGGGGTACTTGCCGAAGAAGTGACGACGGATGTACTCGCCGCTCTCGACCGAGTACTTCTGGTACTGGCCGTCGACGCACTCGCCCATGCGCTTGACGAGCAGCCCGGTGTTGTCGTCGTTGAGAAGCGGATCCCACTCGCTTCCCCAGATCAGCTTGATGACGTTCCACCGCGCGCCGCGGAAGACGGTCTCGAGCTCCTGGATGATCTTGCCGTTGCCGCGCACCGGTCCGTCGAGACGCTGCAGGTTGCAGTTGATCACGAAGATCAGGTTCTCGAGGTGCTCGCGCGCCGGCAGCGTGATGGCGCCGAGGCTCTCGGGCTCGTCGGTCTCGCCGTCGCCGACGAAGGCCCAGACTCGCTGGTTCCTGGTGTCCTTGATACCGCGGTCCTTGAGGTACTCGTTGAATCGCGCCTGGTAGATCGCCGCGATCGGGCCGATTCCCATCGACACCGTCGGGAACTCCCAGAAGTCCGGCATCAACCAGGGGTGCGGGTACGAGGAGAGGCCGCCCGCCGGCCGCAGCTCGCGGCGGAAGTTCTCGAGCTGCTCGGCGCTGAGCCGGCCCTCGAGGAAGGCCCGGGCGTAGATCCCCGGCGCCGCGTGGCCCTGGAAGTAGATCTGGTCGCCTTCCCAGTCGTCGCCCTTGCCGCGGAAGAAGTGGTTGAAGCCGACCTCGAAGAGCGTCGCCACCGAGGCGAATGTCGAGATGTGGCCGCCGAGTCCGGGGACCTTCTTGTTCGCCCGCACGACCATCGCCATCGCGTTCCAGCGGATCAGGCTCTTGATGCGGCGCTCGAGGCCGCGGTCGCCGGGGTACGGCTCCTCCTGCGTCGCCGGAATGCTGTTGACGTAGGGGGTGTTCGCGTTGAACGGCAGCCGGATCCCCTCCTGGTGCCCCTTGGTGATCAGCTTCTTGAGCAGGAAGTGGACCCGCTCCGGTCCCGCCGTGGCGAGCACCGACTCGAACGCGTCGATCCACTCCTCGGTCTCATCGGGATCGGAGTCCGGGACCTCGACCCGGGAGCCCCCGCTCGGTTCCGCGACGCCGTCCCTGTCGGGGCCGGCTGTCTCCTCGCGGTCCTCCTCGTGATCATCGGCGTCGTGAACCCCCTCGACGCGTTCGTCCCGGACGGCCTCGTCCTCGGCGGTCTCGCGGCCCACCTCGGTCTGGTTCAGAAGATCCAGCGGGTTCATCGAGTCTCCCTTTCCGGTTGCTGCTCGGTCGATCGATCGTCTCCAGGCGCCCCGCCCGGGCGGCACGCGGGACAGGGGCAGATCTCCCGCAAGTAGTCGAAGCTGTAGATGCCACTCCTGTGGCCGTCACTCCACGCGATGTTTATGGCGTAACGGCCGACTGGAGAGACAGTTACCGGCCTGACGTCGGACGGGATCTGCGCCGGATCGAGGATCCGGGCGCCGGTCCACTCGTCGACGCACGCCGCGCAGCTGCACGCCTTTCGGAGATACGCGACCGGGTACCGACTGACGTGACCGTCACTCCAGCGGATCTCGAGCACGCTCGGCCCGGCCTGTTCGATCGCGGTCGGGACCGAGCTCTTCGTATCCATCTCTACTTTCGGTCGCGTTTCCCCGATCCGGCAGACCAAACCCGCGCACCCGGCCCCGGCGGCTGGGCTCGTGCCGCCGCGGAGCTCCGCCCGAATTCGCTGCGGAGCTCGTCGCCGGATTTCCGCTGGGAGCCGCCTGGATCAGCCTGGTAGTATAGGCGTTTGGACGCTTTTTCTCAAGCCATCCCCGGAGCTTACGTGACGTGACCGCGGGGCGGACCGGCGTCGGCGACGTCGTCATTCTCGGCTGTGGGACCCTCGGGACGGCGCTCGGAGCACGACTCTCGGCGGGCGGGGGACCGGGTGGCGCGCGGCGCGTCATCGGCACGACGACGAGCCCCGGCCGCGTCGAGGAGCTCCGGGCGGCCGGCATCGTGCCGGAAATCCTCGAGCTGCCCGATCCGGAGGCGCTCGCCTGCATCCTGGGGGGCGCCGGAGCGGTCTTCCTGACCGTCGCCGCCGGGCGCGACCGCTCGTATCGCGACGTCTACCTCGGCGGGGCGCGGGCGCTGGCCGAAGCGCTCCCGGGCTCGCCGGTCGAATCGGTCGTCTTCACGTCGTCGACGGCGGTCTACGGGCAGGACGACGGCGGCTGGGTCGACGAGTCCTCCCCCACCGAGCCGCGCACCGAGAATGGTCGCATCCTCCTCGAGGCCGAGCGGGCGCTCCAGGAGGGCGCCCGGAGCTCCGGCGTCACCGCCACCGTGCTGCGCCTGAGCGGTCTCCACGGTCCCGATCGCGGTCCGCAGCGGGTGGCGCCGCGATTCTCGGGGACCACGCGCACCGGCGGCGACTCGTACCTCAACCTCGTCCACCAGGACGATGTCGTCGAGGCGCTGCTCCTGCTCCTCGAGCGGCCTTACGACGGCGTTCTCTGCCTCAGCGACGACCACCCGACGACGCGTCGCGAGTACTATGATCGCATTCTCGCGGAGCTCGGCCTGCCGCCGATCCGCTGGGAGCCGCACGAGGGTGCCGGGGGGCGCGGACGGCGAGTCCGGAATGCGCGTATCAAGCGCGAGCTCGGCCTCGAGCTGAGGCACCCGTGCCACTGAGCACGGGCCCATGAGGTGCCCATGAGGTGCGGAGATCCTGTGGCAGGGCCTTGTCATCCAGCGCGCCAGGGGCGAGAATGTGGGTCCTCGACGAAAGGAAGTACGTCTCATTTCTCACGGGCGAGAGCCCGTTCAATCAGTCCGTCCGGGCGCCAAAGCGGATCGTGTGATCGTCTGCCCCGTCTCGGGGCTCGTGTCTGCTTCTATGCCCGGCGCACGCTGGGGGGATGGAATCATGGGACTTTTCAGTCGTTTCAAGGTCAAGGACAAGACTCACAAGGGAAAGGGAGGGAACCGACCGCCCGGCGCGAGCGAGCCCCACGAAGACCTCTTCGAGGCGGGTGAGCTCGACGACGCGTCGCTCCAGCAGGCGAGCGCCCATTCGCCGATTCTCGACGCCATCGAGGGCGTCGGCGTCAAGGTCGAGAAGGGCTCGTCCGACGTCCAGAAGACCGTGCTGCAGTCGGCGAGCCATCAGAACTCCGTCATCCAGGGGATCTACCAGCTCATCGACCAGCGCACGATGGACCGCGCCGATCTCGACAAAAAGCGGCGCGAGGCGTGGAAGGTGATCTCCGAGTCGCTCGCCGACGTGCGCATGGAGCTCACCGAGCTGTCGGAGGTCATCAAGAGCGCCGGGCTCGGCCCGGATGTGCTCCAGGGTCTCGAGCGCTCGATCAGCGGCGCGCGTGAGGAGACGCAGTCCTCGCGCCAGCACATCGAGCGGGCCCTCACCGAGCTGCAGCAGGCCCAGTCCGCCCGCCTCGAGGGCGCGCTCGCGGAGCTGCGCGAGGTGGAGCGGGAGCGCGCCGAGGCGATCCTCGGATCCGTTCGCGACCGCGCCGAGGAGATTCTCGGCTCGCTGCGCGAGGAGTCCGAAAAGAGCGTCAACGCCATCGTCGGCACCGTGCGCGAGGAGTCCGAGAAGAGCGTCGGCACGATCGTCGGCTCGGTTCGCGAGGAGTCCGGCAAGAACATCGACGCCGTCCTCGAGTCGCTGGGCCAGCGCTTCGAGGCGATTCTCGGCTCATTGCGCGAGGAGTCCGGCAAGAGCACCGCCACGGTGGTGGACTCGCTGCGGGAGCGTGCCGAGGCGATCGTCGCCACCTTGCGAGAGGAGTCGGTGCGAAACACCGAGACCGTCGTCGGCACGCTGCGCCACGAGGTCGAGAGGCACGCCGGCGACGTCGCCGGCGCGGTTCGCGAGGAGTCGGAGAAGACCCGCGGCCTGTTCTCCAACTCGATCCGTCACGAGGCCGAGAGGATCGACGCCGCCGTCGACGAGCTGCGCCAGCAGACCTCGCGCCGCATCGACGAGACGAAGCGGGTCGGCGACCTGCGCGTCTTCGACGCCATCCGTGGCGCCGACGAGCGCGTCGCGCAGCAGCGCGAGATCCAGCGCGAGAAGCTCAACGAGCTCGCCGAGGAGCACCGCCGCGATATCGCGCGTCTCGAAACGAGGCTCGGTGAGGTGGTGGCGGAGAACGCGCGAGGCCACCGCGAGACGCTCTTCCAGATGATCGGCAACCTCGACGCGCTCGAGGCGCGGCTCACCGACGCGGAGGACGCTCTTGCCGAACGCGAGCGTGTCGTGGCCGGGCTGCACCTCGAGCGGCAAGACGGCGAGGGCGCGCCGGAGGAGAAGGGCCGGGTCTCCTCGTTCTTCGAGAAGATCCTGCCGGGGAGGGAGCGCAACCGCGAGCGGGAGGAGCGCATCGACGGGCTCGAGCTCAGTCTCCTGGAGACCCTGCGGTCTCACAAGACCGCGCTCGAGGACCTGCGGCGCTCGATGCTCGATTCTCTCAAGCGCGAGGGCGTCGAGCAGCTCCACACCGTCGGCGAGCAGTTCGATCCGACCCGGCACATCAAGGTCGACGAGGTCGAAGGCGAGCCGTCGGGCAGGATCCTCCGCGAGCGGCGGCGGGGATACGTCCGTGGCGAGGAGGTGCTGCGCCTCGCCGAGGTGGTCGTCGTCAGATAGTCAGAAGAGCGCGCTGAGCGCCGGGAGTACGAAGATCGTGAACTCCGGCACTCAGCGGCCCGCGCGCTGGAGAAACCGGCCGTCCGACGTGTCGACCCGGACGACGTCACCGGTGTCGATATGCTCCGGCACCTGGATCACGAGGCCGGTCTCCAGCGTCGCGGGCTTCGTCCTGCCCGTGGCCGAGTTCCCCTTCACCGAGGGGTCGCACTCGACGATCTTGAGCTCCACCGTGTTCGGGAGCTCGATGCCGATCACCTCGTCGTCGAGGACCAGCGCGCGCACCTCCATGTTGTCGACCAGGAAGCGCGCCTCCTCCTCGAGGGACTCGCGAGGCAGCGGGAACTGGTTGAAGTCGGCGAGATCCATGAAGTGGAGGTGCGTGGCGTCGGCGTAGAGGAACTGCGAGTCGCGTTTCTCGAAGTTCGGCTCGGCGATGGCGTCGCCGCCGCGGTACGTCGCGTCGACCTTCTGCTTGGTGCGCAGGTTGCGGGCGCGCACCTTCCAGAGGGTGTTCGCCCCGCGGGACGAGGGGGTCTGTACCGTGACGCTCTCGATGGCGCACGGCGCGCCGTCGATCTCGATGATCAGTCCGCGCTTCAGCTCTCCGGGGTTCAGCATCGCCTCTCAGCTCCGTGGTCCCTCTCGCGCTCCCGCCCGCGATCGTGCTACTGTAATGATCGGCTCGGGGCGGAATCAATCTGGAAACCGAAAACCCGGAGGCGAGGTGGGTCAGCGAGTCTCGCTCTTCATCCCGTGCCTCGTGGACCAGGTCTACCCCGAGATGGGGCTCGCGACGGTGCGCCTCCTCGAGCGTCTCGGCCACGAGGTCGACTACGACCCGAGGCAGACCTGCTGCGGCCAGCCGGCCTTCAACGCCGGCCACCACGAGGAGGCGCGAGCCGTCGCCGGCGTGTTTCTCGAGGTCTTCGGCGGCAGCGAGACCATCGTCTGTCCGTCCGGATCGTGCGTCGCCATGGTGCGGAACTTCTTCCCGTCGCTCTTCGAGGGGCTCGGGGAGCACCGGGCGGCGGTGGCGGTCGGCGGGCGCGTGCGGGAGCTGTGCGAGTTCCTGGTCGCCGCAGGGGGCGCCGACCGGCTCGAGGGGCGCCTCGACGGCCGGTTCGGCTTCCACAACTCGTGCCACGCTTCGCGAGAGCTCCGGCTCCACGACGAGCCGCTGGCGCTGCTCTCCCGAGTCGCCGGCTGCGAGGTCGTCCTGCCGGAGGGGGAGCCCGTTTGCTGCGGGTTCGGCGGGCTCTTCTCGGTGAAGTTCGAGGCCATCGCGGCGGCGATGGCCCGCTCGCGCGTCGAGGTCTTCCGCGAACTCGGCGTGGACGCGTTGATCTCGAACGACCCTGGTTGCATCATGCACATGAGGCAGGAGTGCGCGGAGCGAGAGATCGACCTGCGCGTCCTGCACGTCGCGGAGTTCCTCGACGAGGCGACCGCCGGCCGGGACGCATCGGA
Organism: Planctomycetota bacterium; assembly: GCA_041569895.1. Classification (GTDB taxonomy): domain Bacteria; phylum Planctomycetota; class UBA8108; order UBA8108; family JACQVS01; genus JBFFXF01. The sequence continues at coordinate 5,976 of JBFFXF010000161.1, read as the reverse complement.
GTAGCGAGGAACAAAAAGCGCGGCGCGCGTTATCGCGGAGAACACCAACCGGATGATCGAGTCGAGCGTATGTCCGAGCACGCAGCGTTCCTGGCGCGTTCCCGTGTCCAGGCGCAAGACGAGACGCACCGCCTGAAGATCCTGCGGGCGACGTCGACCCACGCGCACGTCGTGGGCGACATGCAGCGGCGGCAGTTTGCCGACTGGGAGTCGGCGCGCGAGGCCGCGGCGCGGCTCAAGGACGATGCGCTCGCGCGCCTTCCCGATCTGCTGGAGCGCTTCGAGTCGCGGATCTCCGCGCGTGGCGCGAAGGTGCTCTGGGCGGCGGACACCGCCGAGGCGCGCCGGCACGTGCTCGACATCGTCCGCCGCCACCGGGCGCGTCGCGTCGTCAAGACGAAGTCGATGACCACCGAGGAGATCGATCTCAACGAGCTTCTCGAGTCGGAAGGCGTCGACGTGCGCGAGAGCGACCTCGGCGAGCTCATCGTCCAGCTCGCCGGCGAGAGGCCGTACCACATCGTCACGCCGGCGATGCACAAGTCGAAGGACGAGATCGCCGCGCTCTTCCACGAGAAGCTCGGCGCCCGGCGCGATGCCGAGGCGGAGGAGCTCACGATGGTCGCGCGTCAGCACCTGCGCGACGCCTACATCACGGCCGACATCGGCGTCACCGGAGCCAACTTCCTCATCGCCGACGAGGGCGCCATCGTGATGACGGAGAACGAGGGGAACGGACGCCTGACGATGGCCTGTCCGCCGGTGCACGTGGTGATCGCCGGCATCGAGAAGGTCATCCCCCGTCTCGAGGACCTGGCGCTCTTCCTTCCCCTTCTGGCGACCAGCGGCACCGGCCAGCAGCTCACCTGCTACAACACCATCGTGCGCGGGCCGCGACGCGCCGGTGAGCCCGACGGTCCCGCCGAGATGCACGTTATCCTCCTCGACAACGGCCGGTCCGAGATCTGGGCGAGCGAGGTCTTCCGACGCAGCCTGCGCTGCATCCGCTGCGGCGCGTGCCTCAACGCGTGCCCCGTCTACCGCACGGTCGGCGGTCACGCGTACAACACCACCTATCCCGGACCGATCGGCTCGGTGATCACGCCGCACCTGCGCGGCACCGCGCAGTGGGGTCACCTGTCGTTCGCATCGAGCCTCTGCGGCGCCTGCGCCGACGTCTGTCCGGTGAACATCGATCTGCACCACCTCTTGCTCGCGAATCGCCGCGAATGGGTGAGCGGATCGAGCGCCGGCCGTCTGTGGGGAACCGCCATGCGGCTCTGGGCGAGGGCGATGTCGAGCCGCACGCGACTCGATCGGGTCCGACGGTTCGTTCGCGTCGCTGAGCGGCTCTTTCCGCTCGCGGTCCCGAAAAGCAAGCGCACGCGAATGCCGCGCCTCGCGAGGCGGTCCTTCGCCGATCTCTGGAGACAGAGCCACGGTGACCACTCGAGATAAGATTCTCTCGCGAATGCGCATCGCGTCGCCGTCGCGTGCCGAGGTCCCGCCGCGTCCGGTCGCCGACCGCGAGGTCTTCAGCGATCACCCGGCGCCGGAGGAGCTCCTCGAGCGGTTCACGGAACGACTGACGGCGCTTCGCGGCGAGGTCGTCGTCGCGGCGAGCGAGGAGGAGGCGGCAGCGCGCCTCGAGGAGTTGCTCGACGAGCACGCCGGCGCGCCCGCGGTGGCCTGCGAGGACCCGCTCGTCGAGGCGCTGGTGACGGCGCGCCCCGTTCTCGCGTCGCGCATCGACAGCTCGCATGCCGTGCGGGCGTCCTCGGTCGAGCTCGCGCGCTTCGGGGTGGGGATCACCGGGTGCGTGGCGCTCGTCGCCAGGACCGGAAGCGTCGTCGTCAACAGCGAGCGCGACGGCGGGCGCCGGCTCTCCGTGCTGCCGCCCTGTCACGTCGTCGTCGCGCGGGTCGGCCAGCTCGTCGCCTCGCTCGAGGACGCGCTGCGACTGCTGCGCGAGAACGGCCGCTGGAGCTCGGCGAGCGTCATCACGGGGCCGTCGCGCACGGCGGACATCGAGAAGATCCTCGTCCTCGGAGCCCACGGGCCGAAGCGCCTCCGGGTCGTTATCATAACCTGAAGCATCCTGGACACGTCGACATGACCCTCACTGTTTGTCTCGTACCCGTACCCGTTCCCGTCCCCGTCCCCGTGCCCGTTCCCGTGCCCGTGCCCGTGCACGGGCGACGCGGCCCGGACGGAGAAGCGCACGCCAGGCGCCCTCCGAGAATCGTGTCGGGCCCGCCAGGAGCATCCCGGTGAACTTCGTCCCCATCGGAAAGCTCACCGACTTCCCGGAGGGAAAGGGGACTCCCGTGCGCGTGGGGCCGCGCCGCATCGCCGTCTACCGGATCGGCGAGGAGCTCTTCGCCGTCAAGGACATCTGTCCGCACGAGGGCGACCCGCTCCACCGCGCGCCGCCGGAGGACGGAGTCGCCGTGTGCCGCTCGCACGGCTGGCGTTTCGACCTGCGCACCGGCGCGTGCCTGCGCGGTGACAAGAAGCGCCGCATCGCCGTCTACCCCGTGAAGGTCGAGGGCGACGACGTGTTGATCGGGCTCGGATAAGCGAGGCGCCGCCATGGCACCGCACCGCGTGCCGCTCCTGATTCTCGCCGGCAGCGATCGCCGCCCGGGCCCGGTGCCCGCCGGCGCCGATTCGTTCCACTTCGTCGCCGGGTACAAGGGCGCGGAGTTCCTCGTCGAGGGACGCTGCCTCGCCGCCGTTCTCGTCGAGCGGTGCCGGCAGAGCGGCGCCTTCGAGGACGTGTCGATCGTCGGGCCGACCGCGGTCTACCGGGATCTCGTCGACTGTCCGATCGTCGATACCGACGGGCACGTCGGAATCAACGTCCGCGCCGGCATCCGGGACGTCCTCGAGCGCCACGGGGCCGACTCGCCGGTCGCCGTCATGGCGTGCGACGTCCTGCCGTCGGTGGAGGAGATCGCGAGCCTCGCCTCGGCGCTGGCCGCGCCGCTCGCCGAGGGCGCCGCGTTCTGCTTCCCGTTGATCCGGGCGGCGGAGGACCTCGGCGCGTCGAGCTGGAAGCCGCAGTACGGCGTGCGCCCCGAGGTGGACGCCGAGCCGGTGGCGTTCCTGCCGGGCCACCTCGTCGTCGCGCGCCCGTCGCAACTGCGGATGGGGGTCCTCTATCGCCTGCTCGACCTCTTCTACCGCGAGCGCAACCGGGACTACGACGAGCGCCGGCGCGTCATCGTCTTGCTCGTGCTCTGGACGCTGATCAAGCGCGATCTCTCCAACCTGATGCGGTTCGCGGCGCCGGTGCTCACGTGGACGGTGCTGCGCCACGGGCTGCGCATCTTCTGGCTCTGGCGGCGCGGGCAACTCGATTTCGACTCGCTGGCGCGCCACGCCTCGAAGCTGCTCGTACGGCGAGCGGTGTTCCGTCGTCTCGGGCCGCGCGCCGTGCGATTCGTCGTCAGCGACGCGCTCGCGTTCGCAAAGGACGTCGACACGCGCGAGGAGCTCGAGGAGATCGGCGGCACGGTGAGCAACCCCGCCACGGAGTGACCGCCCGACCTATTTATCGGTCGACCCGCCGTCCGTCGGCGTCGCGGGCGATTTCGGCTCTGCGGCCGCGGGTGAACGCAGCTCGAGGCAGACCAGGCGGTCGTCGCCGCGCACGTAGAGCAGCCCGTGCGAGAGCACCGGCGGCGCCCAGGCCGGGTAGCGCAGGAGCGGGACGCCGCGCTGATCGCGTGGAACGACCCTCGAGATCAGATCGAGCTCGTCCGGCGTCGGCCGCACGAGCAGCAGCTCGCCGGCCTCGGTCAGCACGATCAGCTTGCCGTCGGCGTGGAGGAGGGTCGAGCGTGTCAGGCCGGGTCGCGACCAGCGCACCTTCCCGGTGCGGAGCGCGACGCAGCGGAGCTCGGCGTCCGAGCGGTTCCGTCCGCTGCTGCCGTAGAGGTGGCCGTCGATGTGAATCGCCGTGTTCCAGTGCGTCTGCATCGCCTTCCTGCGACCCGGCGGGTCCTTCCAGACCACCTCGTGACGCCCCGGCGCGACGCGGAGGAGCGCGCTGCCGGGGCCGTAGCACTCCGAGATGAACACGAGGTCGTCGACGACCACGGGGTTCGACGCGTTGACCGACTCGAGGATCCTGGCGCGCCACGGGAAGTGGAAGTCGACCTTGCCGCTCGCGGGCTCGAAGCCGACGAGGCCGCTGCGCGCGAAGACGAACCCCCATCGACGGCCGCCGATGGTCGTCACCATCGGGCTTGCGTAGCTGGCGAGCTCGTCGGTGATCTCGTAGACGACCTTGCCGGAGCGCTTGTCGAACGCGACGATTCCGGTTCCGTTGCCGCGCACCGCGCCGGAGTGGATGGTCGGGCTTCCCGGCGGGCTGCCCCCGACCAGCACGATCAGCAGGTCGCCCTCGACGATCGGCGTCGAGCCGACGCCGAAGAAGTTCTGGACGACGTTGTACTTCGCCGTGGTGTCGACGCGCCACACGGCCTCGCCGCCGAACCGCACGCAGTGGAGCTCGCCCTCGACGCCGAAGATGTAAACGCGGTCACCGTCGACGACGGGCGTCGTCCGCGGGCCGTTGTTGTACCCGTAGTAGTCCTCGTAATCCGTCCGGTACTCGTAGCGCCAGAGCTCGTCGCCGGTCTCGCTCCTCAGGCACGTCAGTCGAGCGCGATCGCCGCGACGCTCGAACAGGAAGAGACGGCCCTTGCTGACCGACGGTCCGCCGTAGCCCGTGCCGAGCCCGCGCGTCCAGACCACCGGCGGACCGGACTCCGGCCAGGTATCGAGCAACCCGGTCTCGGGCGAGCTGTTGTCGCCGCGGGGACCGAGAAACACCGGCCAGTCGCTGCCGCCGCGACGCGTGCCGAGATCCTCGACCACCGGATCCGCGGCGCTGCCGGCGCCGCACGGCGCGATGAGCAGCACGAGGAGGAGAGCGGTGGGGCGGTGCATTCGGAGAATTGTCTCCGATGATGGGGGCTGTGTCCAACGGGGAGAGCTTCGTACAATGGTCCCGCGCTCGGCCGGAGTCGAATCGAAGATGAAGCGCCTCATCAAATCCATCCTGGGAGCCTTCGGAAAGGAGATCCGCAACATCGACGCCCCGACACGGGTCTTTCGGAGAGGGATGGAGGTCCTCGGACAGGTGGTCTCGCCCGCGACCGTGATCGACGTGGGCGTCGCGACAGGCACTCCCGAGCTCTACTCGGTTTTCTCGGCCCAGCGATATCTGCTGGTCGAGGCCAATCCGGGCTTCCGGGGGGATCTGGAAAGGCTTGAAACCGAACTGGATGCGGTGGTCGAAACAGTCTTCTGTGGCGGTTCCAGGGGAGAGACCGAGCTCAACGTGTATACCGATCCGTTCAAGTCGTCGGCCTTCGAGGTCCATCGCGACCTCGAGCGCACGGCTCGGATAAGGGTTCCGGTCGAGACGCTCGACGGTCTCGTGGCCAGGCATCGATTGCCCCCGAGCTATCTCATCAAGGTCGACGTGGAGGGCTCGGAACGGGACGTCCTCCGGGGAGCCCTCGATACCCTCTCGAAGGCCGACGCGGTCATCCTCGAAGCCTCCGTTCTGCCCAGATTCCGGGGTGGTCCCGAATTCGCCGATCTGATCGGTGACATGAGCAGCCAGGGGTTTTGTGTCTTCGACATCATCGCCGGCGTCAATCACCCGAAGAGCGGCCACCTCTACCAGGTCGACGTGGTGTTCGTCCGGAAGGAGGCGGCGTTTCGGATTCCGGAGGGTGCGCGTGACGGCGAGTCCGGTACCGGTGGACCGAGACCGAGGACCGATTCCGATTCCAATGGCCGAGTCCGAGACCGATGACCGATGACGGAGAACCGATGACGGAGACCGAGGACCGACACAGAGATCGGAGATCCGAGGCCAGGGCCGAACGAGATCCGCCGGGGCGAACGCTCAATCTGCGCAATCTGCGTTCCCGTCGTCGTAACCGAATCGGGGTG
>JBFFXF010000160.1:0-16731 GCA_041569895.1 Planctomycetota bacterium | reverse complement strand
GCTCGCCGCCGGAGTCGATGTCGAGCCCGACGATGCGCTCGGCCGTCGTCACCACCGCCACCGGCGCGCCGTGGAGCTCGCCGAGCTGCGGCGTCGCGTAGGCCATCACCTCGGAGAGGGTGCGCCAGCGAGGCTCGCCGCCCTGCAGGTCGAACGCCGCGACCGAGTCGACGCCCTGCGCGATCACCATGTCCCCGCGAATCCGCGGCGACGCGCTCACTCCGAAGTGGAGGTTGCCGCGCGCGCCGCCGTCGAGCAGGTCGTGTCGCCACCGCAGCTCCCCGGTGCGCAGATCGAGGCAGCGCAGCTCGCCCGTCGCTCCGAGGCTGACGACGGCGTCCCCCTGCACGGCGGGTGTCGCCCTCGGCCCCTCCTTGCTCATCGCCTCGTGGAAGCGCGCCGGCCAGCTGTCCTCCCAGACCAGCGCGCCGGTCTCGAGCGACAGGGCGATGACCGCCTCGCGCTCGCGCCGCTGCTCCATGGTCACGACGAGACCGGAGGCGACCACGGCCGACGAGTACGCGGGACCGACAGCGACGCGCCAGAGCTCCGGCGGACCCCCGTCAGGCCAGTCCAGCGCCAGCGGCTGCTCGTCGTAGACGCCGGTGCCGTACGGACCGCGGTACTGCGTCCAGTAGGCCGCGGGAGCATCCGCGCCGGCCGGGACCGGCGAGGAGCCCGCACGAGCGGCCTCGGTTCGAGCGCTCTCCAGCGCTTCATAGTCGGTCCCCGAGCGCAGCGCCGACGAGATCCCGTAGCGCACTCCCTTGCAGCCGGAGAGGAGAAACAGAGTCGCCGCCAGGAAGGACGGCAGCGCGATGCGGATGAGGCGATTCATGCTCGCGATTGTACGGCAGGGGGCTCGAGATGCGACATGTGGTGATGGCCGTTCTATCCGGATCGCCGACCGTCACGGAGACTCGCCGCCCCGGCGACGATGCTCGACGGCGCGGCGGAGTGTGACCCTGAGAGCCGCCCTGCGCGACGGCGCGTCCAGCGAGGTATCGCCCGCGAGTCGCTCGGCGACACGCAACGCGTCACCGAGCTTCTCGAACAACGAGTCGACGATCGGCTCCGCCTCGAGCGCGAGCGCCAGGGCGCCGTGCCGGGCTCCGGCTCGGTCGCGCGCCGAGGTCGTGTTCCAGATTCGCATGGAGTAATCCCCCGCCGTGAGCAGGCTCTCGCCATCGTGTGAGAAGCGGGCGGTCGCGACGTTTCCGCCGCCGGCGTCGAGCTCGACGATCTGGTCGAGCGTCCGCGCGTCCCAGAGGATGATCGTTCCGGCCCGATCGCCGGTGACGAGGCGGTCGCCATCGGGCGCGAAGGCGACGGCGGTCAGGATGCCGCTGTGACCGCCGACCTCGCCGACGTGCTCGCCGCTCGCGACGTCCCGGAGGCGGACGGTGTTCTCCGCCGAGAGGCTCGCGATGACGTCGCCGTCGGGATGAAAGTCGAGGGCCTGGTAGAGGCGATAGGGGTACAGGCGCTGGCGGTCTGGCTCCTTCGCCGTCTGCCAGATCGGCCGCAGATCGTCGGAGTCCCACAGCCGCACCGTCCTGAAACGATCGAACGACGCGACGCGGGTGCCGTCGGGGCTGAACGCGACGTTGAAGACCTCGATCCCGCCGTGCCTGCGTCGCGCCGAGTGCTCGCCCGTGGTGGCGTCGAAGAGCGTCAGCTCTGCGGCACCGTCCCCGGCGACGAGCCACCGGCCGTCCGGCGAAATCGCCACCGTCTGGTACCTGCGTCCCGTTCCCGATATCACCAGGAGCTCGTCGAGCGTGCGTGCGTCCCAGACGACGATGTGGCTTGCCGCGGCGATGATCCGGTCGCCTGTTCCGTCGAAGATGATGGAATAGAACTGGGGGATCCCTTCGGGTCCACGCGCGGTCGCGAGCGCGCGCCCCGTGTCGCGGTCCCAGACCCGCAGCGTCATCGGATCGACCGTTGGCCATGCGACCAGTGAGTCATCGGGGCTGAAGCACGCGACGCCCGGGGCGGAGTCGCCGGAAGGAACGTCGAACGGACCGCCGGCGTCCCACACGCGAACGGTGCCGTCGCGGGCGCCGGAGACAAGACGCCCGCCGTCGGCGCTGAACGCGATCTCGTACACCGGACTCGTGTGCCCCACCAGGGTCGTCACGGCGCGCGACGCGACGTCCCAGATCCTCACGGTGAAGTCCTCGGCGGACGACGCCACGAGCTGGCCGTCCGGGCTGAAGGCGACCGCGTGCACGAAGCCCGAGTGCTCCGACATGCGATCGATCTCTCGACCCGTCGACGAGTCCCAGAGTCGCACGGATTCGTCCTGCGACGAGGACGCGATGCGGCTTCCATCCGGGCTGTAGACCACGCGCGTGATCCTCAGGCTGTGGCCGCCCAGCACGATGCCCGTGTTCGTGGCCGTGGGCATGTCGAGGAGCTGAATCGTGCCGGGCCCCCACACCGGCGTCGACTCGTGGACGACGGCGAGAGTGCGGTGATCGGGGCCGAGCGCCACGTCGCCTCCCTCGCGCGTCCCGAGAAGTCGCCCTTCCGGCAGCGCCCACCAGCGCAGAGTGGAACGACTGTCGACCGCGACTGCGTGCGAGCCGTCGTCCGCGACGACGAGCCTCTTGATCTTCGCGCTCTCGTCCGTGAGCACGACCACCTCGCCGAAGGTCTCCGCATCCCAGATCCGAACCGAGCCGCGCGCCGTGCCGGCGGCGATCCACCGACCCCCGGCGACGTAGTTGCCGGTCGTGTAGAAGTCGCCCTCGTCCGGGGGAAACGCGTGGAGCACGTCACCGGTGTCGACATCGCGAACGCGGAGAGTCCGAGACGCGACCACCACCCGGTCTCCGCTCGCGCTGAACCCGACGCCGGTTATCTGCGAGTCCTCCCGCAGCGTCACGAGGCTGCCGTCGAGCCGGCTCTTCAGGTGCCGCCATTCCCAGCCGCGCAGGCTCTCGGGGCTGGCTTCGAGCTGCACTGCCGCCCTGTCCACCCGTCCCGTCTCGACCGCGTTCGCCGCGACCATCATGCCGGCGCGGTACGTCTGTCGGGTCGCCTCGGCGTTCTGCTCGGCCTCGCGGATCGCGAACCACGTCGCCAGGACGGTCCCGGCGACGAGGGCGACGAAGGTCGCGGCGATGCCGCCGACGAGCGCCCTGTTGCGCCGGGCGAACTTGCGCAGGCGGTAGAGCGTCGAGGTGGGCCGCGCCTGGATCGGCTCGTCGGCCAGGAACCGACGGATGTCCGCGGCCATCGCCGCGGCGGAGGGGTAACGACGGTTCTTGTCCTTCTCGAGAGCCGTCGAGACGATGGTGTCGACGTCACCGTGAAAGGCCAGGTCGATGGAGCTCAGCCGGGTCGTGTCCTCCTCCTGGATCACGCGCACGGCCTGCGCGACCGACAGCCCGGCGAGCGCGTGCGGCAAACGGCCGGAACACAGCTCGAAGCAGATGACGCCGAGCGCGTAGACGTCGGAACGCGTGTCGAGCTCACGCGGATCGCCCGCAGCCTGCTCCGGACTCATGTACGCCAGCGTGCCGACCAGCTGGCCCGCGCTCGTCTGCAGCGTCGTCGTCTGCAGATCGGCGTCGATGGCGCGCGCGACGCCGAAGTCGAGAACCTTCGGCTGCCCCGATGCGTCGACGAGGATGTTCCCCGGCTTGAGGTCGCGATGGATCACCCCTTTCTGGTGCGCATACTCGACGGCGTCGCAGACCGCGGCGACGAGCTCGAGTCGCTCGCGGACGCCGAGCTCCCCCGACCGCGCATGCTCGGCAAGGTCCTCTCCCTCGACGAACTCCATGGCGAAGAACGGCTGCAGGCCGAGATCGGTCTCGGCGGTGCCGGCCTCGAAGATCTGCGCGATGCCCGGATGCTGCAGCCACCCGAGGACCTCCGCCTCGACCCGGAAGCGACGCTCGGCCTCGCTCGAGGCCGCGCCGGGACGGATGACCTTGAGCGCGACCCTGCGGTGTGGATGATCCTGCTCGGCCTCGTAGACGCGTCCCATGGCGCCCTCGCCGATCTTCCGGAGCAATCTGTAGCGGCCGAACCGCTCCGGGACGGTCTCACGGAGGCCCGATCGATCCGCGGCATCCTCGGCATGCCCCTCGAGCGCGCCGATCACCGCAAGCCCCGCTCCGACCTCGACGGGGTCCTCGTCGGGTCCGGCATCGTGGTGCGCGAGAAGCGACTCGACCTCGGCTCGAAGCTCGGCGTCGCCGTCGCAGCTCTTCTCGAGAAACGCCGCTCGGTCCCTCGCCGGGAGCCGGCGCGCGGCCTCGAAGAGCTCGCTGATGCGGAGGTGGCGCTCGGGATTCATTCTCGACCGCTCCTCACGCTTCCGTCTCCTCGCTGAGCTCTCGACGGAGCCACGCCCTCGCGGCGTACCAGTCGGCCTCCACGGTTCTGGGAGATACCTCGAGGGCGCTCGCGGTTTCCTCGATGGTCATTCCGGAGAAGAAACGACACTCGACGACGCGCGCCTGTCGTTCGTGAAGCTCGCGCAGTCGCGACAGCGCCTCGTCCAGGCTCAGGAGATCGAGCTCCGGCCCGCTCGAGAAAGAGAGCGTGTCCACGAGCGGCACCCGCTGCCACGCCCCGCCGCGCTTCTGAGCGCCACGCCGTCGCGCATACTCGCCGAGCACCTGCCGCATGGCGCTCGCGGCGATGGCGAGGAAGTGCGCGCGATCGTTCCACTCGACGTCGGTGAGCCCGACGAGATTCATGAAGGCCTCGTGGACGATCTCGGTCGCCTGCAGCGTGTGGCCGCGGCGGTCCCGTCGCAGGTAGTGCGAGGCCAGAGCCCGCAATCGGTCGTAGACGAGCTCCACGAGCTCCGAGGTCGCACGGGCGTCGCCGCACCGGGATCTCGTGATGACGTCGGCTCTGGCTGGAGGGGTCATTGTCCGTGTGTCAGAAGTTCGGGTTGCTCATGCAGATCCGCTGTTTCCCCAATGGTATCGGCAACGGCGCGCCGCCGGCAAGGATCCCGGCAGGACGGCAGGCGGGCAGAAACTGACGGATTCACGCTGCGGGTTTCGACGGCGTTTTGCATATCCCAGGTGTGACCGGTCGCAAGTCGACCGGCTTTCGTACCGGGGACACGTCAGCCCTAATCGCGGAAAGGAGCTCCCATGCAACGCCTTGCCCTTGTTCTCTTTGCCCTGTGCATCGCGTCCGCTCCCGCCCACGCCGAGCACCGGCGCGTCGTCACCGTCGAGGCCAGCGGGGTTTCGCTCGAGAGCCAGGGGTACAACACCTGGGGTGTCGGGCGATTCGCGCTCAGCGAGCAGGTACCCCTCGAGGGCGTCTCGGCGATCCTCATCGAGACGATGGTCGTGACCATGAAACGGGAAACCTCTGCCGGCCTGGACAGCGTCGAGATCGGGTTCGCACTTCACGGCCCGGAAGGCGAGGTGCTGGCAACGGATCGGGGTGAACATCTGCGCTGGGGCTCGGAACGCACGGGCCGGCTGACCTTGCGAATGCTCCACTGCGGATCGATCGACGACGATGGTCGCTGTCTTCCAGGTGGGTTCGAGGGGACCGCGGCCGAGCTCGGTCTTGCCATGCGCACCGTTTCCGAGAGCCCCGGCGGCACCGGCGTGCAATCGAGCCTCGCGAGTCTGCGAGAGGACAACACGGTCAGGGTCCATTTCGTCTACGGTCACTGGTCGTTCGAGCACCACGACGAACCCCACAGCCACGTCATTCGCGAGATTCCCGGAGTGTCGCCGATCTCGCTTTCCGGCTCCCAGGAGGTTTCCGGGTGGGAGAGCTATCAGTTCGACACCCCGTTCTCCACGGAGGGGCTTCGGCTCGCGATTCATGGGATGAGCTGCGCGTCCAACATGAGCAGTGGACGGGTCATGGCCGAATCGCAGCTCGAGCTCGACGACGGCACTTTCGTCTCCCTCGACGACAGTCACTCGCCGAGTGACGGCACGGTTCCCGACTGGTCGAGCTGCTCGAACTTCCTCCTCGGCGATCGCGAGGAGATGCGAGCGGCCCTGCGCGGCCGCAGCGTCGTCGGCTGGCGCTGGCGGATCCACAAGACGGGCTTCGGCACCGTGACGTTCACCCCGGGATCCCCCATGCGAATCGGCTTCGTTTATGACGATACGCCACGGACTGGCGTCGACTTCCAGCGCGGTGACGCGAACTCCGATGCGCTCCTCGATGTGTCCGACGCCTCGTCGATCCTCGGGTTCCTCTTTCTCGGCAGCGAAGCGCCCGACTGCATGAAGGCCGCCGACGCCAACGACAGCGGCACGGTCGACCTCTCCGACGCGGTCGCGGTACTCGACTTTCTGTTCCTCGGCGGCGCGCAACCGCCCGATCCGCACGCGGCGTGCGGAGCCGATCCCACCGAGGACGACTTGACGTGCGACGCGTACCCGCCCTGCGAGTAGGCGTCCGCTCGCGCGGCGTCCGTGTTTTCAGAATCTCGCTCGGAACGGAGGTTTCCATGGAACGAATCACCACGCGGCTCGCTCTGCTTTTCGTTCTGAGCTCCCCCGCAGCGCTGCGCGCGCAGGAAGCTCCATGCATCGAGTGGGAGAGATCCTTCGGCTCGTCCTCCAAGACCTTTCATACCTCCTCCGTCAAGCAGACGACCGACGGCGGCTACGTTCTCGCGCTCAGCATCGGCCCCTCGATAAAGGTCATTGGCGACTTCGACATTGCTCTTCACAAATTGGACAAGGAAGGAAACACGGTCTGGGAACGGACCCTCGGCGGTCGGAGAAACGAACACGCCTCTGCGGTTGAGCAGACGATCGACGGTGGCTATATCGTCGCCGGATCGACCAGTTCCCTTGGCGCGGGAGGCTCGGACGTCTATCTCGTCAAGACGAACGCCGACGGGAACGTCGATCCGGAGGATCCGTCGACGTGGGAGAAGACCTTCGGCGGGCCGGAGTCGGATAGTGGCGCCTCTGTCGCGCGGACGACCGACGGCGGCTATGTGGTCGCCGGCTGGACCTGGTCCTTTGGCGCGGGAGAGCTCGACGTCTATCTTGTGAGAACCGACGCGGCGGGGAACAAGCTCTGGGAGAGAACCTTCGGCGGCCCGCAGTCGGATCTTGGCGCCTCTGTCGCGCAGACGACCGACGGCGGCTATATCGTCGTCGGGTCCACCGGTTCCTTCGGCGCGGGAGACTCGGACGACGTCTATCTCATCAAGACGGACGCCGACGGGAACGTCGACCCGGAGGACCCGTCGACGTGGGAGAAGACGTTCGGTGGGCTGGAGCGGGATAGCGGCGCCTCGGTCGCGCAGACGACCGATGGCGGCTACATTGTCGTCGGGACCACCAGTTCCTTCGGGGCGGGAGGCTCGGACGTCTATCTCATCAAGACGGACGCCGACGGGAACGTCGACCCGGACGATCCGTCGACGTGGGAGAAGACCTTCGGCGGGCCGGAGTGGGACACCGGCGCCTCTGTCGCGGAGACAACCGACGGCGGCTACATCGTCGCCGGGTCGACCGGTCCCCCTGGTGGGCCGGAAGTCATCGACCTCGTTCTGGTGAGGACCGATTGGCAGGGAAATCGCACCTGGGAGAGGACGTCGGGCGGCGTCGGTCATGGCCGCTCTGTCGCGCAGACGACCGACGGCGGCTATGTCGTGGCCGGCAATTCAAGTTTTTTCAACATATTCGAATCTGCCGACGCGTTCCTCATCAAGCTCACCGCAGAAGACCCGACGCCGGGTGAATGTGGTCAACCGGAGTTCCTCCGCGCGGACTGTAACGACGACGGCAGCGTCGACATTGCCGACGCCGTGTCGGCCCTGGGCTCCCTCTTCCTCGGCCAGGGAGATCCCGCTTGCGAGGACGCCTGCGACTCGAACGACGACGGGAAGGTGGACATCTCCGACGCGATCAACACGCTCGGCGTGCTGTTTCTCGGAAGCGGGATGATTCCACTTCCCGGGGTGACGGATTGCGGCGTCGACCCGACGAAGGACGCGCTCGGCTGCGGCAGCCACGAAGCGTGCTCGGAGCGAGACGCCACCAAATGACGTCCGCGGCCCCGACCCGGTTCCGGCGAGCAACGACCAGTCATTCGCAAGGCCGCCGCGCCGGAGCCCGGCTCCGGGAAGAAGCCGGGCTCCGACGGCACGGTCGGGCTGCACGGGCTCGGGTCAATGGGGCGGAACGAGGAACACGATGGCCGTCAGCAGCCCCCAGTAGATCTCGAGCAGGAAGAGGAGGACAGCGGGGAGGAAGGTGCCGGCGGTGACCCACAGCGGCCGAACGCCATGCAGCGCCGCCAGCACCGCCAGGACCGCCGCCGCGCCCGATCCGATGAGGCTGATCGCCTGCACAGTCGCGATCTCGGGGCCCTGAGTGATGTCGAGCGCGAATGGGATGGCCAGAAGAGCCAGGGAGGAAGAGGCGATCGCTAGCCGCAGCCTCCTCACGCCTCCACCAGCCGCCCGCACATGGGCGAGGGAGAGGATCACGGCCCCGACCAGCGCCAGCGCGCGGACTGCGACGAGCCAGGGAATCGTCAAGGCTTCGCCTCCCACTCCGAGGAGCTCGCCCCACACGTGCCAGCCGAGTGTCCAGAAGTCGTCCGTCGCGGCGATGAAAACCGCCGTGACGAGAAACCCCACGAGATGGAGAACGCACGCAATGCTGTCGGTTCCGGCGGCGCGGACCGGTCCCCGTTTCCGCCAGGCGCGAAACAGCAGGACCAGGAGGAACGCCGGGAGGAGGTCGAGCGCGGCGGTCAGCGGAGTGAGGACCGTCGCGACGACGGGACGCCCCGGCTCGGCGAGCTCCTCCCGCACCGGCCACTCGAACTCGTCCAGGATGACGACCTTCCCGGGGCCCACCCGGCCGACCAGCTCGGGCGTCGGCCCGTAAGGGCCGAAGTAGTACGGGTACTCGGATCGCCGATGGGCCCGGATCCACCGCTGCAGCTCGGGCGCCGCGGGAAGCTCGTGCGTCCACTTCTCGACCGGCTTGACCTCGAGCTCGAGAGGATCGTCGAGCCAGAAGAGGTACGAGTAGCTGCGGGGACGGTTGTGCATCGGGCTCGACCGCCATCCCGCCGGGATCTCCACGGCGTAGAGGCCGTCCTCGACGCCCTCGACATGAGACAGCCTGAACACGAGGAGATCCGGCTCGCCCGATTCCTGGCGCAGCGCTTCGATCTTCGCCCGGATCGTGTCGCTCGTCTTTCTCGTTTCCGTGGCCCAGCGCCAGGTGACGACCGTCACGCAACCGCTCAGTGTCGTCGCCAGCGACAGCAAGAGAGCACAGCGAATCAAGCGAGCCGGAACGAGTTCTCTGCAAAGCTCC
Source organism: Planctomycetota bacterium (assembly GCA_041569895.1). GTDB lineage: Bacteria > Planctomycetota > UBA8108 > UBA8108 > JACQVS01 > JBFFXF01. Next base: position 7,423 of record JBFFXF010000160.1, on the reverse strand, counting down.
ATCACGAGCGCCGCCACGAAAGGAGCGCATCTACACTCGGTAGTTCCATGTGGATTCTACCTCCACCACGAGTTCAGTGCTGCAACGCGAGGTATTCGAACATCCAGGGCTGCACCGGCAGCAGCACGAGATCCGCAGCGACCGTCAGCGGAGTCGCAGCCGCCGCGACCAGCGGCCCGTACCAGCGCTTGAGATGCCGCCGCACGCGGAGCTCCAGCGTCCCGACGTGGATCCAGGCGCCATCTCGTGGGCGCCGCGCCCACAGACTGAACCCTTGTTTGTAGTCGGTGCCCGTCGAGATGCGCTGCCAGAGGAAACGAGGTCCGTCCTGCGGCGTGCCGCTCGGACGGATCAGCGTTCTGTTCGGCGGGCCGGGGATCGGTTCGAACGGCGCGTCGAGCGTCAGCGGCCTCGGGTGGAGCCTGAGCCGTCCACGAAGGCGATGGAGCAAGGCGAGGTGCTGGCGCGGCCGGACCCGCCAGTCCCGCGGGATCGCCGCTTCCCAGAGTCCGTCGTCGTAGCCCTCGATGCCACTCATTCGGAAGATGATGCGAGCGTCCACGTCGTCGCCGTGACGACCGGCGCCGTCACTCTTGTCCGCGCCGGAAGCGAGCTCGATTCCGATCACGAAGACCTCCGCCGTGCCAGGACGCCGGTCCGTCCGCCGCCTCCACTCGAGCGTCTGAAGATGGACGAACGAGCCGCGCGCCTCGTCCCATGCCCAGATCTCGGTCGGCCGCGGCCCGCGGCCGATCGATGCTCGGTACACGTAAGGATGTCGCAGGGCTGCATCCTCGTGCCACTCGGGCTGGCCGAGCGCCGCGTACGAAACCCGCTCGAGGGTGCCGCGCTCCGGGCGCGGCGTCAGACGGATGTCGAGCAGGGGCTCGACGCGCTCGAAGACCCACAGCGGTCGGGTCCGGCGCGAGGGCCAGTCGTCAGGGATCGCGGCCTCATGGCGGCCATCGTCGTAGCCCTCGACGGAGCGCAAGTCGAGAACGAGCCGCTCGCCGCCCGTCGGGGACGCGACGACGCCGAGCAGGCGGACCTCGAAGGCCAGCGATTCCCTGTCGACCTGCGTTCCGACGGCCCAGGTGACGTAGGTGAAGCAACCGGCGCAGCAGAGCAGCGTCGGCGCGATCAACGCCGCACGCACCAGGACCGCCAGCACTCCGGCTCCTCGCCGTCGGCATCCTGGCGACCGGTGTGCGGTTCTCTTGAACGCAACGAGGTTCACGGTTCTCGTCCTTCTCTCTCCGTTCAACCCACAAGACCCCGTCCGGTGGCGGTTCCACGAAATATTCGGGAAGCTCACGGAGAATCTCGCGAACCGTGCAGTTCTCCCCTCTCGCGCGCGGCCGCAGACGCAGTGGAACAGGATTTGCGCTTTTTTCGGGGTTCGGATCGGGTCGTGCGCCGGTTCGCGGCGTCGCGACGTATCGCTGTGACCGCAGGGCGAGGTCGGCCTTGCTTTCCTGGAACGAGGGAGGGGCGCCCATGTCACGGGTGAAACGAATCTCCATTGTCGCGCTGGTGATCCTCGGCGTTGTCACTCTCCTCGGGGCGCCGGCGGACGCGCGGGGTAACGACTTCCTGCGGGGCGATGCCAACTCGAGTGGAAAGGTGGACATATCCGACGCGGTATTCGTCCTGCAGTTTCTCTTCCTCGGAGGAGCGGCGCCGGATCTGGCGGACGCCGCCGACGCCAACGACGACGGCACACTCGATCTCAGTGATTCCGTCGCCATCCTGATGGCGCTCTTCCTGGAGGGAGGCGATCTGCCGCCCCCCGGCATGTTCGTGGCGGGACCGGATCCGACGCCCGACGACCTCCCGGATCCGGAGAAGGTGGTGGCGCTGCTCTACGTCGGACACGGCGAGCCCTCGGCGCGCGAGGATGGAGACATCCCCATCACACTCGCGGACGGCACTCCGTTCGGACCGCACGGGGCGAGCCTCGGCGTTCCGGAATCGGCCCAGTACACCGAATGGGCGGCCGCATACGAGGAGATCGCCACCGCGATGACGTACCTCATGGGTGACGTCAACGGCAACGGTGTGCTCCACGAGATCGAGATCGCGCCGGACGGCGACGTGCCCCCCTTCTTCACCTGGGACGCGTTTCACGAGACCGTCTTCGGGTACTACGAGGCCGTCGAGAACTACAGCCCGCACAACGACTCGCTGCGCGAGCACGTCGAGAGCCTCGACATCGAGGTCGACGGGGCCCGGATCGACCTCCACCTCGCGTTCCTCGACGCCGTTCCCCGCATCCGCGACGTCGTCTGGGAGATCACCAGCGAGGACAGGTACGACGAACTGGTGGTCGTGCCGATGCTGCTCTCGAGGTCCACCCACACGCAGGAAGTGGAGGATCTGGTGCGGGAGGCCGCGCACCTGACGGGCGGCTTGGAAGTCCTGGTGACCGAGCCGTTCTTCGAGGTGCCGTACGTGCGAAGGCGCGTGAGGAACGCCGTGGCCTCCATGGCGGAGTACGTGCGGGGCGCCGTTCCGTTCGACGCCGCCGACGCGGAGATCGGCGTCCTCCTGGCGTCTCACGGGACTCCCTACGTGCCGCCGTTCCCCGTCTTCGGCTGGAAGGAGGGCGAGATCTTCTCGTTCTTGCTCCTGACGGAGGACGCCTTCCACGATGAGATCGGGCAGCAGCTCCCCTGGGAGTCCCGGACGGGACGAATGAGCTTCTCGTCGCCGACGATCCAGCAGACGCTCGGCGAGTTCGACGCCGACGGGTTCTCGCACGTCATCGTGGTCTCGTCCGCGTTCCCGACCGCCGCCATTCATACCATGTGGGATGTGCCCGACGCCGCCCTCGGCCGCGCCGTCCTGAACAGCGAGGGAATCGTCGTGCACGAACGGCCCTCCGGCATGCAGGTCCACTACTCGGCGGAGGGCTTCGCCGATATCGAACCGGGACGCAGCGAGTTCCGCGCGGGGCTCGCCTTCCTCGGCAGGATGGGCGTGATCGAGGCGCTCGAGGAAGAGACCATCGTGCCCGGGGAGTCCTGCGCGCCCGGCGACCTCTGCGTCAGGGTGACGGCCGACGACGTCGTCGGCAGCGAGCTGCGCCTGATGCTCTACGAGGTGAGCGACGAGGAGTGGCCCGGCGACTTCCAGGAATTCCCGACGCCGAGCTGGGTGGTGCTCGAGTCCCCGCCGGTGCCGGACCGGTATCCCGTCGACATCCGGATCCCCTTCGAGGAGAGCCTCTTCAAGCTCACCGGCGGGACGCTGGAGGGAGCGCGTCTCGGTCTGGCGATCGTGACCGGGGATGGATCGGGGACGACCGTCGAGCCGACGGACGCTCGCGGGTTCTCCCGCTCGACCCGCGTGTACCAGGCGGGCTCGGCGATGGACTTCGGCACCATCGAGCTCGAGGTGCCATCACCGGGGAACGTGTGCGAGCCGGGGGAGCTCTGCGTCACGGTGACGGCGCGGGAGACCACCGGGGAAGACTTGCGGTTGCTGCTCTACGAGGCGAGCGAGGACGAGTGGCCGCAGAGGTTCCGCAGCCTGCCGACGCCGGGCTGGGTCGTCAAGCAGTCTCCGCCGGTGCCGGACGAGTTCCCGATCCACATCCGGATCCCCCTGGTGCCGCTCGAGGAGAGCCTCTTCCCGATCTCCACCGCACCGCTCGAGGGCGCACGGGTGGGGCTGGCGGTGGTCACGGGGGTCGCGTCGACGTTCATCGTCGAGCCGACGGACGCTCGCGGGTTCTCCGCGACGACCCTAGTCTATCAGCCGGACGCGATCATGGACTTCGGCGCCGTCGAGCTGACCGTGCCGCAGGGGGACACCTGCGACCTGAACCCGTTTCACCCCAGCTGCCTGACCGGTGGATTGTTCTGGAGGGAGCACTTCCTCGGGCAGGAGGACTTCGTCCCCGGCGCGATCTACATGGCCCATGCCGACGTCGATCGCGACGGCACGAACGACATCGTCACGGTCGGCGAGCCCCACTTCGAGAATCCCGACCTGCCGCTCACCGTGCTCAGGCTGGGGATCTACTACCTCGAGAAGGACTTCACCGTCCGGGAGACGGAGATCGTCGACGCCTGGACCGAGGACGACCAGGCGTTCTACAGCCCGTGGGGCGTCCAGGTCATCGATCATGGCGGTGAGCCGATGATCATCGTCGGCACCAACATCCCCGGCCTGGCCCCGCTGCGGGAGGGGAGCGGAGCCATCTTCTCGTATCGCAAGGTCGAGGGTGCGTGGGAGCGCTCGGTGGTCATGGAGAACCCGAACCCCACCGAGATCAACTACAACGCCATGATCGTCGTGATCGAGGACATCGACAACGACGGGGACCAGGACCTGGCGCTGAGCTCGGCCTTCGGCTCGTCGGCCGTCGGCAGCTGGATGGAGAATACCGGCCAGGTCGATGCCCCGTGGATCCCGCATCTGCAGACCATCGCCCCCGACACCGACCCGGCCATCCGCGGCGCGCTGGCATACAAGTCCGTCGATCTGAACGGCGATGGCTATCCCGAGGTCGTCTACAACGGCATGTTCGACGTCCCCGGCACGAATCCTCCCAGCTACCGCGGCGAGATCTGGCTCGGCGTCAACCCCGGGCCGGAAGGCTGGGACGAGCGCTGGGAGAAGATCGTCATCGACGATGACAACTGGGCCTCGGCCGACATGTGGTTCCATGACTTCGACGGGGACGGTCACCTCGACCTGATCGCCAATCAGATCTTCAGCTCGACCGTGACCCTCTACCGTCACCCGGGCGAGGACCTGCGCGACCCCTGGGTGCCGGAGGTGATCATCTCCGACCTGACCTCGCCGAGCGACATGTGGCTGGCGGACATTGACGACGACGGCCTGGTGGATGTCGTCAGCGCCGATCACACCGCGCACCGCGGCGTGTGGCACAGGAACCCCGGGCCGGCGAGCGCCGACCCCTGGCGGTCCAACCTGATCTTCCGGAACATCCGGCTGCCCGGCGACTTCGCCATGTCCGACCTGGACGAGGACGGCGACCTGGACTGGATGGGCATCTCCCTGACCCTCGGTCAGGCCTATATCGTGGAGCAGGTCGAGCCGGCCACGAGCCTGGTGGCCACCATCTCGTTGCCGGACGGTTTCACCAGGCAGATGACCAAGCTGCTCGTGACCCTGGCCCTCGAGGTGCCAGTGACCGGCGTACCGGTCGCCATCCTGGCGACCATCGACAACGTCGACAGGGACGGCGACGGAGAGCTCGACCTCGACCAGATCCTCGGCCCGTCTCGCGATCTGGTGCTGGCGATCGAGGACGTCGGCGTCCGCGGCGAGTACCACGTGGTGACCGCGCTCTACATGGAGGGCGGCGGCCAGTTCATGCCGGTGCCGGGTGTCGATTACCTCGCCAGCAGCGAGAAGCTGACCCTCGGCCAGGGCAAGGTCGAAACGAAGCTCGACCTCGAACTGGTGCCGGGACCGTAGTCCGCATCGGCGGCCCGCTCGAGCGTTTCCTCGCGCGAGCGGGCCGCGCTTCCCGGTGTCTCTTCGAAGAGCTGAATAAGCCCTCCGATGTTGCCGAGTCGCTCCGACAGGATGCGTCTCTCGACGGGGCATTCCGCCAAGGCGGCGTTGCAGATCGTGCTCGAGCCTACCGACGGCGGGCGCTGGGCCGTTTCCCGCCTCCCTGGCAGTCGCGTCGACGTCCGCGACAAGAATGGTGAGCTGGACGGCTGGTCGTTCTCGCCCTCCGGCGAGGTCGTTCATTGACTTACTCCGCCATTGGCGTATACTCAAGCATGCGCTTTGACTGGGATCCCGAGAAGGAGAAGGCCAACTTCGACAAGCACGGCATCTCCTTCGGCGAGGCCGCGAAGCTCTTCTCGAGTGGCGTCGACTACCTGGAGATCTACGACGAGGATCACAGCCAGGACGAGGATCGATTCATCGCCATTGGCCCGGTCGCCGGGCGCATCGTCCTCGTGGTTTATACGGAGTGGCCGGAGGGCACGATCCGCGTGATCAGCGCCCGGCCGGCAACCCGAAAAGAGATCCAGCTGTATCGAGAGAGTATGAAGGGTGATTGAGATGGCCGATCGTGAACTGACTTCCGAAGACTTCGCACGGAGCATCCGCCACAGCGTGCGCGAGCGTCTGATTGCGGGCAAAATCCGAGGAGGGGACGACATCGTCGCCTTGCGGCGCTTTGTCGGGCTAACCCAGAAGGCCTTCGCCGCCGCTCTGGGCATATCAGTCCACACGCTTCGCAACTGGGAACAAGACCGCCGTCACCCCGAAGGTCCGGCCCTGGCTCTGTTGCGCATTGCGGCCCGCCACCCGCGAGTTCTCAAGGAAAACCTGACGGGCACGGCGTCAAGGGGAGACGGATAACGGCAACTTCCCGCGAGGAGTCCATGGAAAACGTCGACTTCGGCAAGACGCATCGCGATTACCGGCGTTACAGAGCCGGATTCCCTCCCGAGCTCTTCGACCGGCTCGCGTCGCTGGGAATCGGATGCGCCGGTCAGAGGATCCTCGACGTCGGCACGGGCACCGGAACCATGGCGCGGCAGCTTGCGCAGCGCGGCGCCGAGGTGATCGGCCTCGATCGGTCCGCCGAGTTGATGGGGCAGGCCAGGGAGCTCGATCGCGAGGCGGGCGTGCACGTCGATTACGTGCAGGGCCGGGCCGAGGACTCCGGTCTTCCATCGGAGAGCCTCGACGTCGTCACCGCCGGGCAATGCTGGCACTGGTTCGAGCGCTCGAGGGCTGCGCGCGAGATGCGGCGTCTGCTCCGTCCGGGAGGCAGAATCGTCATCGCGCACTTCGACTGGATTCCGGTCGCGGGCAACGTCGTCGAGGCGACCGAGAAGCTGATCGAGGAGTTCAGCCCGGAGTGGCCCTTCGGCGGTGGCAGCGGGCTCTACCCGGCGTGGTTCGGTGACCTCTCGCTGGCCGGATTCGAGGAGCTCGAGAGCTTCTCGTTCGATCGCGACGTGCCCTACACGCACGAGGCCTGGCGCGGTCGAGTCCGCGCCAGCGCAGGCGTCGCCGCCAGCCTCCCGCCCCGGGAAGTCGACCGGTTCGACCAGACACTCGGCAAGATCCTCGCGACCGACTTTCCCGATGACCCTCTATCAGTCCCGCATCGAGTCTGGGCGTTGATCGGGAAGCGTGGTTGAGGTTTCCGTGCCAGCCTTCGACACCACCGTCACTCCATGACGTGGAGGCGGCGGGCTTGCACCACGCCGATGTCCATCCCGACGGGCTCGTCGTGCAGCGGGTCCTGATCGGGAAGGAACACGTCGGTCATGAACGATGCTTCCACCCGGTCGAAGTCCCTGCTGAAGGATGCCTCGCCGCGGATCCGGAATATGAACTCGAGCGCCGCGTCCGCATCGAAGCTGTAGATCAGGCTGGTGAAGGCAATCCGACGCCGGCCGACTCGTTTCCACGC
>JBFFXF010000159.1:0-16878 GCA_041569895.1 Planctomycetota bacterium | reverse complement strand
TCCTCGGGGCAGATGGTGACCGGCAGCACGCAGGTGGCGTCGTCGGCCGTGTCGTCGCACTCCGGGTCGTCGTCGACGGTGACGGTGATCGTCCAGTCGCCGGGGGCGAGCACGACCTCGGTCTCGTTCTGCGGCTGCGGGCCGACGACGATCGGCTCCTCGTCACCGCGCCTGGCGGTGAACGTGTAGCTCACCGGATCGCCGGTCTCGTCGACGGTCGACGCGATGAGCGCGTGCGTCCCGTCGCCGCCGACCGGGAGCACCTCGATGCCCACGCAGTGCGTGTCGGCGAACTCCGCGTCGCCCTCGGAGGGACAGCACTCGAGCGCGCCGTCGCCGATGATCTCCAGCACCTCGTCCTGGTCGAGCGCGAAGTTGTAGACGCGCACGTCGTCGATCGAGCCGTTGAAGAGGCAGCACGGGCCGCCGCGCAGGATGCCGCCGATCGTCGTCGTGTCGAGCGTCAGCGTCGAGCGCGCGTAACTCAGGTCGGCGGGGTCGGGCTGGCCGTCGATGTAGAGCGTCACCTGGCCGAGGACGTCGACCCACGCGACGTGATGCCAGGTGTCGTCGAAGGCGATCCCCTCCGACTTCAGGTGGCCGGTCGACCGGCCGTTGTCGTCGCGGTAGAAGAAATCGAAGACGCCGGTGGCTCCCGTGTTGTCGGTGCCGAGGTTGAAGAGCGTCGAGTTGTTGCCCTGCGTGTTGCTCTCCGAGAAGATCCGCTTGTCGTTCTGCGGCGGCCCCTTCACCCACATGGCGATGGTGAAGGCGCTGCGGCCGGTCACCGGAAAGCCGTCGTTCGAGATCACGCGCACGAAGTCGTCGGCGCCGTCGAACTGGACCGCGCCCGGGGTCGTGCAGTCGAAGCCGGTGACGAAGGTCGGGCTGTCGCCGCCGACGAACTCGCCGTGGTTGCCGGCGGGCTCGCTGTCGAGGAGGTCGCCGTCGAAGCTCCAGGCCGAGATCAGCATCTCGGGCTCGGCGAGGACCTCGACGTCGGTCTCGCAGGTCGCGTCCGGAGAGCTGTCGCGGCAGAGGAACGAGTCGTCGACCGTCGCGGTCACGGACCAGCTTCCCGCCGCGAGCGTGATCTCTGCGGTGTTCGAGGGCTGCGGGCCGATCTGCGTCTCGGCGCCGTCGTCGGCGCTCCTGACCAGGAACGTGTACCAGAGGGGGTCGTCGCCGCTGTCGTCGCTCGCGGTCATGGTGATCGTGTACGTCCCCTCGGTGCGGTCCTCTGGCCCGGTGACCTCGAGCGCGTCACAGCGGGTGTCCGCCTCGGCCGGGCAGTCGTCCGGCTCCGGAATGAGCTCGCGGATCTCCTCGGCCGAGAGGGCGAAGTTGAAGACGCGCACGTCGTCGATCGTGCCCGTGAACCAGTGACTGGGCGACGCCCGGAGGATGGCGCCGATGGTGGTGGTGTTGAACGGGGCGCCCGCACGCGCGTACTCGATGCGGTTCGGCTCGAGGGCGCCGTCGATGTACATCAGCCCCCTGCCGTTGTCATCGACCCACGCGATGTGGTGCCACGACTCGTCGAAGGCCTCGCGGTTCGACTTGGCGTGGCCGACGAGCGTCGGACCGTTGCGGATGAAGATGTCGAGCTTGCCGGTGGAGCCGGTGTTGTCCGTGCCGACGTTGAGGAGCGGGTTGTTGCTCGTCGTCGACCCCTCGGAGAAGACCCGCATGTCCGGCTGCAAACCACCCTTGACCCACATCGCGACCGTGTAGGCCGGGCTGGAGTAGATCGGCAGGCCGAGGTTCTGGTCGACGTCGACGAAGTCGTCGAGGCCGTCGAACTGGACGGCGCCCTCCGGCGTGCCGTCCCAGCCGTCGACGAACATCGGCGCGACGCCGCCGACGAAGGTCCCGTGGTTCTCCTTGCCGCTGACGTCGAGGAGGTCCCCGTCGAACGGCCAGTGGCCGATCAGCTGCGGCGCGGGCGACGTGATCGTCACCTCCGCGCTGCAGGCGGCGTCCTCGGCCCGGTCGAAGCACGCGAGGTCATCGTCGATCGCGCAGGCGATCGTCCACGTCCCAATACCGAGCTGGAACTCCGCGACGTTCTCCTCCTGCGGCCCGACCTGCTCGACGATGCCGAGCGCGTCGCTCACCGTGAAGGTGTAGAGGAGCGGCGTATCGCCTCCGTCATCGGTCGCCGATGCGGTGGCGACGATGCCGCCGAAGCCGTTGTCGACGATGTCGAGCCCATCGCAGTGCGTGTCGCCCGCGGCGGGGCAGCCCTCGGCCGGAATCAGCGCCTGCACCTCCGCCTCCGACAGCGCGTTGTCGTAGATGCGGACGTCGTCGATCGCCCCGGCGAAGAAGCAGCACGGCCCGCCGCGCAGGATGGCGCCGATCGACGTCGTGTCGAGGGCGCGCTCGACGCGATCGTAATCGAGCGGGACGGCATCGCGGACGCCGTCGACGTAGACGTCGACGCGACCGTTGCGGTCGACCCACGCGATGTGGTGCCAGCTCTCGTCGAAGGCGATCGCCGCAGTCTGCCGGTGCCCCGGCCCCGGCCTCAGGAAGCTGTTGAGGGCGCCGTTGGAGCCGTTGTTGTGCGTGCCGAGGTTGAACAGCGGCGTGTTGTTCGTGGACGAGCCCTCCGAGAAGACCCGCCTGTCTCGCTGCACGGCGCCGTTGACCCACATGGCGATGGTGAACTCCGGCGCGACGGTCACGGGAAGCCCGACGCTCTGCGTCAGGAAGACGTAGTCATCGACGCCGTCGAAGCTCACCGCGCCACCGGCGGCGCCATCGAAACCGTCGACGAAGGTCGGGCCGAGGTCATCGCCGACGAAAGTGCCGTCGTTGCCGTTGCCGGTGGCGTCGGCGACGTCACCGTCGAACGGCAAGTGCGCGACGAGGTCGGCGCGGGCCGCCGAGGGCGCGAGCGCCAGCGCGAGCAGTGTGATTCCGGGGAAAAGCGTGCGCAGCATGAGATCAATCCTCCTGGGTGCCGAGGAGCTCGGTCGAGATTATGTCAGTACAGTGTGTCGTGGTCGTTCAGTTCTCCGGCGCGCACGGCGGGCCGGGCACGGCGCAGTCGAGCGCGTCGTCGTTGGGGTCCTCGCCGCAGTCGGACGCCGCGTAGCGTTGCCCCGAGAGCGGCGACGGCGGCGACGGCGGACCGAAGCCGAGGAAGAGGAAGTTGAAGATGCCGACGGCGTCGGTGAGTTGGATGGCGCCGTCGTCGTTGACGTCGGCCGAATCCATGCACGCGGGCGCCGCGTCCCCGAGGAAGAGGAAGCCGAGGATGTTGATCCCGTCGGTGATGTTGATCTGACCGTCGGAGTTCGGGTCGCCGCGCACGAAGCCGGAGGGCGGGACGTCGCGTCCCGCGAGCTCCGCCACCTCCTCCGCGGAGAGCGCGAACGTGTAGGCGCGCACGTCGTCGATCTCGCCGGCGAAGAGGCAGCACGGCCCGCCGCGCAGGATGCCGCCGATCGTCGTGATCGTCAGCTCCATCGGCGGCCGGACATAGTTGAAGTCGGTCGGGTCGGGCTCGCCGTCGATGTAGAGCGTCGCGCGACCGAGCTTGTCGACCCACGCGATGTGGTGCCACTCGCCGTCGAACGCGATCCCCTGGGAGAGCCTGTGGCCGACGACCGCCCTGCCGGTATCGTCACGGATGAATATGTCGACCTGACCCGTCGTGCCCGTGTTCTCCGTGCCGATGTTGATGAGCGGCGCGTTGTTGAGGTCGGTGCTCTCCGACCAGACGCGACGGTCGTTCTGCGGCATCCCCTTCACCCACATCGCCACCGAGAAGACCGGGTGCGCGTAGAGCGGGAGCTGCTCCGCGTGGATCACCTGCACGAGGTCGTCAACGCCGTCGAAGGCGAGCGCGCCGTCCGGCGTGCCGTCGACACCCTCGACGAAGAACGGATCACCGCCGGCGACCTGCCCGTCGTTGCCGGCGCGCGCGTCGGCGAGGTCGCCGTCGAACGGCCAGTGCGAGAGGAACTCGCCCGGGTCGCCCTGGACGGTGACCTCGACGCTGCAGGTGGCGTCGGCGGCGACGTCGTCGCAGAAGACGCTGTCGTCGACCGTCACCGAAACCGTCCACGTCCCGCCGGTGAGCCCGAAGGAGACGAAGTTCTCGAGGCTGGGACCGGACGTCAGCACGTCGCCGTCCTCGGATGTCGCCGTCCACGTGTAGAAGATCGGATCGTCGCTGTCGTCGACGGCGTCGAGAGCGGTGAACGTCCAGGTGCCCGCCGCGTCATCGACCGCGCCCTCGACGAGGATGTCGTCGCAGTGCGTGTCGCCCTCCTCGGGGCACTCGCCCGGCGCGACCAGCTCGGCGATCTCCTCCTCGCTGATGGCGTAGTTGTAGACGCGAACGTCATCGATATCGCCGATGAACCAGTGGCTCGGCGTGTTGCGCAGGATGCCGCCGATGGTCGTCGTGTCGAGCTCCAGCGGCGGACGCACGTAAGTAAAGTCCGTGCCGTCGAGGATGCCGTCGATGTAGAGCCGCGCGTTGCCGTTGTCGTCGACCCACGCGATATGGTGCCACGTGTTGTCGAACGCCTCGCGTTGCGACAGGACGTGCGGCATGGCCAGGGCGCCGCCGGCGTCGCGGATGAAGATGTCGACCTGACCGGTCGCGCCGGTGCGCTCCGTGCCGATGTTGAAGAGCGGGCTCCGGTTCGCCGTCGACCCCTCCGACCAGACGCGGTAGTCGGGCTGCGGGCCGCCGCGCACCCACATGGCGATGCTGAACGCCTCGTTGTCGTAGAGAGGCAGGCCGACGTTCTGCCTGACGACCACCAGGTCCTGGACGCCGTCGAAGGTCGCCGCACCGGGGTCCTCGCCGTTGCGGTCCTCGATGAACACCGGCTCGATGCCGATGAACGCCTCGCCGTCGTTGCCGTTGCCGGTGGCGTCCTCGAGGTCGCCGTCGAGCGGCCAGTGTCCGATCATCTGCCGCGGCACCGCGAGCACCTCGAGCTCCTCCGTGCACGTCGCGTCGGGCGCCTCGTCGAAGCAGAGCGGGTCGTCGTCGACGGTGACCGAGATCGTCCACATGCCGGCCGAGAGGTTGAACATCGTCGAGTTCTCGGGCTGCGGGCCGGCGCGGCGAACCGTGCCGGCGCCGTTGTCCGCGACGAACGTGTAGGAGAGGTCGTCGCCGGAGTCGTCCGTCGCGGAGTCGACGGTGATCGTGTAGACGCCCTGGACGTCGCCGTCGGGTCCGGTGATCTCGAGCGCGTTGCAGTGCGAGTCGCCCGCGTCGTCGGCCGGGCATTCGCGGCCCGGGTCGAGGATCTCGGCCACCTCCCGCGCGCTCAGGGCGTGGTCGAAGATCCTGACGTCGTCGATGGCGCCGAAGAAGAGGCAGCACGGCGCGCCACGGAGAATGCCGCCGATGGTGGTGAAGTCGAGCGTGACTCCCGGATCGCCGGCGCTCAGGTCCGGGCGGCCGTAATCGAAGACCGCTCCGTCCGCGGCGCCGTCGATGTAGAGCGTGCCGACGCCGTTGTCGTCGACCCACGCGATGTGGTGCCACTCGTCGTCGAACGGCTCGCCGTCCGACAGCATGTGCGGCGCCGAGACGACGCCGTTCGCGTTTCGCACGAAGAGGTCGAACTGACCGGTGGTGCCGCTGCGCTCCGTCCCGAGGTTGAAGAGCGCGCTGTTGTTGGTGCTCGAGCTCTCCGACCAGACGCGCTTGTCGTTCTGGATGCCGCCGCGGACCCACATGGCGACGCTGAACTGCGGGCTGAGGTAGAGCGGCAGGCCGCTGGTGTGGTTGACGAGGACATAGTCGTCGATGCCGTCGAAGGAGGCCGCCCCCTCGGGCTTGCCGTCGTACCCGTCGACGAAGATCGGATCGTCCTCGCCGATGAACGTCCCGTCGTTGCCCCCGAGCCCCTCATCCTCGAAGTGGCCGTCGAAGGTCCAGTGCGAGACGAGATCCGCCCGAGCGGGCAGAGCGAGCGCGAGGCTCGCGACGGCGGCGATCAGAAAAGTCCGGCAGCCCGGTTCCATGGCAGACATCCTCCGTGTCGATTTCGACTGATCCGACCCCAAACACCTGATATGATCAGCGCTTGACCCGTATTCGAGAGGGTACCAGACGGCTCTCCGGGAGAGAATCGAAATCAGGGAGTCCGCGTCAATGGTCGTATCCTTCGCGGTGCGCGTGGTGGCCGTCGTGGTGGCGTTTTTCACTCTGGCCATGCCATTCGCGGCCGCCGTCCGCGCCCAGGACGGCCGGGACGTCGTCATCAACGAGCTCCTCGCCGTCAACGACCGCGGGCTCCGCGACGAGGACGGGGACCCGTCCGACTGGCTCGAGCTCGCCAACACCGGACTGGCGGCGGTCGACCTCTCGGGGTGGCACCTCACCGACGACCCGGCGATCCTCATCAAGTGGCGCTTCGGCGCCTCGCCGGAGCTCGTCCTCGAGCCGGGCGAGCACCTCGTCGTCTTCGCATCGGGCAAGAATCGCGACGTCGGCCCCGAGTTCCACACCAACTTCCAGCTCTCCGGCGCCGGCGAGTACCTGGCGCTGGTCGAGCCCGACGGCGTCACGGTGGCGCACGAGTACTTCCCGCGCTTCCCCGTGCAGCGCCGCGACATCTCCTACGGTCTGAGCACCGAGGTGGCGCCGCTCGTCGGCCAGGGAGACGACGCCGTCTACCTGGTGCCGGCCCGCGCCGCGGACGGGGGCAACTGGACCGCGCGCGCGTTCACGCCGGACGCTTCCTGGAAGTCCGCGCGGATCGGCCTCGGATACGACACCAGCGGCCAGGCCCCCGTCTTCGGGGAGCCGGTCAGCCTCTGGAGCTTCGACGGCAGCGTCGCGGACAGCGTCGGCCCGAACGACGGGACGTTCCGCGGCGGCAACGCGGTCCACGTCGAGGGCGCGGATGGCAAGTCGGGCGGCGCGCTGCGGTTCGACGGCGTGGACGATTACGTCGAGGTCCCGCAGCGGAGCGGGCTGCCGATCTACAACCGGCCGGCCTACACCGTCGCCATGTGGGTGCGGGGCGGTCCGCAGAACGACAAGCGCGTCTTCTCCGAGGGTTCCTCGTCGAACAACACGCCGCTCTTCACCATCGGCACCGAGCGCACCGGCGCCGGCGGTCAGGTCGACATCTTCATCCGCACGCCCTCGGGCGGCCCCGGACACATGATCTCGGACGGCATCGCGTTCGACGGCACGTGGCATCACATCGCCTGGGTCGACGACGGCGGCAACGCGGCGCTCTACATCGACGGCATCCGCGACGTCGTCGACTTCAGCTACGCGAAGCAGAACATGTCGCTCGACATCACGTCGATCGGGTGCGTGCTGCGGTCGTCGCCGTGCTGCTTCTTCGAGGGCGAGATCGACGGCGTCGCCGTGTGGGACGAGGCGCTGGGCCCCGAGGCGATCGAGGCGCTGGTGACCGATTCCGGCCCCGGCGGCTCGCTCTACGCCTCGTGGGTGGAGACCGACGTCGAGAGCGACATGGACGGGGTCAACGCGTTGGTCTACCTGCGGGTGCCGTTCGAGGTCGGCGATCCGGCCGCGTTCGAGTCGCTCGCCCTGCGCATGCGATACGAGGATGGCTTCGTCGCCTTTCTGAACGGCGTCGAGGTCGCCAGACGCAACGCCCCGGCGGCGCTGGCGTGGAACTCGAGAGCGCCCGCGAATCGCCCCGACGCCGACGGCGCCGACGTCGAGACCATCGACCTGTCGTCGCACGTCGGCGCGCTCGAGCGCGGCACCAACGTGCTCGCCATCCACGGCCTCAACGCGGATGCCGGCGACGGCACCTTCCTGCTCGCGCCGGAGCTCGTCGCCACCGGTCCGCTCGAGCTCTCCGCGCGTTTCTTCCGCCCGCCGACTCCCGGCGCGCCGAACGGCGGCGGCTTCGTCGACTTCGTGGCCGACACCAGGTTCACGGTCGATCGCGGCTTCTTCGACGCGCCGTTCGACGTCGAGATTACCACCGAGACGCCGGGCGCGGAGATCCGCTACACCACCGACGGCAGCGCGCCGGCTCGCACTCGCGGCGAGCTCTACACCGGCCCGATTCGCATCGACACGACGACGATGCTGCGCGCGCAGGCGTTCCGGGACGGCCACGAGCCGACCAACATCGACACGCACACGTACATCTTCCTCGACGACGTCCTGCGCCAGACACGCCCGCCGGGCTATCCGACCTCGTGGGCCGGGCTGCGCGCCGATTACGACGTCGACCCGATGATCGCCACCGACACGCGGTCGCCCGACTTCCAGCCCCGTCTGAAGAACGACCTGATGGCGATCCCGACGATGTCGATCGTCCTCGATCCCGACGACCTGATGGGCTCGCGCGGCATCTACACGAACCCGCTCAACCGCGGCCGCGCCTGGGAGCGGGCCGGCTCGATCGAGTACTTCACGGCGGACGGCAGCAGGCCGGACTTCCAGGAGAACTGCGGCATCCGCATTCAGGGCGGCTCGAGCGCGCGCCCGATCGAGGGGAAGCACTCGTTCCGGCTGGTGTTCACCGCGCGTCACGGCCCGACCAAGCTGCGCTATCCGCTCTTCGAGGACTCCCCGGTCGACGAGTTCGACACCATCGTGCTGCGCTGCTGCTCGACGGATTCGTGGCACTTCAAGGACGGCGGGGCGCGGTACCGCCGCTGGGACTCGCAGTACATCCGCGACGTGTACATGCGCGACAGCCAGCGCGCCATGGGGCAGCTCTCGAGCCACGGCACGCACGTCCACCTCTACGTCAACGGCATGTACTGGGGCCTCTACAACCCGAGCGAGCGCCCGGACGACTCCTTCAACGCGCAGCACCAGGGCGGCGAGAAGGAGGACTGGGACATCGTCAAGGACTTCACCGAGAGCTTCCGCGGCGACCTGCGGGCGTGGAACCAGATGATGAGCCTCGCGAGCGCCGGGCTCTCCAGCGAGGCCGCCTACCAGCGCATCCAGGGGAACGACCCCGACGGCACGCCGAACCCGAGCTATCCGGTGCTGCTCGACGTCGACAACCTGATCGACTACATGATCCTCCACCTCTGGGGCTGCGCGGAGGACTGGCCGCACCACAACTGGTACGCGGCGCGCGACCGCACGGGAAGGTCCGGCGGCTGGCGGTTCTTCGTGTGGGACCAGGAAATCACCATGGACTTCGTCTTCCGGAACCGCGTCACCGTGTCGAACTCCGGCTCGCCCGCGTTCGTCTACTCGCGGCTGCGCGCGAACCCTGAGTTCCGCACGCGCTTCGGCGACCGCGTGCACGGCCACCTCTTCAACGACGGCGTGCTGACGGTCGAGAACGCCCGCGAGCGCTGGATGAAACGCGCCACCGAGCTTGATCGCGCCATCGTCGGCGAGTCGGCGCGCTGGGGCGACTTCCGCGCCGACGTCCCCGACCCGAGCAACAGCCGCGCCGAGCTCTACACGCGCGAGCGCCACTGGGTGGTCGAGCGCGACAAGGTCATCGACGAGTACATCCCGCGATCCCGCGAGCTGGCGATCCAGCGGTTCCAGTCGGTCGGCCTCTACCCGCGGATCGAGGCGCCGTCGTTCAGCCAGCACGGCGGCGACATCGCGCGCGGGTTCCGCCTCGAGATGGCCGCCCCGCAGGGGACGATCTACTACACGGTCGACGGCACGGACCCGCGCATGACCGGCGGCGACGTCGCCCCGGACGCGCGCGTCTACGGCACGGCCGGCGTGCGCACCCTGCTGCCCTCGGCGGCCCCGGCGCGAGCGCTGGTTCCCGCGGACGGCGCGCTCGGCCTCGCGTGGACCGCGCCCGGCTTCGACGACGCCTCCTGGAGGCCTGGCACCACCGGCGTGGGGCTCGAGCGTACGTCCGGATACGAGGACCTCATCGGTCTCGACGTGATCGACGTCATGGACGGCGTCAACGCGAGCGTCTACATCCGGGTCCCCTTCACCGCCGCCGACTTCGCCACGGCTGACCGGATGATCCTGCGCATGAAGTACGACGACGGCTTCATCGCGTATCTCAACGGCGTCGAGATCGCGCGGCGCAACGCTCCCGACGACGCCACGTGGAACTCGAGCGCGACCAGCTCGAATACCGACTCACGGGCGGTGATCTTCGAGGATATCAATGTCTCCGACAGTCTCGGGCTGCTGCGCGCGGGGACCAACCTGCTCGCCATCCACGGCCTCAACTCGAGCGCGAACTCGAGCGACATGCTGATCCTCCCCGAGGTGACCATCAGCGAGACCACCGGCTCGGGCGTGGTGCTCGACGAGACCACGCTCGTCTCGGCGCGGGCGCGCACGGACGCGGGGTGGAGCGCGCTCAACACCGCGGTGTTCGCGGTCGACGGCGGCCTGCGGATCACCGAGATCATGTACCATCCGGCGCCCGACGACCAGGACCTCTTCGAGCAGGACGAGTACGAGTTCATCGAGCTCCAGAACACCGGCAGCGACTTGCTGGTCCTCGACGGCGTCCGCTTCACGCGGGGCATCGAATTCGACTTCACCGGCTCCGCGGTCACCGTCCTGCGTCCCGGCGAGCTCGTCGTCCTGGCCGAGAACGTCGCGGCGTTCGAGCTGCGCTACGGTGCCGGGGCGGCGCGTGTCGCCGGTCAGTACCGCGGCAAGCTCGCCAACGACGGCGAGGAGCTCGAGCTCGTCGGCCCGCTCGGCGAGGTCATCCAGCGATTCGCCTACAGCGATGCGTGGCACGTCGAGACCGACGGCCAGGGCCCGTCGCTGGTGATCGTCGATCCGGCTGGCGAGCGCGACACGTGGGGCGACGGCGCGAGCTGGAGACCGAGCGCGATGGAGCTCGGCTCGCCTGGCATCGACGAGAGCCGCGCCGGCGAGAGCCGCCAGCTCCCCGGCGACGCCAACGCGGACGGCGACCTCAACCTCTCCGACGCGGTCCGCCTGCTGCTGGTGCTCTTCGTCGACTCGTCGCTCGGCCTCCCCTGCGCGGGCGGCCTCGACGGCGCCGGCAACCGCACCCTCCTCGATGCCAATGGTGACGGCGTCGCGAACCTCTCCGACGCCGTGCACGTCCTCGCGTACCTCTTCAACGGCGGTCCGGAGCACGTGCTCGGGACGGGGTGCGTGGCGATCGAGGGATGCGACGACTCGTGTCGATAGGTTTCACCAGGCGCCTCGTCGCCCTCTGGCTCCTCTGCTCGCCGCTGGCAGCGGCCGAGGTGCGCATCAACGAGATCCTCGCCATCAACGATGGCGCGCTCGAGGACGGCGACGGCGACTCGAGCGACTGGATCGAGCTCCACAACCCGGGCGCGACGCCGGTCGACCTCGACGGCTGGAGCCTCACCGACGACCCGCTGGTGGTCGCCAAGTGGGTGTTCCCCGCGGTCACCCTGCCTCCCGGCGGCTACCTCGTCGTCTTCGCGTCGGGCAAGAACCGTGCGGTCGCCGGGAGCGAGCTCCACACCAACTTCCGGCTCGACGGCGACGGCGAGTACCTCGGGCTGGCGCGTCCGGACGGCTCGATCGCGCACCAGCTCGCGCCCGCCTTCCCGCGCCAGCGCCGGGACGTCTCGTTCGGCGTCACGACCGAGTCGGTGACACCGGTCGACGCCGGGACGCGCGCCGACGTGCTGGTGCCCGGCGATGACTCGCTCGGGCGCGACTGGACGCTCCCGGAGCTCGTGCCCGATGGCAGCTGGTCCGCGGCGACCCTCGGCGTCGGTTTCGACGTCGGGGGCGAGCGACCCGCGCGACTGGTCAGCCTCTGGAGCCTCGACGGACGGTTCGACGACGACGCCGGCCCGAACGACGGCCGGTTCGTCGGCGGCGCCCCGCGATGGGTCGACGGGTTCGACGGCACGCCGGGCGGCGCGCTGCGCCTCGACGGCGCGAGCGAGTACGTGGCAGTGGCGCAGAACGACGTGCTGCCGGTGTTCAACCGCCCCGCGTACACCGTGTCGATGTGGGTGCGCGGCCTCCCGCAGGCGGACCGGCGGGTGTTCTCGGAGGGATCGAGCACCAACAACTCACCGGTGTTCAACATCGGCGTCGACGTCACGGGCGCGACGGGCGCGGTCGACATCTTCATCCGCGACGCCGCCGGCGCGGCGCTCGTCAGCCATCGCAGGTCGGCGGGGGTCGCGTTCGACGGCGAGTGGCACCACATCGCGTGGACCGACGACGGCGGCCAGGCGGCGCTCTTCATCGACGGCGTGCTCGACCCGGTCGACTTCTCCTACTCGAAGCGCGCGCTGCCGCTCGACCGCACCTCGATCGGCGCCATCCTCCGCGCCGGTGACAGCTTCCACTTCGCCGGCGACATCGACGACGTGTCGATCTGGGACCGCGTCCTCGAGGACGGCGAGATCGAACGGCTCGCCGCCGGGGGCTCGCCGCTGGCGCTGTCGTCGTACGACGGCCTGATCGAGACGGACGTGGGCGACGCGATGCTCGGCCGCAACGCGTCGCTCTACATGCGAGTGCCGTTCACGCTCGACGACCCGGACGCCTTCGATGCGCTCGACCTCGAGGTGCTCTACGACGACGGCCTCGTCGCCTACCTCAACGGGCGCGAGGTGGCCCGGCGCAACGCCCCGGTCGAGCTCTCGTGGAACGCGGCGGCCACCACGGCGCGAGACCCGGACGCCGCGACGGCGATCGAGCGGATCGTGCTCGCCGGCGAGCTCGACGCGCTGGCTCCCGGCGAGAACCTGCTGGCGTTTCACGCGCTGAACGTGTCGCCGGACGACCGCGACTTCCTCCTCGTCCCGCGGCTCGTGGCGTCGTCGAGTCGGCTCGAGGCGCTGCGCTTCTTCTCGACGCCGACGCCGGGCGGGCCGAACACCGGCGGCTTCGTCGACTTCGTCGCCGACACGCAATTCACCGTGGACCGTGGCTTCTTCGACGCGCCGTTCGACGTCGAGATCACCACCGAGACGCCGGATGCGGAGATCCGCTACACGCTCGACGGCAGCGAGCCGTCAGCGACCACGGGCGAGGTGTACACCGGACCGATCCGCATCGCCTCGACGACCGTCCTGCGGGCGGCGGCGTTTCGCGAGGACCACCGCCCGTCGAACGTCGACACGCAGACCTATATCTTCCTCGCCGATGTCCTGCGGCAGACGCGACCGCCCGGCTTCCCGACGACGTGGGGCGGCATCACCGCGGACTACGACATGGACCCGGAGGTCGTCGGCGCCCCGGCGTTTCGCGATCTGATCGAACCGGCGTTCCTGTCGCTGCCGACGGTGTCGCTGGTCGCCGACCCGGACGACCTCTTCGGCCCACGCGGCATCTACCGTGATCCGGGGCAGCGCGGCCGGGCGTCGGAGCGGCGAGCGTCGTTCGAGCTCATCTCCGACAGCGGCGACTTCCAGGTCAACGCCGGGCTGCGCCCCTTCGGCAACACGTCGAGAAGTCTCTCGGCGACGCCGAAGCAGGGCCTCAGGCTGGTCTTCCGCGACGAGTACGGACCGACTCGCCTGCGCTTCCCGGTCTTCCGGGATTCCCCCCTCGAGAGCTTCGACACGCTCGTCCTGCGCACCAACTTCACCGACACGTGGCTCTCGCCGTCGAGCGGCGAGCGCGCGGGCGCGCAGTACATCCGCGACGAGTGGGTACGGCGGCGGCAGCTCGCCATGGGTCGCCCGGCCGCGCACGGCATGTTCGTGCACCTCTTCATCGATGGGCTCTACTGGGGCGTGTACGACCTCACCGAGCGTCCGGACGCGGCGTTCGCGGCGTCGTACCTCGGCGGCAACGAGGACGACTGGGACGTCATCAAGAACCACGAGGAGGTGCTCGACGGCGAGGCCGACGCCTACCGCCGTCTCGACAGCCTGGCGCGGGCCGACCTGCGCGACGATGCCGCGTACGCGAGGGTCGCCGCGGAGGTCGATGTCGACAACCTGATCGACTACATGATCCTCAACATGCTCGCACCCGCGGTCGACTGGCCGGGGAACTACTACATGTCGCGGCGGCGCGAGCCCGGCGGGCGATGGCGGTTCTTCTCGTGGGACTCGGACAAGCTCTTCTTCGAGGGGCTCGGCGTCGACCGCACCGGCCCGCACTGGCGTGACGTCGATTCGCCGACGAAGTTCCACCACGCCCTGCGCGCCAACGAGGAGTACCGCGTGCGCTTCGGCGACCGGCTGCACCGCCACTTCTCCGACGACGGCGAGCTCACCACCGCCGCCGTGACCGGGTCCTGGCGCGAGCTCGCCGGCGAGATCGAGCAGGCGATGATCTGCGAGTCGGCGCGCTGGGGCGATGCGCGCCGCGCCCGGCCGTACCTTCCCGCCGAGTGGAGCGCGGCGGTCGAGTCGTTCGTCCGCGGCCTCGCCTCCCGACCCGCGCGCGTCCTCGAGCAGTTCCGGTGCCGCGTCTCGTGGGCGGGCTGCGAGCCGATGATCCCGTCGGTGGCCGCGCCGGTGATCTCGCCTGCCGCGGGGCGAATCGATCGCGGCGTCGAGCTCCGCATCGCGGCGCCATCGGGAGAGATCCACTACACGCTCGACGGCAGCGATCCGCGCCTTCCCGGCGGGGCGATCTCGGAGACCGCCACGCTCTGGTCCGCCTCGGCAACGACGGCGCTCGTCGGGCCCGGCGCGCCGGCGCGCGCCCTGGTGCCCACCGCCGAGATCGCGGCCGTCGTCGCAACGGAGGACTGGACCGCGCCGGAGTTCGACGACTCGGACTGGCGCTCCGGAACGACCGGTGTCGGCTTCGAGCGCACCACCGGGTTCGAGGAGCTGATCGGGCTCGATCTCCGCGACGAGATGGACGGCGTCAACGCGTCGGTGTGGATCCGGATCCCGCTGACCATCGACGCGCCGGCGGAGATCGCCTCGCTGCGGTTGCGGATGAAGTACGACGATGGCTACGTGGCGTTTCTGAACCGCGTCGAGGTGGCGCGACGCAACGCGCCGGAGGAGCTGTCGTGGAACGCCGCGGCGACATCGGCGCGGCCCGACGCCGACGCGGTCACCTTCGAGGACGTCGAGCTGACCGATGCGCGCGACCTGCTGCGACCCGGCCGCAACGTCCTCGCCATCCACGGGCTCAACTCGAGCGCCTCATCGAGCGACATGCTCGTGCTGCCGGAGCTGCGCGCCGGGCTGGCGACCGCCGCGCGCGTGCTGATCGAGGAGAGCACCACGGTGCGCGCCCGAGCCCTCGACGACGGCGAGTGGAGCGCGCTCGCCGAGGCGACGCTCGTGGTCGACACGCCGCTCCGCATCACCGAGATCATGTACCACCCGCGCCCGCCGCGTCCCGGCGACGAGCTCGACGCGGACGATTTCGAGTTCCTCGAGCTGCAGAACGTCGGCGAGGAGGCGATCGACCTCGACGGCATCGCGATCGCGGGAGCCGTCGAGCTCGAGCTCGGATCCGACGTGCCGGGCGGCATGACGCTCGCGCCGGGTGAGCTCGCCGTCGTCGTGCGCGACCCGATCGCCTTCGCGCAGCGACACAACGTCGCCATCGCCGGACGATACCGCGGCCGACTGCGAAACTCCGGCGAGCGCCTGCGCCTCCTCGACAGGGACGGAAACGCCATCCTCGACTTCACCTGGAGCGACCGCTGGCACCCCGAGACCGACGGCGGCGGCCACTCGCTGGTGATTCGCGACCCGCGCGCCGCGCCGGAATCGTGGGGCGAGTCGTCGAGCTGGCGCCCGAGCGAGGCGATCGATGGCTCGCCGGGAGTCGACGACAGCGCGCCGCCGGGAAGCCGACAGCTCCCCGGCGATGCCAACCTCGACGGCGCCCTCAACCTCTCCGACGCCGTGCGCCTCCTCCTCGTCCTCTTCAGCGACCCGACCCTGCCGCTGCCATGCGAGGGCCCCCTCGCCGAGGAAGGCAACCGAACCCTCCTCGACGCCAACGGCGACAGCGCGGTCAACCTCTCGGACGCCGTGACCATCCTGGCGTACCTCTTCTCGGGAGGCCCGCCGCACGTGCTGGGAACGGAGTGCGTCCGGGTGGCGGGGTGTGCAGGGGGATGTGATTGAGGGCGTGAAAGCGTCCGCGGTATCGGAATCGGTATCAGTATCTGTATCTGTATCGGAGTCGGTGTCGGTATCGGTATCGGTCATCGGAGTCGGAATCGGAGTCGGAATCGGTATCGGGGTCCGAGTCGGAATCGGGGTCCGAGTCGGTATCGGACTCTGATCTCTGTCCTCTGGTCTCTGTCCTCAGCTCTCTGTCTCCGCTCTCTGTCTCACCTCGGTCTCGGACTCCAACCGCTCCGGCCCCGACGGCGACCGCGACGTGGACCGCGATGGCTTTCGGGCACGGGCACGGGCACGGGCACGGGAACGAGAACAGGAATATCATTCCGGCGAGCGATACCACCCCCCAGGCCCCGTCATCGGCCCCCGCCGCTCGAGCCCGTTCTCCCCGCGCGCAACGAAGTAGTAGCCGAGCGAACCCCTCGACGCGCTCGCCGGAATCACCGCGCTCGCCGTGCCGCCGTCCCCGGCGAGGTCCATCTCGGTCTCGCGCCACGCGCCGTCGCCGCTCCGGTGTCGCACGACCATCGACGCCGGTGGCGGGCCGGGGCAGAGTGTCGTGATGCGCGCCGTGATGCGCAGCGAGCCGTCCGGCTGTCTCGCGACGCCGCCGTCGGCGAGGAGCGGCGGTGGGCGCAGCGTCTCCGTGGCGTTCTCGCGTCCCGGTGTGGGCTCCATGAATCCGAACGTCGCCGCACGGTCGTCGAGCGCGCCGCCGCGACGGCCGTAGGAGAGGCGATCGTCCTGCCGGCCGTAGAAGTACCAGTCGACCAGTCGCGCATCGTCCGCATCGCGGTCGTCTCGCCGTCTGCCTCGCGGCGCGAAGAGCCCGATCGTGCCGCCAGCCGGATCGAAGCCCGCGAAGTGCGACCGGCGGCGACGGCGTTCCTCGATCTCGCGCCGCTCGCG
>JBFFXF010000158.1:0-16987 GCA_041569895.1 Planctomycetota bacterium | reverse complement strand
GTTTTTCTCGCAGGAGCGAGAAAAACCGAAACTAGCTCTAGAAAGGCCAGGTGTCGCTGTATCCGAATGGCTTCCATGAAGAATCTGCCCGTGCTCGTTCACGATTGGCGAAGAAAATGAGCACGGGAGATCATTCCTGTGGGGAGTCAGCGCGAACTCTTTTAGGGCAAGGGCCCGAAGAGCATGCGCGCTCCGTTCAGTTGCCGCCGCGCGGGCGACGGCCGGGGCCCTGCCCGCCGGGCGCGGTCGCGCCGCCCGCGAAGCTGCCCGCTCGCTGGCGAATGAATTCCTTCCACTTCTGGTCGAGCTTGTCGAGATCGCCGAAGTTCTTCTCCATCGACTGCTTCTCGAACGCGAAGTACTCGACGATGAACGCGCGGAACGCGTCCGCGTCGCCGAAGTCGGCGGGCGGTGGCGGCGACCGGTCGCTCTTGAGGTCCTCGATCACGCGATGCAGCCTGCGCTTCCCCTGGCGCAGCAGGAAGTCGATCAGCGTCAGCGCCTGCGCGCGCCCCTCGGTCTCGCTGCCGCGCATGCTCGGAAGCCCGAGGAGGTCCGCGATGTGGAACGCGCTCGCGTTGCCGTCGAGCAGCGAGCCCGCGAGCAGATAGGCCTGCCGGTAGATCTCGCTGTCCGGACTGTCGCCGGCCTGCGCCGCGACGATCTCCCCGAGGCCGATGCGAAGCCACCAGTTGACGTATCGTCGCGAGCCGCCGAGGTAGTCCAGCGCGGTCTCGCCGAGGAGGCGGCCGAGCACGACGGGATCGATGGTGTAGAAGACCGTGTGTCCGTCCTTCGTGTACCAGCCGTCGCGCTCCGGAAAGCGCTGGCCGTCGACGATCTCGGCGAACTGCACGCACTCCGAGGACGCCCGCATGAAGAAGAACTGCACCTTGTCGGGCCAGATCGGCTCGCGCGAACCCGCGCCGGTGGTGGACTGGACGATCTTCTTGACCGCCTTCAGCGTGTTGATCAGCTTGCGGAACTGGGGCGAGCTCAGGTCGTGCGTCGTGTGGACGAGGAAGTCCGCGTCCTCCTTGGTGTTGAACGCCGTGCGGAGCTGCTCGCCGGCCTTCTTGGCGAACGCCTTCTTCTCCTCGAGGAGCTCCTCGAACGTCGGCGACGGGTCGACCTGAGTCGCGCCGGACGCCGGCGACGAGCGAGTCGTGTCGTCACCGCTCGAGGTCGAGGTGGACGCCGGGGGCGTCGGGGACGACGTCGACTCGGCCGTCGTGCCGCCGCCATCGGTGGGAGAGGTGACCGGAATCCGGCGAGCGCCGCCGATCACCCAGTCGAGGCCATGGCGTCGATAGCCGAGAGCGAGGCGCGCGGGGGCGTGATCCGGGTCGATGCGGATGGTGCGTTCGAGCAGCGCGCGCGCCTCGTCGGCGAGACCGGAGTCGGAACACCAGATCGAGAGCTCGTAGTGCTCCTGCGCGTCGCGCGGCGACACCGCCGCCAGTCGCCGATAGTACTCCTGCCGCGTGGCGTTCTCGCCCTGACCGAGCGCGGGGGATGGGATGGCCGCCAGCAGCAGCGCGGGAACGAGCAGCGCGCGCAACGCGGCCGTCAGCCGGGTGACCGGGACGACGATCTGGTATCCGTTTTTCATGATTCGCCTCCGCGTCTCATTGTAGACGCGTGCGAGGGCGAGCGGGAGTTGAAAACCGCGTCGCGGCCGCTCGGCCGGATTCGTGAAAGCCGCCGCTCGAGTTCGGGGAGGGTGACTCGACTTCGGGGGTTTGCCGTCAGACGATTCATAACAGGAAGGCAGGAAACGGAAGGATTATAGGGGCTGATCTTCGTGAGCTCTGCGCGAGTGCTCGAACGCCGTCGAGACGTCAAGTTTTCGCCGTTTGCCTCGCAACGCTCCCTCTCTCAGTTTCCTTTCCTGCTTTCCTCTTTTTCCTGACTTCCCTATAGATCCGTCGCAGAGTCTCGCCGGCGGAGTCGAGCAGCTGTTCGGGCATGGGGGCGGGGGCGGGGACGGGAACGGGAACGAGAACGGCAGGGCCTCTCAGAAGCGCGTGTCCGCGTGATCAAAAGGGTGTTCCGATCGTCACCAGGAAGGTCTTCGTGCGGTCGAAGTCCTCCTTCTTCAGCGCGTCGCCGAAGTAGAGGCCGATCGGCAGCGGCTGCCCGAGGAACGGGAAGTTCATCCGCAGACCCGCGCCCACTGCGTAGCGCATCTCGTCGACCTCGAAGACCGATGGCTCGACGGCGAGGTTGCCGTAATCGAAGAAGAGGACGCCGCGGATGAACTTCTGGAAGAGGGGGAAGGAGTACTCGACGTTACCGTAGAACGCGGCCTCGCCGCCGAGCGCGTCCTTCTTGAAGTGCGGGCCGAGCCCGCGAAAACGGAATCCGCGCACGGTGTTCGGTCCGCCGAGGAAGAAGCGCTCGAAGATCGGCACGCTCTCGCGCGACTTGCGCTGGCCCTCGATGATGCCGAACTTCGAGAACAGCGAGATGACGTGGTGGAGGCGGCCCTTCTCGTGCGTGTAGATGGGATAGTAGAGCGACAGCGATCCCTCGAGCTTGTTGAAGTCGACGTCGCCGCCCAGCGGGTAGCCGGCCCACTCGAAGGCGATCCACTCGGCGTGACCCGAGTAGGCACCCTCGAGCGGCTCGACGAGCACCTTGTCGTATGAGAGGCGTGCGCTCGTCGCGATGACGGTCGTGTGGCCTTCCACGTCGAAGACGTCCGGCGCCGCGTCCCGGTCGATGTCGGAGATCTCGATCTCCTCGGCGCGCATGCCGACCGTGAACACCAGGTCGCGGTCGAAGTCGAGGGCGTGGGACAGGCTCGGTCGCAGAGAGAGCCGGTCCTCGTCGTAGTCCCGGCGGATGATCTTGATCGACGAGCCGGCCAGCGTCAGGGAGTTGCGCGTCTCGAACAGGTACGGCTCGGTGAACGAGAACTGGTACAGCGAACGCCGCGTTCCGGGCTGCAGCACGATGTTCAGCGTCTGTCCGGCGCCGGTGAACGAGTCGGGGATGTCGTAGATCGAGTCCGGCAGGTCCGTGAAGTCGAAGTTGCGCTTGGTGACGGCGAAGTTTCCGATGACGCCGAATCCGCTGGTGACGCCGAAGCCGAGCAGCAGCCGGCCGGTGGCCTCCTCCTCGATCTTGACGATGATGTCGTTTCGGTTCGGCGCGTCTGGCGTGCTCGGAACGAACTCGTAGTCGACATCGCGGAAGATGCGCAGGCGCGCCAGATTCGAGCGGCTCTTCTGCAGCTTGTACCAGTTGACCTTCTCGCCGGGATAGAACTCGAGCTCCCGGCGGATGACGCGGTCCTGGGTCTTGATGTTGCCGCGGATGTTGACGTGGTCGATGTAGATCTCGTGGTCCTCCTCGATGTTGAACCGCACCTGCACCGTCGTTCCCCTCTCGGGGAACACCGGGAATGGCGTCACCTTGGCGTAGATGTACGCCCGATCCTTGTAGTACTTGAGGATCTCCGCCCGATCCTCCTCCATCAGCTGCGCCGAGAAGGGTTTTCCGGCGGCGGCCTGGGTGAGGTCGAGCAGGGTCGATGACGGGAAGACCTTGTTGCCCTTGAGGGTGTAGCCGGTGAAGGTGTATCGAGGACCCTCCTCGACGATGATCCGGATCCTCATGCGCGAGTTCTCGTCGTAGAACTCGACGCCATCGATCGCCACGAGCACGTCGAAGAACCCGAGGCTCTTGTAGTACTCCTTCACCTTGTCGATGTCCCGGCCGAGCTCCTCGCGATTGTAGAAGCCGGAGTGGAAGAAACCGAAGAACCAGTCCTTCTGCTTCGTCGCCATCAGGCCGCGAAGCGTCGAGGAGCTCGCGGTGCGGTTCCCGGTGAAGACGATGTCGTGAATGCGAACGCGGGGGCCCTCCTTGATGGTGAACGTGATATGGGCGCCGTCTTCCCGCTCCTGCAGCGTGTGTCGCGCCTCCGCGAAGATGTAGCCCTCGTCCCGATAGACCTGGACGATCTGCTGCGCGTCCATCTGCAGCGCGTACGGGCTCAGGCCGCGCCCCGCCTTCGTGGAGATCGCATCGCGGATCCGTTTGAGCCGGATCGACGGCCGCTTCGTGCTGGTGTCCTCGACGATGAAGCGGAGCGACATGACCCGGTCCTTCTCGTCGACGGGGAAGACGACCTCGACGCCGTCCTCGAAGTCATCGACGATCGGATCGCCCACCCTCGAGAAGTACCCCGTCATCCAGAGGTTCTTGGTGGCGTCGCTCACCGCCTCCGGATCGAACGGCGCGCCGAGCCTCACTTTGCGTCCAAGGTGGTGGCGCAGCTCGTCCTGGGACCGCCGCGTCAGCCCGCGGATCTCGATGCGGCGAATCAGCTTCCCCGTGTGGTCCTGCTGGGCGTCGAGGCGAGGCGGCGCGAGCGCGGCGGCGAACGCGGCGAGGCCCAGAGCCGCGATGCGTGGGATCCCCTCCAGCTTCATTTTCGGACCTCTTCTACGTCAGAAACCCGCGCGTGTCAATGAACAGCGACGGCCGGAGTGGGGGCCCTCCGGATCCTGCCGGACCGGCGAGGGAGCTGGCCGGTCGCTTTCCGGAACTGGCCGTCTCAAATACGATCCCGTTTCTGGACACTCGGTGCGCCCCGTCGGTCCACTCGCCGTTCTCCGAATCGCGTCCCGCCGGGCCCGCGGATCACATGGCGCGCCTCAACGCGCTTCCGTCCTGTCGCTTACGCGACCGTGACGTGGCTCGAGGGCATGGCACTTGGCTTGCTTGAGAGAGAGCGGCGTCGCCGCCCCGGAGACTCCGTCACCGCCCTCGAGGGAGGAAGATGAAATCGAGACTCGTCAGCATCGAAGAGGCGAACCGAATGCTCCCGCTGCTCCGTGGGATCGTCTCCGACATCCGGCGCTGCTGGGATCAGATCATCGCCAAGCGGACCGAGCTCGAATTCCGCGAGAAGGAGATGAAGCAGATGCGGGCTGCGGGCACCACTCCCCGGGAGTCCGCCGACCGCACCCACCGGATCGACGAGCTCAAGGAGGAGCTCAACACCCTGATCGAGCGCATCAACTGCTACATCCGTGAGGTCGAGGAGCTCGGCTGCTACGTCGAGGAGTTCAAGCGCGGCATCGTCAACTTCCCCTCGCTCTACCACGGACGCAAGGTCTTCCTCTGCTGGGGAGTCGACGAGGACCGCGTCAGCAGCTGGCACGAGCTCGATGAGAGCTACAACGACCGCGCGCAGATCCGCGACGTGAACCAGTTTTTGAGGGACACACCGCGGATTCGGGGGGGGTAGGAGCTGGGACTGCGGTTGCGATTGCGGTTGCGATACCGATTGCGACTCCGGCCCCATCGTTGCAAAAACGTACCCGTACCCGTACCCGTTCCCGTACCCGTCCTCGAGGGCTCTGGTTGCGGAGTCCGATGACCGACTCCGATACCGATGGCCGATGCCGATACCGACTCCGATTCCGATACCGACTCCGATACCGACTCCGATACCGATACCGATACCGAGATCAGAGATCAGAGGTCAGAGATCCGAGGTCAGAGGTCGGAGGTCAGAGGTCAGAGGTCGGAGGTCAGAGGTCGGAGGTCGGAGGTCGGAGGTCCAAGGTCGGAGGGAGCTGGTCAGCCTGACGTATCCCGCACGGCCTCGTCCGGAATGACGACGTCGCTCCAGACGGCCTGGACGTCGTCGTGGTCCTCGACGAGCTCCATGAACTCGAGGACCGACTCGAGCTTGTCGGCGGGGACGGGCAGGTCGTCCTTCGAGATCCACTGCAGCTCCTGCTTCAGGAAGAGGGACTCGTCGTCGTCGTCCTCGCCCCAGGCCTTCTTCTTCTTCGGCAGGCGCCGTTCGAGCTCCTCCTCGATCCTCGAGCGCACGCTCTCCAGATCCTCGGGGCCGGTGAGGATGCGGTAGCGGTCGTCTTCGATCGACAGGTCCTCCGCCCCGGCCTCGGTGGCGATCTCGAAGAGCGCGTCCTCGCCGATGGTCTCCGTCGACACCTCGAGAACGCCCTTGCGGTCGAACTTCCACGACACGGAGCCCGACTTGCCCAGAGTCCCGCCGCGCTTCTCGATCAGGCTCCGCAGCTCGCCCCCGGTGCGGTTGCGGTTGTCGGTCAGCACCTCGAGAATGAACGAGATGCCTCCCGGACCGATGCCCTCGTAGGTGAGCTCGACGAGGTCCAGGTCACCGGTCTCGCCCGTGCCCTTCTTGATCGCCCGCTCGATCGAGTCCTTCGGCATGAACTCCGCCCGCGCCTTCTCGATCGCGTAGCGGAGCCGCAGGTTGTCGGCGGGATTGCCGCCACCGGTGCGCGCCGCGACCATGATGTTCTTGGCGAGCTTCGAGAACAGCTTGCCGCGACGGGCGTCCGCGACGGCCTTCTTGTGCTTGATAGACGACCAGTGCGAATGTCCGGCCATCGATCACTTCTCCTCTCCGGCGGGGCTTCCGCGCCCGCCGGCGCCGTAGAGAGACTCGGAGGGGTCGGACGCGCGCACGCCACTCACCGCTTTCTGCGCGGCGCCCGCCTCCGCTGCTGCGTGCGAACCTTCTCGTAGTAGTTGCAGGACGAGCGGATGCTGCAGATCGTGCACTGGATCTTCGTCTCGTCAGGCGGACAGATCTCCCGACTGTGCTGCAGGAAGAAGTGGTGGAAGGGGAGCGCGATGTCCTCCTTCACGAGACCGTGCAGATACTTCCCCTTCTTGTCCCGGGAGTCGGCGCGCCGCACGAGACCGACCCGCAGGAAGGTGTTCTCCATCGGCCCCGTCACCGGCAGCACGGGATAGTCCTTCCGGACTCGCAGGATCAAATTGATCGTGGTGGCATCCATGCCCTTGATCTGTTTGAGAAATCGGCGGATCTCGCTGATGTTCTCCTCGGCGAGAAACTCGAGATCGACCGAGTGGCGCTCGTTGTGCAGGAACTCGAGCAGGTCCTTGATGAAGATCGCCAGCTCCAGCACGTCCGGCGAGTTGCCGAGCACCTCCTGGATCTCGCGGATCGAGCTGATGCGGACCTCGTTCCAGTCGACGAAGTTGCTCTTCAGTCGCCGGTACGCCTGCAGCGCCTCGCGCCCGTCCATGTAGAAGTGGATCTTGTGAAAGATGATCAGATCGAGGACGTCCTGGGGGTACTCGAACCGTGATCGGTTTCTGTAAGTCGATACGACTTTTCGAGTAATGGACTTCACACGATCCGCGGCCTTCACTCGTCCTCCTTCCGCGCCGTGGCGCTGGAGCGGGCAGGGTGTCTGGGGGTTGACTGGCGTTGACGCTTCGGGGTGTCGACATTATATCGCACACACTCGACGATGAAAACGGCCTGGCTCCGGGGCCCTAAAATACTGCGAACATTCTACTTCCGTTGGGCTCACCGGCGCGCCGGCCGTCCGAGGCGAGTGAGAAAGAAACCCCTCGCGCGGGCGCCGGCCTCGGCCAGGCCGTCCGGCGTCCCGATCAGCACGCCGAGGCCGAAGTGGCCCGCCCCGGGACAGGACGTGGTGGCGGCGAGCCAGAGCGCGGCGGCCCGGGTGCTCGTGATGGCCCGGCCGGCCGAGCGGTCGTTCCCGACGACGCGAGCCGACCCCTTCGACTCGAGGACCAGCGTCGTGGGCGGCCGGGTGCGGCGGGCCCCGAACGCCGCCAGGATGTCGTCGACGCGCCCGGTCGCGTCAATCACCGTCCGGGATATGCCCATGGTCATGTTGACGCCTGGCACCGGCTGTCCGGCCGGTTGCCCGACGGCGAGGGTGAAGGTCGGCGTCTCGGTGACGCGCGTCCCGGTCTGCACCGAGGCCCCCTGGGCGAAGACGATCGATTCGTCGACCACGAACCGCGTCTCGTCCTTGGACAGCGCCTCGACCGCCGCCGGCCGACCCGCGCAGCGGTCTCCCGCGACGGTCTCGGCCATCAAGTGGGAGCGGTAGAGTCCCTCGGCCTCGACTTCCGCCGAGCACTCGCGACCCTGGATCGTCCCGCGCTCGTCCGCGCAGAGCAGGTGGACACGCACCTCGACGAGGCCGTCGGCGACCTTTCCCGTCGCGGTCCTCGGCATCCGGCATGACGCGTTCCGGCGTGTCGCGAAGAGGTAGTGGGCCGGCCCGGGTCCCGAGATCTTCGAACAGACGGTCGACGAGCCCAGCCCATCGAGCGGCGCCTCGCGGCGGACCCGTTCCAGCGAGCCACTGCCCGAATAGGAGGTCTGAATCAGCTCGCGCTCGGGCGGGTTCGGCCGCATGAAGATGCTCAGAACCCACGCGCACAGGAAGTCGTACTCGGTCTCCCCCCGCGCCGGCACGCGCACCAGCGTGTCCGGGCAGTTATCGGCTCCCGCGGCGCAGAGCGTCACCAGCGCCGGCGCCGTGTCCGTGTTGCCGTCCGGATCGGTGACGGTGAGGAGCACCTCGTGAGTTCCGACGCCGCACAGCGTTCGCGGCCACACCTCGAACCGGAGCTGCGAGACGCGGCGCCCGCAGCCACTTCGCTCGCACGCCGCCAGACCGTCAGGAGTCGAATCCCCGTCGCAGAGGTCGGGGGCGGGCGCGGGTCGGTCGTCGTATCGCGAGACCACCCGGGCCAGCGCCACGGCGTCCGCCCTGCCGACCTCGCCGTCGTCGTCGACATCCCACGCGTCCGGGCAGACCCGCGAACAGACCTCGAGAGTCGAATCCGCCACGCACTGCCCCATGAGGTCCAGATCCTCTGGATCGACGTCGCCGTCGCCGTCGACGTCGCCACGCACGAACTCGAGCTCCGGGGCGTCGGGATCGAACGAGCCGCCGTCCACGAACGCGGACTCGACCGTCCAGCACTCGTCCGGAGAGGAGACCGGCACGACGAGCCTCGAGGTCAGGGCGCGCGGCGCGCCCGGGGCGCGGTCCGGGCCGCGGAGAAGCGACAGGATCTCCTCACCCCCGGGCACATCGAGGATCGACGCGCCCGGCGGCAGGCTCTCGAGGACGTCGAACGTCTCCGCGTCGACAACGAGGACGTCTCCGGTGTCGTCCGCGCCGTCCCCGCCCGCGGGTGCGGGATCTTCCTCCTCGTCGCCGGGCTCGTCGCCGCCGCCGCCGAGCTCGGGGGGCTCCGCCCGATGCGGGTCTCCGCCGGCGCGGGATGCGCTCGCGCTGCGCAGCTCGAGCAGGGAGGTGATCTCCTCGAGCGCGTCCTCGGAGGGATGGGGGAACCCGTCGCGCAGTGGCGAGTCGTCGTCTTCCTCGCACGCGAGCTCGTCGACGGTCGGATCGGTCCCCGGCTCCGGAAACGGCGCGGCCAGCGATCTGTCGCCGCGGAAGAGCAGACCGAGGATGCTCACCGCATCCGCGATCGAGAGCAGGCCGTCGTCGTTGGCATCGGCGGCATCGGCGCATCGCGAGATGCCGTCGACCGCCGGTCCGCTGAACAGGTGCTGCAGCAACGCGATCGGATCGCTCATGTCGACCAGATCGTCCAGATTGGCGTCGCCGCGGATAAAGGTCGTCGCCACCGCCGGGCCGACCGCGGTGATCCAGACGAGAACGGAGCCGACCAGCAGCCGGCGAATCGAATGTGGTGCCGTGGCGCGGACGCGAGAGCTGACTCGTTGCATTCGTGTCTCCATTCGACGTTCGAGGACGACGAACCGACACGACCGCGGCGGGGCGGGCGCGCAACGCCCGCACGGTAAACGCCCGCACGGTAAACGCCCGCACGATAAACGCCCGCACGATGTGGGGGGGAGCCTCGGACAGGTTCGAAGAGCTTAGGGCCGACCGGCGCGCTTCTCAAAAAAAAAATCATGCGACGATCCGAATCTCGTCGACACCGTCGCACCGACCCGACCGGCGCACGAGAGAAAAACCGTCCAGAAGCGTGACACCCGCTCGGCGCGTCACGGTCGACTCCCCGGTGCCGCCGCCTTCGGCTTCCTCCGGACAAGTGTTGTATACTTCCCTGGACCGCGGCGAACCCATTACGGCACAAGGGGATCGCCGTTTCGCGACACGGGGAAACGGCCCGGAGGTATCGAGAGAGCCGCACGCGAAGTGGCGCGGCGCGATGATGAGCGGCGTGGCCGGCGGAGCGATTCGCCGGTTCGGCGCGCTCTCGGAGCGTGCCTGGCCATGGAAGTGCGTCGGACCTGTCGCATTGCGTGATCGAGGCGCGGGAAGAGGGATGAACCTGTCGTCAAACCTGAGCAACCTGGCTGCCACCGGCGAGAAGTTCACTCCGGATGAGCTGTCGCTCATCTTCGGAACGTGCGTCCCGGACGCCATCGCCGTGCTCGACCCGCAGGAGTGCCGCATCCTCGCGGGGAACCGGCGGCTGCAGGAGCTGTTCGAGCTCGATCTCGGAGCATCCCAGACGTCGCCGCCACTCGACCAGTTCGTGCACCCCGACGACCGCGGTCTCTTCCGGACGTGGATCTCCGAGGACTTCACGGAGACCGACGGCTCGTTCGAGCTCCGGATGACGACGCCCTCGAAGCAGGAGTTCTCGTCGGAGGTGCACGTCTCCAACTTTCGCTGGAAGCGTCGTGACTACCTGATCGCCTTCATCCGGCCGACGCTGGACGCGGAGGGGGCCGAGAAGGAGCTCAAGGACAAGATCGCCGAGCAGAAGCGCAAGACCCTCGAGGCGATCAAGAGCTCGCTGCTGATCTACCAGTTCACCGAGAAGATCAAGAAGACGCCGGTGCTGACCGCGAACCTGCTGAGCACCGAGAACGAGGCGCAGCTCTTCGAGCGAGCGGCGCGCATCCTGACGGGCGACGGCCTCAACTACAAGGACGTCACCTTTTTCCTCGTCGACGGCACGCACCTCGAGGTGTGCCACTCGACCAAGCCGTTCAAGCCGAAGCGATTCGCTCTCGGCGAGGACAACACCTACACGAAATTCGTCCGCGAGTGCGATTTCGGCCTCAAGATGATCGGGCGCGAGACCCTCGTACCGCTCCAGAGCCGGGGAACGCTCCTCGGCCTGATCGAGGTGACCATGCACCCGCGAGAGCGGATCTTCTTCGACGAGCTCAACCTGGTGAGCGCCTGGCAGAAGGATGCCCTCCTGACCATCGGTGACATGATCGCGCTCCTTCTCGACAACCTCCGCCTCTACCGCGAGGTCGAGCAGAAGTCGATCACCGACACGCTGACCGGGGTCCACAACCGTCACTACTTCATCAGCCGGCTCGCGAGCGAGATCAACCGCTGCACCCGCGCCGGCAAGCCGGTCTCGCTGATCTTTGTCGACGTCGACCGCTTCAAGGAGATCAACGACACCTACGGTCACCTGCAGGGGGACGACATCCTGCAGAGGCTCGGAATGATCTTCAAGGAGAACACGCGCGAGTACGACGTCGTCTGCCGCTACGGCGGAGACGAGTTCGTGATTCTCCTTCCCGAGGCCGACGGCGAGCAGGCGCAGGCTCTCGGCCACAAGCTGCTGGAGCGCGTCCGCAACACCCAGTTCATGACGCTCGACGGACCGAGTCGGAGGATCGACGTCAGCATCAGCCTCGGTGCGAGCGAGCTGAACGAGGAGATCAGCGAGGACCTCTTCCTGAAGACCGCAGACGACGCGCTCTACAAGGCGAAGGAACAGGGAAGGAACCAGCTGGTGTTCAGCAAGGTCTGATGGGGGAAGA
The DNA here is from genome assembly GCA_041569895.1 of Planctomycetota bacterium. Classification (GTDB taxonomy): domain Bacteria; phylum Planctomycetota; class UBA8108; order UBA8108; family JACQVS01; genus JBFFXF01. The sequence continues at coordinate 5,382 of JBFFXF010000158.1, read as the reverse complement.
TCGCCACGCCCGGGTGACCGCTGAGCCCCGCGACGTCGGGATCAGTCGTCGACGTAGCGGCTGAATTCGTCGTCGTAGCTGCCGTAGCCGTCGTCCTCCTCGTCGTCGTCCTCCTCCTCGACGTCGTCGTAATCGACGAAGTCGTCGCTCTCCTCGTAGTCCTCATCGAGGTCGTTCTCGTCGAAGTCGCCGTCGTCGAAGTCGTCGTCGTCGAACTCGTCGCCGTCGAACTCGTCGCCGAGGTCCTCGGCGTGCTCGTTCTCGTCTTCGTCGTGGATGTCGCGGTCGAAGCCCTCCTCCTCGAACAAAGATTCATCGATGGCGACATCCTTTTTCGAATCGCCGCCCGGGGCGACCGCTGCCGGTGGCGAGGTCTTTTTTTTTCGCTTCCCTTTCGTCGCGGTCGACCGGCTTTTCGCGGCAACCCGACTCCGCGTCGAGGAGCGTTGCGGCGAGCGGGACTTCGCTCCGGATTTCCTCGCCGTCTTCTTCGCGGGAGTCGCGCTCTTTCGGTTACCCTTCTTCTTCTTGGCCATGCTGGTCTTCCTGGGCAACTCTGTCGATCAACGATTCGACCCTCGAAATCTTCTCCTGAGAGTCGTCGAGGATGAAAACCAACCTGGGAGTGGTCCTCGTTTCCAGATTTTTCCCGATGACGCGCTGGATGTATCCGGCGGCGCTCTCGATCGCGTGGCTGGTCCGGGACTTCACACCCTCGTCACCGAACACCGAGTAGATGACCCTCGCCTGCCGGAGGTCCTGCGTCGGCTCGACGCGCAAGATGGTGACCATGCCCAGACGCGGATCGTTGAGCTCTCGCTGGATGACCGCGCTGATCAGGAACCGGATGCGGCTGGCAATGCGCTCGAGCCGGCGTGACATGAGAGACCTGACTCAACGTCGTAACGCGTCGTCGAAGGCGCGCCGCGTTACAGGTTCCGCCTTTCCTTGACGATCTTGAAGGCCTCGACGAGATCCCCCTCCTGGATGTCGTCGAAGTTGGCGATCTTCAGGCCGCACTCGAACCCTTCCTTCGCTTCCTTCACATCATCCTTGAAGCGTTTCAGCGAATCAAGAGTCCCGGTGTGAACGACTTTGCCGTCGCGGAGCAAGCGAACCTTGCTGTCGCGGGTGATGGTTCCCTTCTTGACGAAACAGCCGGCGATGTTGCCGATCCTCGACGCCCGGAAGACCTGACGGATCTCCGCGGTGCCCTGGACGACCTCGCGCAGGGTCGGCGCGAGCCTGTCCTCGAGGGCTCGCCGGACGTCCTCGACCGCCTCGTAGATGACCTTGTAGAGGCGGATCTCGACCTGCTTCTCGTCTGCGTAGGACCGCGCCCGCTCGTCGACAGGAACGTTGAACCCGAGCACGATGGCGTTCGACGCGTCACCGAGCAGGATATCGTCCTGACCCACGGCGCCGACGCCCGTGTGGATGACCCTGATCTTGACCTCCTCGGTGTCCTTGCCGAGTGTCTCGAACTCGCGCTGCAGCGCCTCGAGCGTGCCCTTGACGTCCGCCTTGATGATCAGGGCGAGCTCGTTGTCGCCGGCCTTCTCGAGTCGATCCCAGATGTTGTCGAGCGATATCTTCTGGCTGCGCGCCCGCTCCTCCTCGCGACGGTGGTGGTGCCGTTCACTGGCGATCGACCGCGCCTTCTGGCTGTCGGTGAAGACGTAGAAGCGATCGCCGGCCTCCGGGAGCGCGGAGAGACCGCTCACCTGAACCGGAGTCGACGGCCCGGCCTCCTCGATCGGGACGATGCCGTTCAGCCACATGTTGCGGACGCGGCCGTGCGCGTGCCCGCAGAGGGCGTAGTCGCCGATTCGAAGCGTGCCGTCCTGGACGAGGACGGTCACCAGGTTGCCGCGTCCCGGGTTCGATTCCGCCTCGAGGACGGTGCCGATGGCGGGGCGCGACGGATCCGCCTTGAGCTCGAGGATCTCGGACTCGAGGCTGAGCGTCTCGAGCAGCTCGTTGATCCCCTGCCCGGTCTGCGCGGAGACCTCGACCACCTCGGTCGAGCCGCCCCAGGCGACAGGCAGCAACTCGAGCTTGGCGAGCTGCTCGTAACAGCGTTGCGAATTCGCGTTCGCCTTGTCGATCTTGTTGAGCGCGACGATGATCGGCACACCCGCCGCCTTGGCGTGGCTGTACGCCTCCTCGGTCTGCGGCATGACGCCCTCGTCCGCCGCCACGACGAGCACCGCCACGTCCGTGATGTTGGCGCCGCGAGCGCGCATCTCCGTGAACGCCTTGTGGCCGGGAGTGTCGATGAAGACGACGTGGACGTTCTCGCTGTCCACGCGGTAGGCGCCCAGGTGCTGCGTGATGCCGCCGTGCTCCTTCGCCGTCACCTTCGTCTTGCGAATGTAGTCGAGAAGCGATGTCTTCCCGTGGTCGACGTGTCCGAGGAAGGTGACGACGGGCGCGCGGGCGGCCGTCTGCGTCGTCTCGGTCTCGTAGCTCTCGAGCTCGAGGATGGTGTCCTCGGTGGTCTCCTCCTTGCTGATCTCGATCTTGACGCCGAACTCCGTGCCGAGATCGTCGATGAGGGGCTCGTCGAGGTACGCGTTCATCGAGAGCATGCAGCCGCGCTTCATCAGCGCCTTCATGATCTCCGGAACCTTGCGCCCGATCTTCGCCGAGAACTCCTTGATGGTGATCGGCAGCTGCACGGCGGCCTCGCTGATCGTCGCCGCGGCCGCGGCGACGCCCGGAGCCCCCGTCCCGTCCCGCTTGCGCGGTCGCTTGCCGCCCAACGGACGACGACCGGGGACGCCGCCGTAGCCGTAGTCCATCGCGCCGGGAAAGAAGCGCTTGCGAGTCGGCTTCTGCTTCGGCTTCTTCTCCTCGTCGCCCTCGAAATCGGCCTGACCCTCTTCCCGGCCCGTGCCTCGCGCCGGCGCCTCCCGGCCCACCTCCTCGCGCGGGGCCTTCGTCGTCTTGGCGGTCCTCTTTGTCTTGGTCGCCTTCTCGGCGACCGAGACCGCGCCGCCGTTTCCGGTCCCCTCAGCCGCCGCGGTCTTGGACTTCGCCTTGGTCTTCTTCTTCGGCGCCTCGTCCTTCGCCGGCTTGCGCGTCTGGAGCTTCTTCGGGAGGCGATCCCGGAGGATCTGCGCGACGTTCTCCTCGAGAGACGACATGTGGCTCTTCGCCTTGACGCCCTGGGTCTTCAGGTAGGCGAGGAGCTCCTTGCTGGTGATGTCGAGCTCTCGTGCCAGTTCGTAAACGCGGACTCCCAAGAGGTCCTCCTGACGCGCCGATCACGTGTCGGCGTCTGAGTCTTCCGGCTCGGCGACCGTGCTCTCCGCCGCCACGGCGGGCTCGTCCCCGGGCACGGCGCTCAGCTGCCCGCCACGCGCGCGGGCGACGCTGTCGGCAATGTCTTCATCCACGACGCCGTCATCCACGGCGTCATCATCCGAAACGCCGTCATCTTCGTCCGATTCTTCGTCCGATTCTTCGTCCGATTCTTCGTCCGCCTCGTCCTCGGCGCTGATGCGACTGCTCGCGGCGACCGCCTCGTCGGCTTCCCCGGCTTCCTCCGCCTCGTCGCCGGTGTCGTCGATCCTCGAGGCGCTCTCCTCCTCGCCGGCGCTGTCCGCCTCGCCGCTGTCCGCGACCGCAGCCTCGGTGCCGTTGCTGCCCTTGGCGGCGGACGTGTCGACGTCGTCGTCACTGTCCCCGACGATGCCGATGGCGATCGGCCGCCCCTCCTCGTCGAACTCCTCGGTACGCAGCTTCTCGAGCTCCTCGTCGGACACCGTGACAATGTCGATATCCCAGCCGGCCATCTTGGAGGCCAGGCGGACGTTCTGGCCGCGCTTGCCGATGGCTATCGACTGCTGATCCGGCTTGACGTAGACCTTGGCGCGCTTCTCCTCGAAGTCGAGGTCCATCGACGAGATCTCCGCCGGCTTCAGCGCGTTCATGATGAGCACCTCGATCGACTCGTTCCAGCGTACGATGTCGATCTTCTCGCCGAAAAGCTCATCGACGATGTTTTTGATCCGCGAGCCGCGTACGCCGACGCACGCGCCGACGCAGTCGACGTTCGGGTCGTACGTGGTGACCGCGATCTTCGTGCGGTACCCCGGTTCGCGGGAGATGCCCTTGATCTCGATTGTCTTGTCCGCGATTTCCGGCACCTCGAGCTCGAAGAGCGCCCGCACGAGGTCCGGACTGCCGCGCGAGAGGATGATACGGACACGGTTGCCGTTCTTGACGATGTCCTGAATCAACACCTTGATGCGCTCGCCGACGCGGAAGCGCTCGCCCGGCACCTGCTCCGACTTCGGCAGGAACCCCTCGACCTTTCCGAGACTGACGATCAGGTTGGGGCCTTCCTGGCGCTGCACGACACCGGAGACCAGCGTCGACACCTTGTCGATGTACTCCTCGTAGATGACGTCGCGCTCGGCCTCGCGGATCTTCTGGAAGAGGACCTGCTTGCCGGTGGAGGCCGCGATGCGCCCGAGATCCTCGACCTCGAGCTCGGTGTCACCATCGAAGATGTGGATCGCCCCGCTCTCCCGATCGATATGGACGCGGAGCGTCTCCGATTCTCCCAGCTTCTTCTTGACCGAGGTCAGATAGGCGGCCTCGATCGCCTGGAAGATCAGCTCCTTGTCGATCTCCTTGTCGCGGTGGATCGTGTCCACGAAGCGGAGGATCTCGGACTCTGTCTTCATGGAAGGGTCTTCTGTCCTCTCATAATGGGCCGCGGGACGCACTTCGGCCGTCCGCCGGTGCGTGCCGATGCCATCACGCCGAAGGCGCCCTGCCGATCCCTCGCGCGCCCCATCACGCCGGCGCGCGCTCGAGAGCGGCTCAACGCCTACTCTATCAGTTTCACCTCGTCCTTTTCGGTCTTTTTACTCGAGTATTTTCGGCCGCGTCCGACCGCGATCGGAGACGGCCGGCGACCTCGAGCAACCGCCGGAGACGCGCGATCTCCCATCCGCGTCGCCACCGGACAGCCCACGGCCGGCGCGCCGCAAATCCCGCGACCGGCGGTGTAATTTACGCTGTAGACTGGCTTTAGAGCCTCACCGTCGGTCGCTCATTGTAGGGCCGGGTCGATGGCTGTCAAGGTATTTTTACAGCGTCTCTTATGGAAAAGCACCCCGGTCTCCGCGATTATTTTTCGACGCAGCCGATGAGCGTGCCGAGCGGAGTGTCAGGGCGCCACGTCGGGGTCTTCGTCAAGGCGCCGGTGGCGGGCGAGGTCAAGACGCGCCTGGGGCGCGCCGTGGGGATGGCGCGAGCGGCCGCCCTCTACGCCGCCTTCGCCGGTGACGTCCTCGAGACGGTGGCCCGGGTGCGCGACGCGGCCCTCTGGGTCTTCCACGCCCCTGGCGAGGCCGCCCTCGAGCG